>DATMVU010000489.1:0-23726 GCA_035562875.1 Actinoplanes sp. | reverse complement strand
CAGCGGGTTCGACGGTTTCCACCGGTCCTCCCGCACAGGTATCGGAAGCTGCGTCATCTTGGTCATGGGGGATCTCAGGGGCCTTCCCGCTCGTCCGTGTGCGGTTCGTTCTCCGGCACACCGGTCGTTCCCGGTGTGCCGGTGCGCCGCGAGAATCGGCCACCGGCACCCGGACTTGAGGGCTTCCCGGTCAGGACAGTGGGCTGGTGAACTCCCGCCCTGTCCCCGGAATCCGGGCCGGCAGCCCACGCCGGGCCCGTTCGGCCCGCACCCCGGTCTCCGCCACATCCCACAGCGCTCCGGCCACCGCCACCACGATCACGATGTTGTTCAGCCAGCGCGCCGGATCCACCGAACCCCAGTCCAGCGTCGCCAGGAACTCCGGGTTGAAGAAGCCACCGGTCGACGCCAGCCACACGACCGGCCCGGCGAACAGCACCGCGAGCACCGCGTTCACCACGGTCACGAGATGCCCCCAGGCGCCGCGCCGGAACAGCCACACCGCATAAAGACCTTCCAGGACCAACACCACGATCAGGTACGGCCACCAGAACGTCCAGTTGCCCGGATCCAGCACGGGCTCCTCGGTGAACGCGAACTGCTGCAGCACCAGGGCCGCCACCACCAGAACCGGCCACAGTACAGCCGCCGCCAGCTGTCCCGGAGTCATCACACCCGGCTCGTACCGCGGCAGATCCGCCACCCGCCACGCCCGCCGGCCCCACTCGGCACGCCCCGCCCCGGACCCGGTCGCCGTCCCGGACCCGGTCACCACTCCGGCTCGCTCCACGATCGCGAACGTCAGCGTCACCCAGAACACCAGATGCGCCCCCACGGTGAACAACGTCCCGAGGACGGTCCCCACCACCTCCCCGAACGTGGCCTGCTCCAGCAGCCGCAACACCACGGCGACAACCACCACGATCGGCAGCACCGTGGACACCAGCGTGATCAGAAGCCGCCGCCACACCGGATAGAACTCCGGCCCGATCAGATAGGAGGGCCGCTCCGCATACCCGTCCGCCAGCCGATCCGGATCCCCCAACTCCAGAAGCGCCCGCTCGATCGCCTCGTCCCGCTCCTCACCCCCGTCGATCCGAGCGTCCACGGCGTCCTCGATGGAGGTCCGCAACTCCTGCTCGATATCCGTCCGCTGCTGCTCCGGAACCCGGCGCAGCACGGTGTAGACATATCGGTCAATGATGGTCGTCATCCCACGTCTCCCTCATCCGTAACCCTGCCAGCCTTGAACCCGCCGACCGCGCTGCCGTCGCCTGCCGGTTCTGTCGCCTGCTTCCGGCTGCACTCATGCCGGCTGCACTCATGCCGGTGGAGGTTCGTAGCCGGCCCGCGAGTCCAGACCGTTGATCGCCTTGTCCAGTCGCCCCCACTCGCCCCGCAACGCGGCGGCGAGGGCGTCACCCTGCGCTGTGGTGCGGTAGAACTTCCGCGGCCGAGCCTCATCGGTGTTCCACTCACTGGTGAGCAGCCCTTGCGTCTCCAGCCGTCGCAGCAGCGGGTAGAGCGTGTTCGCCTCCACCTCGAACCCGGCCGCACTCAACGTCTCGAGCAGCGAATACCCATACCCCGGCTGCCGCAGGACGGTGAGACTCGCGACAACGACCGTCCCGCGCCGCAACTCCTGCAGATGCCCGGAGAGCGTGGCATCGATTGTCATGCCACGAACAATACTGTGTCTCACACACCATCGCAATACCCACACCATTGTGCGAGCAAAATCAGTACGTGGCCGATCAGCTAGGAGCCGCAAGGGCGGGAAAGCCGTCCCCTCGGATGCCGGCCGGTCGTTGCGTGAGTCCTCGCCGGAGTGACACCGACCGACTCGATCAGTCGGCGTACGGGCTTGAGGAGGTGCCCGCCGGGTCGTGGAGTCCGGTTGCGGTAGGACGGCCGCAGGATCCGGGCTCAGCGTTCGGCGAGCCGGCGGTCGAGTGCGGCGGAGACGTGGCCCTCAACCACTTGTCGGGCAGGTACGGGAACGCGCCGGGTGGGTGCCGGGGAAGGAGACGCCATGGCCGGAGCCGACTTGCCCGTGTGCCCGGCCGTTTGCCGGACACACGGGAAGGGCGCCATGGGATCAGGCGGTTGTGGCGATGCGATCCTCGAGTGCGGCCTCGAGGTCCTCGACTCGGATGTCGCCCAGGACCACATCGTGAAGCCGCTCTGGAAAGATCCGCTCTACCTGTGACGCATGGCTTTCACCATCCGTCGGCGCTTCCACACCGCCGGGCCCAGTGAGGTGCACTGCCATCGGCTTGGACATCTCCGACCGAACCTTCGTGCCGGTGGTGGCACACAGCGCCCACACGTAGACCGTTTCCACAGCGGAGATCGTCTGCGCCGATGCCGGATCGGTTCCCAGCGGCCGGGCTACACAGACCATTCTCTGCCCAGCAGCGCCCGCGAACCAGTCCATGGTGAGCTTCTGCTCGATGATCGGAACGGCTCTCTCCGAGAGTTCCCCAGCAAGCTCCGCGGAGATCGTCTGACCCGACGTCCGCTGATTCCAGAAGGCTGCGAGAAGGGTGGCGATGGTCGCCGTGACAGCCGCAGCTGTCATCGCGGCTCTTCGAGTCATCGCGATTGCCACTATCGGCCTCTCCTCGCTACTCAGGTGCCGTACGCGTACCACTTCACGTTGGTGTGGCCACCGTCTCGCACCTCACGGAGAATGCGGCTGAGCGGCTTGTCGAGGTTGTCAGAGGTGTGGTGAGTCAGGACGGTCTCCGGTGCGACCGCATCGGCGCTGGAGAGCCTTCTCCCTGGTGTCGGTGCCGCCGTCGCGCACTCTCCTGTCAGGGTGACGGCCGGTTACCGGGTTCGGGCTGGCGTTGGGGTTACGGCGGCGAACTGAGGTGGCGGGGGCCTGGGCTGAGACGGCCTGGCGGGGGGCGTCTCCACCGCATTCGGCCCGGCGGGCGCGGGGGGACCTGGAGGGACGGGGGCCTCGCGTGATGCCACGGGCGCGTTCTGCCGGCGTACAAAATCATGCTCTTAAGGGGTTCGGTAGTACGAATGTGATGTTTTCCTCGGCTGTCCGGTGTTCGGTTATCCGGGTCGGCGCCAGGGCGGTGATCACCTCGTCGACCAGGTGGGGTGGGGCTGAGGCGCCGGCGGTCAGGCCCACCGTGTGGACGTCGTGCAGCCATTCGGGGCGGATCTCGGTGGCGTCCTCGATCAGGTGGGCGGGGGTGCCGTGACGCCGGGCCACCTCTACCAGGCGCAGGGAGTTGGAGGAATTGGACGAGCCGACCACCAGCATCAGGTCGCAGCGGGCGGCGATGGCGGTCACGGCTTCCTGGCGGTTGGTGGTGGCGTAGCAGATATCGGCCGTGTCCGGTCCGGACAGATCGGGGAATCTCGCTCGCAGGGCATCGATGACCGCGCCGGTCTCCTCCGCTGCCAGGGTGGTCTGGGTCAGATATGACACCCGGCGCGCATCCGCTACCTCCAGATCCGAGATGTCGGAGATGCGGGAGACGAGTTGCAGGCCCGGCACCTGACCGAGGGTGCCCTCGGTCTCGTCGTGGCCGGGGTGTCCGATCAGCAGCACGGTGTCCCCGCGGGCCGCGAACCGGCGTGCCTCGGTGTGCACCTTGGCGACCAGCGGGCAGGTCGCGTCGATGACTCCGAGTTCGCGGCGGGCGGCCTCGGCCCGGACCGCGGGCGCGACGCCGTGGGCGGAGAAGACGACGACCGCGCCGTCCGGTACCGCGTCCAGCTCCTCGACGAAGATCACGCCACGTGCCTCCAGGCCGGCGACGACGTGGGCGTTGTGCACGATCTGGCGGCGCACGTAGACGGGTGGCCCGTGCAGGCGCAGCGCCCGGTCGACCATGTCGACGGCACGTTCGACGCCGGCGCAGAAGGATCGTGGGGCGGCGAGGAGGACTTCCATGATCTCGGAGCTTAGGTCGGAGAGTTCGGTTATCTGTGAAAACCGGGAAACACGGAAGGAGCTGGGATAAAACGGGCTAGACGGAAGCCTCATTAAGGATGAAACGTGACTAGCTCTATTAAACCGGCCGAGCTTCGGGAACAACAAGACCATCAACAGCGGCAGAGCCTGAGTACGGCAGCCGCCCGCAATCTCGCGCACACCACCAAATCCGTGCCGCAGATGCAGGAGATCTCCTCCCGCTGGCTGCTGCGCAAACTGCCCTGGGTGCAGGTCGGCGGTGGCACCTATCGGGTGAACCGCCGGATGACCTACCGGCTCGGCGACGGCCGGCTCACCTTCACCAACACCGGCGCGTCGGTGCACGTCGTCCCGGCCGAACTGCGGGAGATCGCGATCCTCGCCGCGATCGAGGACGAGGACCTGCTGCGCGGGATCGCCGACCGGTTCGTCCAGCGGGAGTACGAGCAGGGCCAGGTCATCGTCGAGTTCGGCTCGGTGGCCGACAACCTGTATCTGATCGCGCACGGCAAGGTCGACAAGATCGGGGTCGGCGCGTACGGCGACCCGGTCAGCATCGGGGTGCTCGCCGACGGTGAGAAGTTCGGCGAACGGGTGCTCGTCGCGGACGACACCATCTGGGAGTACACCGCCAAGGCGATGACCGCGGTGACCATGCTGGAGCTGCCCCGGGCTGCGTTCGCCGAACTGGTCGACCGCAGCGAGGACCTCCGCCGGCACGTCGACAGGTTCCGCGACAAGAGCCGCAAACCGCAGAACAAACACGGTGAGGCCGAGATCGTGGTCGCCGCCGGGCACCGCGGGGAACCGACGCTGGCCGGCACCTACGTCGACTACGAGGTGGCCCCGCGCGAATACGAACTCAGCGTCGCGCAGACGGTCCTCCGCGTGCACACCCGGGTCGCCGACCTCTACAACGAGCCGATGAACCAGATGGAGCAGCAGCTCCGGCTGACCGTCGAGGCGCTGCGCGAACGCCAGGAGTACGAACTCATCAACAACCGGGAGTTCGGCCTGCTGCACAACGCCGACCTGCGGCAGCGCATCCACACCCGGGGCGGGCCGCCCACCCCCGACGACTTCGACGAGCTACTCAGCATGCGGCGCAACACCGAGTTCTTCCTGGCACACCCGCAGGCCATCGCCGCGTTCGGCCGGGAGTGCACGAAGATGGGCATCTATCCACCCACGGTGGACATGGGTGGCCGGTCCGTCCCGTCCTGGCGGGGCGTGCCGATCCTGCCGTCCGGCAAGATCCCGATCAGCCACACGCACACCACGTCGATCATGGCGATGCGGGTCGGTGAGGACAACCAGGGTGTGATCGGGCTGCACCAGACCGGGATCCCGGACGAGTACCAGCCCGGGCTCAACGTGCGGTTCATGGGAATCAGCGAGCAGGCGATCATGTCGTACCTGGTCAGCGCCTACTACTCGGCGGCGGTGCTGGTACCGGACGCGCTCGGCATCCTCGACCACGTCGAACTGTCGCACTGATGTCGGTCCTGACCGATGTCCGGTTCGCGCCGCCGGCTGCGCTGCGGGACCTGGTTCCCGGGCTCGGCATGTCGGCGATGCGCGCGTTCGCCCCGTCGCGCCCCGATGATCAGCTCTTCTGTCCGGACGCGATCCGTGACGACCCCGCTCTCGGCGATCTGGTCGATGACCAACTGATCGCCTGGGCCCGGCAAGTCGGGATTTATGAGGGGAGGTTGGACAAACTGCGGTCGTACGGGTTCGGCCGCTACATGATGCTCGCCCACCCCGCCTGCAACGACCCGGACCGGCTGCTCATGGCCACGAAATGCCTGGTCGCCGAGTGGGCCGCCGACGACTACTACGTCGACGAGATCGAGCTCGGCGCCGACCCGCGGGTGGTCGGCTCCCGGCTGGCCCGGCTGCTGCACACCATCGACCCGGCACAGCTGGTCCCCCGGTACGCCGGTGACATGGAGGGCTACCACCGGCTGCAGCCGATCTCCGAAGCGTTCCGCACCGCCGTCGCACACCTGTCCCGCTACACCACCACCGCCCAGCTCGGACGGTTCCAGCACCAGATGGCGGTCCTCTTCCTGGCGTGGACGCAGGAAGCGGACTGGCATGTCAACCGGCGCACTCCCCCGGTCTGGGAGTACCTGGTGCAACGGCACCTCAACAGCTACCTGCCGCCGATGATCCTGATCGACGTACTGGCCGGCTACGAACTGCCCGCGCACGAGTTCTACCACCCGGAAGTACGCCGCGCCTTCACCACCGCCGGGAACGCGGCGGTCCTCGTCAACGACCTGCACTCCGGGCCGGCCGAATCGGACAACGACCACAACCTGCCCCGCGTACTGGCCCGCGAGGAGAACCTGACCCACGAACAGGCCGTCGCACGGACCGTCGAGATCCACAACGAGTTGATGCACACCTACGTCGAACTGGCCACCCGGCTCAGCATCGCCGGATCCCCCCACCTGCGGCGATTCCTCGCCGACACCTGGGCCTGGGTGGGCGGCAGCCGCCGGTGGCACGCGACCACCGGACGTTACAACAAGACCAACGGGAGTTGAGATGACCAGCACGATCCTCCGCACCGACTTCGAGAAGTCCGTCGCGAACTACTGGAACACCAACCAGAACGACCCGGTCAACCTGCGTCTCGGTGAAGTCGACGACCTCTACCACCACCACTACGGGGTCGGACCCTACGACCCGACGGTCCTGGACGGCCCCGCCGAGACCCGGGAGAAGCGGCTCATCGCCGAACTGCACCGCCTCGAATCCGCCCAGTCCGAACTGCTGCTCGACCACCTGGGACCGATCCGGCCCACCGACATGATCCTCGACGGCGGCTCCGGCCGGGGTGGCACCAGCATCATGGCCAACCGGCGCTTCGGCTGCGAGGTAGACGGGGTGTCGATCTCCGAGTACCAGGTCGGCTTCGCCAACGAACAGGCCGCCCGCCGCGGCGTCAGCGACCGGGTCCGCTTCCACTTCCGCAACATGCTGGAGACCCAGCTGCCGTCCGACAGCCGCCAGGCGATCTGGACCAACGAAACCACCATGTACGTCGACCTGCACAAACTGTTCGGCGAATTCTCCCGTCTGCTGAAGTTCGGCGGCCGCTACGTCTGCATCACCGGCTGTGCCAACGACCTGGCCGGCCGGCGCTCCAAGGCGGTCAGCAAGATCAACGAGCACTACACGTGTGACATCCACCCGCGCAGCGACTACTTCAAGGCCCTCGCCGCCAACAACCTCGTCCCGATCAACGTCGTCGACCTGACCGAGGCCACCATCCCGTACTGGCAGCTCCGTGCGAAGTCCGAGGTCGCCACCGGCATCGAAGAGGCGTTCCTGACCGCCTACCAGGAGGGCAGCTTCCACTACCTCCTGATCGCCGCCGACCGAATCTGATCACCCGCCGGGCGCGGCCCAGTGGTCGCGCCCGGCGAGGCACTGCCCATTTCAGGCCGCCTCGCCACGCAGCTCGAATCCACCTCCGCCTCCACCTCCGCCTCCGCCTCCACCGAGCAGCGGAGGCGGGCCGGGTCAGGGCTTCAAGAGGGGCTGGGCGATACCGCGGGCATGGTCGGTCCACGGGACCGGGCGCATGGTCGACGGGTCCAGGCGGACGTTGACGCGGCGGCCGTCGGCGTGCACGACCGAGCCGTCCAGGGTGGTCACCCGGAAACGGTAGTCGGCGCTGGTGGTGCCGAGTTTCTCCAGCCAGAAGTGGACGGCGATGTCACCGACGGCGGTCACCGGGACGTGGAAGGTGATGCCGTACTCGCGGACCACGTTGAACGCGTCGGGCGACGTCGGCTGCCCACCGGTGAAGGTGACGCCGCGGGCCGCCCACCACTTGCCGACGGCGCGTTCGACGAGCACGGCGTAGCGGGAGTTGTGCAGCACCCCCATCGCGTCGAGGTCGTCGAAGTGGACGGGCGTGTGAACCACGTCGCCGTACGTCAGGGGAAGTGTCGTGGTGCTCATGGCTGCTCCGGAAGGATCGTCGGGTCGGTGCTGACGGCCCGCAGGTGGTCGAGCAGGGCTCGGCGGGCGTGCGGGTAGGTGGTCTCGGGGCCGAGGACGGGTGCCTGCATGACGGCGCAGACGCCGAGGGCCTCGACCTGGTACGCCAGGACCGCCGGGTCGGTGCCGGGACGCAGGTCCCCACGGGTCACCGCCTCGGTGGCCAGGCCGGTCAGGAAGGTCAGCCAGTCGGTCTGCTCGGTGGCGAGGCGGTCGCGGACGGCGCCGGGGCGGGCGTTGAACTCGAAGTGTGCGTTGGCGAAGAAGCAGCCGCCGGGCAGCACCCGGGCCTCGTAGAAGGCGAGCCGGCTGAGGTGCACGGCCCACAGCCGGCGCGCACCGGCCGGTGCGGTGAGGGCGGGGCGGATGACCCGGTCGGTCCACTGGGTGCGGGCCTGGTCGACGACCGCCAGTTGCAGGGCCTCCTTGGAGCGCCAGTGGGCGAAGAGGCCGGATTTGCTGACGCCGAGCGCGTCGGCGACCTGGCTGAGGGAGAGGCCGTCGAGGCCGGACACGGTGGCGAGCAGGAGCGCCTGTTCGAGGACCGCGGTGCGGGTGCGTTCGCCGCGGATCAGCCTGCCGTCCTGGGTCATGCCACTGAACCTATAAAACGACCGACCGTTCGTAAATATAAGTCGGCTCACATCACCCCGAACGGGCCAGGGCGGCTATCGGCCGATCGGTGGCACGACGGGACCCTGGAGCTGATTGCCGCGCCGCCGTTCTTGGCCAGAATCGACAGTCCACTGTCTACAGACGAGCGGGATCACGTGAACACGTGATGCGGGCGGACGGCCCGTCCCGGGAGGCTCGTCTGGCGCCGGACAAGGATCGACCACATCAGGAGGGCTGAGAAGATGGCGGTTTTCGCAGGTCTCGACAGGACGGTCGTGGGTGGATGGGTGCGGCGGCTCGCCGACAACCCGTCGCCGCGCCGTAACCACTGGAACACCAAGACCACGTACTACCGGGCGGCCTCCACCGTACTCAACAGCGGGCCCCGCTCCGACATGACCTGGAAGACGATCGTGGCCGCGGCCGAGCCCCGCGGCTGCCGCAGCACCTTCTACGAGGTGGCGGGGCAGCACGCGCGGCACCGGATGATCGACGCCCTGATCGAGGACGGCCGGCCCGAGTCGCTGCAGATCGCGCTGCGCTACCTGCGGACCGACCCGGTGGAGCAACTGATCGACGAGGCGAAGGTGTGGTCGTTCTGGGCCCACCGGCAGCGCTTCGTCCAGCGCCTGACCGCGTCGATGTCGCCCGCCGAGATGGAGGGCGAACTGCACGCCGAGATGGTGGAGTGGGCGCGGTGGGCCCCGGCGCTGGCGGGCGCGGTCGGGCAGACGCCGCCGGCCTGCGCGGTGGAGGACCTCACCGTGATCCACGGGCGGCGGCTGTCCGGGGTGCAGGCCGCCGACCGGCTCACCGAGGTCGTGCGGAGGGTGAACCTTTAACTTCGGTGCCGGGTGGCCGAAGTTGTCTGCGTGACCGGAAGCGCAGGATCGGATCGGGCGGAGCCGCGCGGGCGGTGGGGCCGGTTGATGGCCAGCCGCGCGGTGGCGCGGGCGGCCATCGGCGGTACCGCCGTGGGCATCGCCATCCTGGCAGCGTCGGCAGTGGTCGCCTCAACGGTCACCGCCGACGCGACCCGGGAGGTCCGGCGCACTCAGGAGACCACCAAGGTTCTCAACGACATCTCGGTACGGGTGAACGCGCAGGATGCGGCGTTGCGTGAATATCTGGCCACCGGTGGCACCAAGTACCGCAGTGACCAACTGGCCGCGACGCTCGACTCGGCCCGCGCCGACCTGGACTGGCTGCACCGTAATCAGGCTCTCGACCAGGTGAAACTCGACGCGATCCGGGGTGCGTACGCCAACTACAGCCGGATCGTCGTCGAGATCATGTCGCAGACCGAGCGTGGTTCGAACGTGCAGGGGTACGCCGAGCTGGCGTCGCTGACCTTCGCCCCGCTGCGGGACGAGGTGCTGGACAACGTGCACATCAGTCAGGAGGAGCTGGCGGACTATCTGGAGGGTGTCGACAGTCGTACCGTCCTGGTCCGGACCGTGGCCGAACTGATGATCCCGATCGTGGTGCTGTTGTTCGCGGTGTGCGCGTTCGTCCTGGTCGGCTATCAGCGCCGGGCCGAACGGCAGGCCGAGCGGCGGCTGTACGAGGCCACCCACGATCCGCTGACCGGGCTCGGCAACCGGTCGATGTTCCACGAACGGCTGGACGCGGCGGTCCGGGAGGGCGAGCGCACCGAGGAGCCGTTCAGTCTCCTGCTCATCGACCTGGACCGGTTCAAGGAGGTGAACGACACCCTCGGGCACCACGCCGGGGACGAGTTGCTGTGCGAGGTGGCGCAGCGGCTGACGGACGCCTGCCGGACCGATGACTCGGTGGTGCGGCTCGGTGGTGACGAGTTCGCCGTGGTGCTGCCGTCGACCCCGGAACGGGAGGCGGCGCTGGAGGCCGGGTACCGCCTGCTGGAGACGTTGCGCCAGCCGATCGAGCTGAGCGGGCTGATGGTCGACATCGACGCCAGCATCGGGGTGTCGATGTTCCCGTTCGACGGTGGCGACACCGCCGAGCTGCTGCAGCACGCGGACGTCGCGATGTACGCGGCGAAACGGCGGCGCGGCGGGGTGGTCGGTTACGACGCGACCCTGGACGGCGGTGACACGAACCGGCTGACCCTGCTGAGCGAGCTGCGGCAGAGTGTCGAACGCGGTGAGCTGGTGGTGTTCTACCAGCCGAAGGTGGACCTGGCCAGCGGCCTGCCGTGCGGGGCCGAGGCCCTGGTCCGCTGGCAGCATCCGGAGCGGGGACTGCTCGCGCCGGCCGCGTTCGTCCCGCTGGCCGAGGAGAGCGGGCTGATCGACCTGGTCACCGCCGAGGTGCTGGAGCAGGCTCTGGCGCAGATCGCCGAGTGGGAGCGGGGCGGGCGGGCGCTGCCGGTGTCGGTGAACGTGCCGGCCCGGTCGCTCGCCGACGACACGTTCCCGGTGACCGTGGTGGAGGCGCTGGCCCGGCACGGGGTACGGCCCGGGCTGCTCACCCTGGAGATCACCGAGAGTGCCGTCATCGGCGACACCCGGCAGGCCGGTGAGGTGCTGCAGGAGCTGCGCGCGTACGGGGTGAAGATCTCGATCGACGACTTCGGCACCGGGTACTCGTCGATCGCGCATCTGCGGGACATGCCGCCGCACGAGCTGAAGATCGACAGGAGTTTCGTGATGCGGATGAGCGAGAACTCCCGGGACGAGACCATCGTGCGGGCCGTCGTCGACCTGGCGAAGAACCTGCACCTGCGGGTGGTCGCCGAGGGGGTCGAGGACGAGCAGGCCATGCGGGCGCTGCGGGACCTGGGCTGTCACGAGGCGCAGGGCTACCACATCAGCCGCCCGATGCCGGCCGCGGCGATGACCGCCTGGCTGGACCGCGATCTGGCGATTACCGCGGTCTGAGGCACCCGGCCCGATTACCGTTGGCCGGGTGGATCGTCGATCCCTATTGACATCGGTGTGCGCCGTCACCGGGCTGGGGCTGGTGGCCGGTTGCAGCGACCGGGACCGTGGTGACGGCTCCGGCGGGTCCCTCGCCGTGCAACTCGGCGAGCCGGTCAAGGGCAACAGCCCGATGGTGGTGGCCGAGAACTTCTTCGGTGACCAGGTCAAGGCGCTGACCGGTGGGCGGATCACGGTCGAGGTGAAACCGGGCGGGGCGCTGGGCGACGACAACCGGGTGACCGAGATGGTACGGACCGGACGGGTCGCGTTCTGCAAGACGTTACTGGCGAACCTGACCGCGTACGACAAACGGCTCGGCGTGGTCAACCTGCCGTACGTCTTCAACGGCCAGGGCAGCTGCCTGGACGCGATCCGGGGCGAACTGGGCCGCCGGTGCACCAGCATCCTGGACGAGCACGGGCTGACGGTGCTGGCGTTCTTCTACGGCGGGGACCGCAACGTCTACAACCGGCTACGGCAGATCTACACCCCGGCCGACCTGAAGGGCATGCGGATCCGGGTGCCGCAGAACATCGTGTCGATCGACATGGTGAACGCGCTGGGTGCCGAGGCGGTGCCGCTGGCCACCAACGACATCGCGTCGGCGCTGGAGCAGAAACTCGTCGACGCCGCCGAGAACAGTGCGATCTTCTACGCCACCGAGCAGCACGTGCAGTTCGCCAGGCATTTCTCCTGGACCCGGCACCAGCAGACCGTGGACACCCTGCTGGCCAGCAAGGTCTGGCTGGCCGGGCTGCCGGCCGCGGACCGGGACGCGGTCGTGCAGGCCGGGGTGCTGACCCAGGTGGAGCAGCTGAAGCTCTGGACGGCGGCGACGTTCGAGCAGGTGTCGGCGGCCGAGGCGCAGGGCGCGTGGACCAACGAGGTGGACTCGACGGCGTTCCGCAAGGCCCTGGCGCCGATGTTGCGGGAGCACCGCGGCACCTTCGGCGACCTGGCCACCCTGCTGCCGGACATCGGTTAGCCGGGCATCGGCCGGTCAGTACTCGCGGGTGGGCAGGGCCTTGCGGGCGGCCTCGGCGTCGAACGCGGTCTCGGTCACCGAGACCCGCCGGGGCACCGGCTGCCCGGCAGCGGCCTTGGCGACCAGGTCCATCAGCTGGGGGCCGAAGAGCGGGTTGCATTCGACGACGTAGTCGAGCCTGCCTTCGGCGAGGGCGGTCAGCCCGGCCCGGCCGGCGTCGACGGTGACGATCGTGATGTCCGTGCCGGGCTTCCTCCCGGCCGCCTCGATGGCCGCGACGGCGCCGAGGCCCTCGTCGTCGTTGTGCGCGTAGACCGCGTCGATGTCCGGGTACTTGGCCAGGAAGCCGGCCATCACCTTCTGCCCGCCCTCGCGGCTGAAGTCGCCGTCCTTGGAGGCGATCACCTCGAGGTCCCGGTCGGTCTCGATGGCGGCGTGGAAACCGGCTAGGCGGCCGTTGGCCGCGGCCGAGCCGGTGGTCCCCTCGATCTCGACGATCTTGACGGGGCCGTCGGCGTCCTTGAACCGTTCGATCATCCACTCACCGGCCTTGCGGCCCTGGGCGGTGAAGTCGGAGCCGAGCGTGGTGAGGTAGAGCGAGGTGTCGGTGGTGTCCACCGCCCGGTCGGTGAGAATGACCGGGATACCGGCGTCCTTGGCCTGCTGGAGCACCCCGTCCCAGCCGGACTCGACGACCGGGGAGAGGGCGATGACGTTCACCTTGCGGCCGATCAGGTCCCGCAGGGCGGCGATCTGCTGCTCCTGCATCTTCCCGTCGGCACGCAGGTCGAGGGCGTAGCCGGCGTCGGCGGCGGCCTTCTGGATCGACCGGGTGTTCGCCTGATGCCAGGCACCGTCGCTGCCGACCTGGACGAAACCGAGGGTGAACGGGTCGGCGGCGCTCTCGGTGGGGGTGCCGCAGGACGCGCAGACGCCGACGGTCAGTGTGGTCAGGACCGCCAGCGCCCGCATCATCCGTTCAATATATCCGGCGAAAGGTACACATCACCGGGAAACCGGCTCCTGGTACTGCCACTCGTCGGCGTCCCGGCAGGGCACCGCACCGGCCGCCGCGACCTGCCGGTCCGCGACCCACTGGCACCACATGTGGAAGCGGACCCGGTCGGCGTGCTCGCGGGTGAAGGTGGCGACGGCGGGGGACAGCGGATGGTTGTACCGGGCCGGCCAGGAGCGCCAGTCGGGGCCGTGGATCCCGGCGAGCACACACCAGGTGGCGAAGAGGGTCAGGCCGGTGCCCTGCTCGTCGGTCCAGGTCTGGAACTCGGCCGGCTGGTCGTGCCGGGTCGCCGTCCAGATCTGTTCCAGGGCGTCGGCGGTGGTCAGGCCGGCGAGGTCGGCCCGGTCGGCACCGGGCGCCTCACCGGGGACGACATTCCGGACGTCGAACCGGTGGTGGGTGTGCTCAGCGGTGGTCATGCATTCACGGTCGCGTGGCCCGGATGTGCCGATGATTCCCGTCCGGTAGCGGCTCGGGTGCGTTGACTCCCGGCGTTAGGGTCCTGGCATGTCTTCTGTTCCGTACCTGCGCGCTGTCGGGCTGGCCGTCCTGCAGGCCGGCACCAGCGGCGCCTGGATCGCGGCCCGTGACCTGTCCCCGGCCCGTCGCCGGCTGACCCGTCTGGGCACCGTCGCCGCGGCCGCCGCGATCAGTTACGCCGTCACACCGGACCGGCCCGAGGATGATCAGGACGACGAGATCGTCCTGTCCGAGCAGCCGTTCCCGGTCACCGATCCGCCGCCCGCCGCACCCTTCGACAAACGCAAGGCCGTCCTGGCCGCCGGGGCGATCGGCCTGTCGGTGGCGGCGATCGTCGGCCGCAGCCGGATGGAGAAGCGCTGGCTTTCCCGGCTGCAGCGCACGAACCACCCCAACCCCACCAGAGGCCTTGCGGTACGCATGGCAGGTGTCGAGTTCGCCGCCCACCTGGCGTTCCAGCTCGTCGACGCGCGAAAGTCCGTCCTGGCGCGCCGCTGACCGAAACTCAGGTGGTTCCCGGTGGGGACCGGCCCGGACCGGGTGCGGATCACGGAGGAAGCCTTCGGAGACGGGTATCCGCACAGATCGCCCAGCAGCGGCGAAGAGGCGCAAAAGAAAGGCCGGGCATCCACGGGGGAAGATGCCCGGCCTTTCGCCTCAAATCGAATCACATTCATGCCCGGTTCCGCTACTCGGGAGCGAGATCCGGTCTTCTCACGATTGGCCTCTCCGCGCCGATGAGTCTTGACGACGGGCGAGAGGAGGAGCGCAATGGCGGTCTGGCGGTGGTATCTCGCCGTGTGCGCTGCATGTGCCGTCGTCTACAACCTGGTGCCGTCGGATCCGGTTCAGGCGGTGATCGCCTCGACCGTGCACTTCTCCGGCGTGCTGGTCATCCACCTCGGGGTCCGCCGGTACCGGCCGGCCCTGCGCTGGCCGTGGTACGCCCTGGCGGCGAGCACCGGGCTCTTCGCGGCCGGTGAGGTCGCCTACTGGCTCCAGGTCGTCCTGCTGCGCCAGGACGTGTTCCCCTCGGTCGCCGACGCGCTCTACGCCCCGTCCAATCTGGCACTGATCGCCGGCCTGCTCGGTTTCGCCCGCGCCCGGCGCACCACCTGGGACCGGCCCGGCCTGCTCGACGCCGCGATCCTGTCCACCGGCGCGACCATGCTGGCCTGGCTCTACCTGATAGCCCCGACCGCACGGCTCGGTGACCTGACCACGTTCGGCCGGGCGGTGTCACTGGCGTACCCGATCCTCGACCTGGCCGCCCTCGCGGTGCTGTTACGGGTCGCCATCGGATCCGGGAGACGGCCACCCCCGTACCGGATGCTGGTGATCGGTGTGGTCCTGCTGCTGGCCACCGACATCACCTACACGCTGCTGGAACTGCACGACACCTACGCGGCGGGCGGCCTGATGGACGTCGGCTGGATGGTCACCCACGTGATGTTCGGTACCGCCGCCCTGCACCCGGCGATGTCCGCGGTCTCCCAGGCAACACCACCCGCGGACGGCATGATCAGCCGGGGCCGGCTGGTCGCCCTGGCCGGGGCCGGGCTGATGGCGCCGCTGGTACTGACCATCGAATGGCTGCGCGATGACGACCAGCTCGACGTGCCGGTGGTGGTGGGCGGCAGTGTGCTGCTGTTCCTGCTGGTGATGGCCCGGCTGCACGGGGTCGTCGGGCTGCTCGCGAAGTCGCTGGACGTGGCCCGCGGGCAGGCGTACACCGACCAGCTGACCGGCCTGGCGAACCGGCGGCACTTCCACTCCCGCTGGGAACAGGCCTTGTCCGACGACGGTGGCGGCCCGACCGCCCTGCTCTACGTCGATCTGGACGGCTTCAAGGCGGTGAACGACACCCTCGGCCACGAGAGCGGCGACGCCGTCCTGGAGGCGGTCGCCGAACGGATCCGGTCGGTGGTCCGGGAGCGCGATCTGGTGGCCCGGCTCGGTGGTGACGAGTTCGCGGTCATCCTGCCGGGCGCCACCGACGAGCAGGCAGCCGGGATCGCCGCCCGGATCGTCGGCGTGGTGGCCGAACCGATCCCGGTCCGGGGTCTGCCGGTCAGTGTGGGAGCCAGCATCGGCGTCATCACCGCACCGTCCGGGGCCGACCCGGAGACCGAGATCAAGAGAGCGGATACCGCGATGTACGCAGCGAAGGCCGCCGGCCGTGGCCGGGTGTACCAGTCATGATCGGAACCGGCATCGGGCACGGCCCGGCGGCCACCACCACGGCCGTGACGACGGCGCTGGACGGGCGGACACCCGCCGCCGGCGACCTGGTCATCGTCTTCCCCACCTTCGACCAGGACCCGCAGCGGGTGCTGGACGAGGCCCGGGCCGTCGCGGGCGCGGCCACGATGGTGGGCTGTTCGTCGTTCGCGTCGTTCGCCGGCTCCGGGCACGTGCCGTCCGGTTGTGTCGCGGCCTACCTGCCCGCCGACGGCGCCTCGATCGGTGTCGCGGTCTCCGAGACCCTTGCCGGGGACATCGCCGGTGCCACCCGGCGGGCGGCCGAGAGCGCCCGGATCCGGGCCGGCGGCGAGCATCCCCACTCGGTCCTGATGATCCTGGCCGACGGTCTGGCCGGGGATCAGCGTGAGGTGATGCGCGGCGCCTACGAGGTGGCCGGTGCGACGGTGCCGATCGTCGGTGGCACCGCCGCCGAGCCGCTGACCATGGAACAGACCTACCAGCTCGCCGAGGGCCGGGTGCTGCGCAACGGGGTGATCGCCGTCTGGATCGACTCGCCGGTGCCGCTCGGGGTCGCCACCGGGCACGGCTGGCGCCCGACCGGCAAGACCATGTTCGTCACCCGCGCCGAGGGCAACGTGATCCTGGAACTGGACGGGCGCCCGGCCCGGGACGCCTATCTGGAGATGCGCGGCTGCGACCCCCGGGACATCGAGGGCATGTCGTTCGCCGGGCTGGTGATGGACCGCCCGCTGGGACTGCCGAACGCGTCGGGGCTCTACGACATGCGGCACATCCTCGGCAGCACCCCGGACGGCGGGCTGATCATGTTCGGGTACGTCAGCGACTACGCGGTCGTGCAGATCATGGAGAGCACCTTCGGCGAACTGATCGACGCCGCCGGGCAGGCGGTCGCCGACGCCGTCGCCCAGCTCACCGGGCCGCCGCGCGGAGCACTGGTGTTCAGCTGCACCGCGCGGACCGCCCTGTTCGGCGACCGGGCCGGTGCCGAGGCCGAGGCGGTCACCACCGCCCTGTCCGGGGCGCCGTCGGCCGGGTTGTTCACCTACGGCGAGTTCGCCAAGGTCGCCGGGTCGAGCGGCTTCCACAACGCGACGGTGGCGGTGCTGGCCTTCTGATGTCCGATCACGAGGAACTGACCATGTTGCGGGCCGAGATCCGCGACCTGCACGCGCGGATCGCCGCGTCACACACCGCCTCAGCGCAGGCGCTGTCCCGGGCCACCCGGATCGCCCAGGTGGTGAGCATGCTCGGCCGGCTCAGCGGGTCGGACGACATCCTGGCCCGGGCCACCGGCGAGGTGGCCGAACTGTTCGGCGCCGACGTGGCGTTCTTCTGGCTGCTGCGGGACGGGCGGGCCGAGACCGCCGGGTCCTGGGGTGTCCCGGACCGGCACCTGCCGAAGGGCAGTCCCGAGGTGCCGCCGGCCGTGGTGGCGGCGACCGGCCGGGATCCGCTGCTGGCCGGGCCGGCCGGGCCGGTCCCGGTGCCGGAGTGGCTGTCCGGGTACGGGGTCCGGCACGCGGCCTGGGTCCGGATGGCCAACGGCGACGAGGCGCTGGGCTACATGATGCTGCTGCGCCGCAGTGACACCCCGTTCGACGGCGCCGACACCCTGGAACTGCGGGCGGTCGCCACCCGGGTCGCCCTGGCCGTCGACAACGACCGGCTGCAGCACCGCACCCAGCAGCAACTCCAGCGGCTGCACCGGCTGCACGAACTGACCCAGCGGCTGGTCGGCATCCTCGACCTGGACCAGGTGGTCCGGGAGGTCGAGAAGATGGTCGTCACCGAGGTGCCGGTGGACCGCGCCACCCTCCACCTGGAGCCCCACCCGGCACTCGGGACCGGCCGGCGCCTGCCGCTCAGCGCCGGCGGACGGGACCTGGGCATCCTCGTCATCGACGGCGCCCCGCCGGCTGGCAGCGAGGCCGACGCCCTGCTGAACCACCTGGCCGACATCGCCGCCCTGGTCGTCTCCAAGGCGCTGCTCTTCGAACGGGTCAAGGACCAGGCCCAGCACGACTCGCTGACCCGGCTGGCGAACCGGGCCCTGTTCATGGAACGCCTGGAACAGTCGGTCGCCGCGGCCGAGGCCGACGGCGGCTCGGTCGGGGTGATCTTCACCGATCTGAACGGGTTCAAACCGGTGAACGACACCTACGGCCACGACGTCGGTGACGCCCTGCTGACCGGGGTGGCGCAGCGGCTGGCCGGGGCGGTCCGCAAGGATGACCTGGTAGCCCGGCTCGGCGGCGACGAGTTCGTCATCCTCTGCATGGTGAACGGCCCCGACGAGGCGAGTGCCCTGGCCCGGAGGCTGGCCGGGGCACTGCGCCCGCCGTTCGCGCTGAACGGCCTGACCCTGACGGTGGGGTCGAGCTTCGGGGTCGCGATCACCGACGAGGTGGGTTACGACGCGGAGGCGCTGCTGCGGGCCGCCGACAGCGCCATGTACCGGGTCAAGGGGTCGTCCGCCCGTTGAGCGACGGGGTCTCCGGATCACTCCAGGCGGTCTGCAGCACCGTCATCCCGTCGCTGCGCCGGGCCAGGACACCACGGCCCGGCGGCTGCGGCCGGGGCCGGACCCGGCCGAACACCTTCCCCTCGTCCGGGTTGCCGGACATCACCAGGACGGGGCTGGCGAACTCCTCCAGCCGGCGCAGCAGCGGCTCGTTCGACGCCCGGACCGCACCACCGGCCCGGCGCGCGATGATCAGGTGCAGGCCGATGTCCCGCGCATGGGGGATCAGCTCCACCAGGGCGGACAGCGGGTTCTCGTCCCGGGTGACCACCAGGTCGTAGTCGTCGACCAGGATGAACAGGTCCGGGCCGCGCCACCAGCTGCGGTCGCGCAACTGCTCCCGGGTCACGTCCGGGCCGGGCAGCCGCCGGGCCATGGCCGCGTGGATCGAGCCCATCGCGTCGGCGAGCACCGTCCCGGACGTGGCATGGGTCAGCAGGTGCTCACCGTCGACCGCGCCGAGCAGACTGCGCCGGTAGTCGACGAGCACCAGCCGGGCCTCGTCCAGGGCGTACCGGCCGGCCACCGACCGGGCGATCAGCCGCAGCAGGTTGGTCTTGCCGCACCGCCCGTCCCCGAAGATCACCAGGTGGGACGGGTTGTCGGCGTCGAACCGGACCGGCGCCAGGTTCATCTCGTCGATGCCGATCGGGATGCCCGGCCCGGTGAGATCGGCGGCCGGCAGCAGGCGGGGCAGCAGCCGCAGCCTCGGCGCCCGCTCGTCCGGCCAGGACACCCGGGCCCGCGCGACCAGATCGGTGGAGCCGCGCGCCGAATCGAAGAGATCATCAGGACCTTCCACCCGCGGTACGGCGGTCAGGAAGTGCAGTCCCTCCCGGGTGAGCCCACGGCCGGGCGTCTCGGGCACCCGCCGCGCGGCCCGCCTGTCGATCTCCGACCCGGCCGGATCGGCCAGCCGCAGTTCGATCCGGGTGCCGAACACCTCCCGCAGGTCGGCGGGGATCTCCGCCCAGCGGTTCGCGGTGATCACCACGTGGACGCCGTAGGCCAGCCCGCGGGTGGCCAGGTCGAGGATCGACTGGTCGATGTCGCGGTGCTCGGCGCACAGCTCCGCCCACCCGTCCACGACGAGGAAGACCTCGCCGTACGGGTCGTCGGAGTCGGCGTGACCGGTGAACCGGGCCTCCCGCGCGTCGATCAGGATGTCGATCTCGGCGAGCGCCCGGCGCAGGATCTCGGTGTCCGACGGCCCGGCCATCCCGGACACGTGCGGCAGCCCGTCCAGCGCGTGCAGGTCGCCGCCGCCCAGGTCGACACCGAAGAACTGCACCTCGCGCGGGCTGTGGGTGAGGGCCAGCGCGGTGATCAGGGTGCGCAGCAGGGTGCTCTTGCCGGACCGTTCGCCGCCGACGACCGCCACGTTGCCGGCCAGGCCGCCAAGTTCCAGCAGGTACGGCTCCTGCCGCTGCTCGAACGGCCGGTCGGTGACACCCACCGGCACGGCGAGCCGGCCCGACCGGCCGGCGTCGAGCAGGTCGACGATGTTCGGCGCGACGGTCAGCGGCGGCAACAGGATCCGGTGAGCCGGGGTGCCCTCGCCGGCTAGCCGGCCGGCGACCACCGCGAGGATGCCGGAGGACGAGGCCGCCCGGAACCACCGCAGGCTGGCGGCACCGGCTTTCAGGTACCCGGCACCGGGCCGGTTCGGCAGTTCGAAGGCGTCCGGTACCCCGATCACGGCCCGGCTCTCCGTCCCGGAGGTGGTGCGCAACGCGATCCGGTACGTCAGATGGGTGTCCAGGCCACGCAGCCGGCCCTCCTCCAGTCGCTGTGCGGCCAGGAGCAGGTGCACACCCAGCGCCGCACCCTCCCGGGCGATCTCCAGCAGCACGTCGGCGAGTTCCGGCCGCGTGGTGAGCGCGTGGTCGAGCCCGTCGACCACCACGAGCAGGCGTGGCCGGGGGATCCCCGGGACGTCCGGCAGATCGCGGCGGCGCTGCAACTCGCCGAGGATCGCCTGCTGCAGCCGGTCCGCCTGGTCGGCGGGATCGACCGGGCCGGCGAGCAGATCGCCGGTGTGCGGCAGCTCGGCCAGACCGCCGGTGTTCAGGCCGCCCCGGCAGTCGAGCAGCAGGAAGTTGATCTCGGAAGGGGCGTGGGTGATCGCGAACGCCGTGACGATCGTGCGGAGCAGCTCCGACTTGCCACTGCCGGTCGCCCCGACGATCAGCCCGTGCGGGTGCTCCCCGAGGTCCAGTTCGACGGTCTCGCCGTCCGCGCCGGTACCGGCCGGCACCCGGAAACGCTTCGTCGCCGGGTCCGGCTGCCAGGTGGACCGCGGATCCAGGTCCGCGGCGTCCGGGAGACCGAGCAGGTCGGTCAGCACCGCACTGTGGCCGAGCCGCCGGGTCTTCTCCACCGGCGGCTTCTCCGGCTCGGTGACGTCCTGCTCCCCCGCGGGCTGCCGGCCGGCCAACCGGCGGGACAACTCCTCGGCCTGGGCGGCGGTGAGCGAGTCCGGCGTACCCAGATGGGTGGTCTGTTTGGGGGTGTCGATCGCGACCGCGACAGCGGTGACGTTGAGGCGCAACAGCCACCGGCCGGCCCCACCGGGCGCCTGACCGGACAGGTCGACGACGGTGGTCGCCTTCGGCCCGACACCGACCAGCCGGCAGGTCGGTGCCACCTCGCCGCCGTCCAGGACGACCACCAGATGCGCGCCGGACTCCGGAGTCTTCGCGACCGGGTCGTAGCGGGGCCGGTCGGACAGGTCCCGGCCGAGACTCTTCTCCAGATCCAGCAGCGTCTCGAAGACGAGCGTGCCGGCCGGGGTGCGGGTGTGCGGCAGGTGCCGCACCCAGTCCCAGTCCGCCAGCCGGCCCGGTGCGGCCACCACGGCGATCCGCAGTTCCTCCGGGGAGTGCAGCACCGCGAGCTGGGCGATCATCGCGCGGGTCAGTCCGGTCACGGGTTCCCGCTCGCCGCGCAACGTCACCCGGCTGAACGCCCGCAGCCGCACCGACAGCGGCAGATGCGGCACGGCGATCGCGGTGCTGGTCTCCAGGTCCTCGATGGCCGACGGCTCCAGGGCGGCGATGTCCACAGTCGGCTTTCGCGCGTCGACAGCCACCCGGACCTCGGCGAAGTCCTCATCGGCGGTGCGCCGCTCCCACAATCGGGACGAGCCCACCATCGGCAGCAGTTCGCCCGGCTCCGGATGCCGCCAGAGCAACGCGGTCCGCTGCCGGCTCAGCTGCCGCAGGTGCTCGACCGGGGACCCGCCGGTCACCGGCTCCGGCCCCGCCTGCCGTGGCGGCCTGCGGAACATGCCAGTGTCCACGTCGTCCTCCTTCGATGGCCTACTGAACGACGCCCATCGTAGAGGCGGCGCATCCGGCGGCGTGCCGGTCCACCCGGCCGACCGGCCCGGCATCCCGCGCAGGGGAGGCCCGACCTGAGATGTATCGAAGTCGATGATTGTCTGGCAATGTTCGTGCGCAGGTAAACGCCCGTTCCCCGAACAGAAGGGCCGCACCATGCGCCGATTCCTGCTGGCCACCGCGATAGCCGTCGCCGGCCTGCTCGCCCCCTCCACCGCCGCCGCGGCCGCCGACCCCACCCCGTCCGTGGTCGGCGGCACCCCCGCGAGTGAGAACTACTCGTTCATGGTCTACGTGTCGGGTTGCACCGGCTCACTGATCAAAGCCAACTGGGCGGTCACCGCAAAACACTGCACCACCCCCTCTTCGGTACGGGTGGGCAGCACCGACCGGTCCGCGGGCGGCACCGTCGTGGCCGTCACCCGGGCCGTCAACCACCCGACCATCGACGTGAAACTGCTGCAACTGGCGACGTCGGTGACCCACGCGCCGGCCCCGATCCCCACCACGTCCGGCGCCGTCGGCACCGCCACCCGCATCATCGGCTGGGGCCAGACCTGCCCCACCCGCGGCTGCGGCTCGGCCCCGCGCGTCGCCAACCAGCTGGACACCTCGATCGTCGCCGACAGCCGCTGCTCCGGCATCAACGCGGCCTACGAGATCTGCACCAACAACACCAACGGCACGGCCGGGGCCTGCTACGGCGACTCCGGTGGCCCGCAGGTCCGCCAGGTGAGCGGCCGCTGGAACCTGATCGGCGTCACCAGCCGGGCCGGCAACAGCAGCTCCACGTGCGCCACCGCCCCGTCCATCTACGGCGATCTGCCGTCCATCCGGGCCTGGGTGAACACCCAGGTGGGCGGACTGCCCGCCTGACGTCCCACGGTGCGGCCCTCCCCCCGAGGGCCGCACCGGCGACTGCAGAACATGGCGATTCCGCTACAGAAAGAAGCGCCCGGCTACCGCGGCTGACCGCCGAGGCGGTCCTTCCCTGACCGGCACGGCGAGGCCCTGCGCCCTCAGCCGGCGGAGGGGCCCACCCACGCCTGGCGCTCGAAGTCCCAGGCCCCGGCGGCGGTCCCGGCCAGAAGCGGGTCCAGGAACACCCGGGCCACGGCGAGCGCGTCATCGAGCTCCCGCGCGGACAGTTCGGCCGCACGGCGCGCCTCAGCCCGGTACCCGGGCACCCACAGGCTGCGATCCGGAACGTCGAAGCCGGCGGGCAACTCCAGGCCTCTCCGCCTGCCCTCCTTGCCCAGCGCCCGAATCTGGAGTGCCGCGGAGACCGTGGCCCGCTCCGCGATCGCCACCAGGTCCACCAGATCCTTGAACCTGGTGGACGGCCGCCCGTCGTGCCGCTCCAGGATCGCGCACACCTTGTCGGCCACGTGGTCGACCAGCGGGTAAGCCCGCCACAACCTCTTCTCCGACATGAAGAGCGAAGTCAGCGGCGGAACAGGGTCCGGTTCGGCACTCATCTCCACGCCGTCGGCCACAATGTCGACCTGGAAGGCGGCCCACACCTTCGTACCGATCGCCGCGGTGACCCGCACCTGCGCCGCCTGGGCACCGGCGGCCCGGATCCGGGCCGCCGGACCGACCTCGAACCTCATCCAGTCACCGATGTCGAGTGCCGCGGCGAGCCGCAGCTGCCGCTCGACGTCGGCGATCG
This sequence comes from Actinoplanes sp., assembly GCA_035562875.1. Lineage (GTDB taxonomy): Bacteria > Actinomycetota > Actinomycetes > Mycobacteriales > Micromonosporaceae > Actinoplanes. The sequence goes on along the minus strand of DATMVU010000489.1, from coordinate 5 downwards.
CGCCG
>DATMVU010000488.1:0-2603 GCA_035562875.1 Actinoplanes sp. | reverse complement strand
TCGTCGGACGGCAGCGCGGCGTCGTAGAACTCCAGTTCGTTCATCCGCTCGAAGTCGAACACCACCGACCCCCGCGACCCGTTGATCTCCACCCGCAGCCCGTTCTTGCGGCCGGTGGCGAACCGGGTCGCCTCGTAGGTGGCGACCGCCCCGCCGTCCAGGCGGGCCACGAACAGGGCGGCGTCGTCGACGGTGACCTGCCCGGTGCCGTCGGTGTCCGGCACCAGCGGCCGCTGTTTCACGAACGTCTCGGTCAGCGCGCTGACCCCGGTGATGAGCTGGCCGGTGACGTACTGGGTGAGATCGATGATGTGCGCACCGATGTCACCCAGCGCGCCGGAGCCCGCCTTGTCCTTCTGCAGCCGCCAGACCAGCGGGAACTGCGGGTCGACGATCCAGTCCTGCAGGTACACCGCGCGCACGTGCCGGATCTCGCCGATCCGGCCGTCGGCGATCAGCCGGCGCATCACGGCGACGGCCGGCACCCGCCGGTAGTTGAAACCGCACATCGACCGGACACCGGCGGCTTCGGCCCGGACCGCGGCGGCTGCCATGGCACGGGCCTCGTCGATCGTGTTCGCGAGGGGTTTCTCGCACAGGACGTGCTTACCGGCGGCCAGGGCCGCGATCGCTATCTCGGCGTGGCTGTCGCCGGGCGTGCAGACGTCGATCAGATCGATGTCGTCCCGGGCGATCAGGGACCGCCAGTCGGTGGTGTGCTCCTGCCAGCCGAGCTGGGCGGCCGCCGCGGCGACCTTCTGCGGATCGCGGCCGCTGACGGCCGTCATCCGGGCCCGCAGCGGCAGGTCGAAGACGCGGTTCACGGTGCGCCACGCCTGTGAGTGCGCGGTGCCCATGAACGCGTAGCCGACCATGCCGATGCGCAGGTCCGTGGTCTGCGTGGACAAGATGGGTCTCCCCCCGGGTGCGATCAGAAGCCGAGCTTGAGGTACGCGCTCGCGTTGTCCTTGGTGATGGTCTCCGAGGCCAGCACGATCTCCTTGGGGACCTGCAACTCGACCAGGTCGGCCAGTCCCTTGCCCTGGCCGATCAGCCGGGCCAGGGAGATCGCCGACGACGCCATGGACGGGCTGTAGGTGACAGTCGCCTTGAGGGGGGTCTTGTCGGCCTGGATGTCCTCCATCGCCTTCTTGGACCCGGCGCCGCCGACCATGAGGAATTCGCTGCGGCCGGCCTGGCTGATCGCGGCGAGCACGCCGACACCCTGGTCGTCGTCGTGGTTCCAGAGGGCGTCCAGTTTGGGGACGGCCTGCAGCAGCTGGCTGGCGGCGCGCTGACCGGTGTCCACGGTGAACTCGGCGGGGACCCGGCGCTGGACCTTGAAGCCGGCCGCGCCGAGGGTGTCGGAGAAGCCCTTGGACCGGTTCTGGGTCAGCTCCAGGGAGTCGATGCCGGGGATCTCGCCGATCACTGGGTTGCCGACACCCTTGGCCTTCATCTGCTCGATGATGTAGTTGGCGGCGGCCACACCCATGCCGTAGTTGTCGCCGAGGATCTGGGTGCGGTAGGCGCGCCGATCGGGGAAGGCCCGGTCCAGGTTGACGACCGGGATGCCGGCGGTCATCGCCTCCAGGCCGAACGAGTTGAGTTCCTTGCCGTCGTGCGGCAGCAGCACGATCACGTTGGGTTTCTGCGCGAGCAGGGTGGCCAGTGCAGCCCGCTGGGTGGCCGCGTCCGCACCGGACTCGACCGACTTCAACTCCACGTCCGGGTAGGCCTCGGCCTGGGCTTTGGCGTTGCTGATGATCGCGCCGAGCCAGCCGTGGTCGGCGGCCGGGGCGGAGAACCCGATGACGACCTTGGTGCCGGGGGCCGCGTTGCCGCCGGCCGCGCCGTTGTCGGCGGTCTTGACCTGGGCCTCGTTCGGCTTGGCTTCGTTGCTGGTGCACGCGGTGAGGAGGGTTCCCGCGCCGAGTGCGGCTCCGCTGAACAGCAGGCGGCGCCGCGACAGGTCGCGACTACTCTGTGCCATGATTTCTCCCGATATATCGGTATGGATGGAGCGAAAGAAGGGTGCACGAAACCCCGCGGCCGAACCCCAGCCGTCAGCTCTGGGAACGGCTCAGGAACTGGGTGACGGCCTGGAACCGGAACTGCTGGACCAGGACGGCGGCGATGATGATGCCGCCCTTGACCATGTTCTGGGCCTCGGTGGAGAGACCGTTGATGGCGAACAGATTGGTGATGGTGGCGAAGATGATCACGCCGAGCAGGGAGCCGACGATGGTGCCGCGGCCGCCACTGAGCAGGGTCCCGCCGATGATCGCGGCGGCGATGGCGTCCAGTTCGTAGAGGTTGGCCATGGCCGCCTGTGCCGAGGTGGCCTGCGAGGTGAGCATGATCGCCGCGATGCCGCAGCAGATCCCGCTCAACCCGTACAGCAGCATGGTGTGTCGTTTGACGTTGATGCCGGCCAGACGGGCCGCCTCCGGGTTGCCGCCGACAGCGACCGTGCGCCGGCCGAAGGTGGTCCGGTTGAGCAGCACCCAGCCGGCCGCGGCGACCACCGCCAGGATGTAGACGAGCAGCGGGATGCCGAGCAGTTTGGTGCCGGCGATGCCGTTGATCAGGGTGCTCTCCGA
>DATMVU010000487.1:0-22219 GCA_035562875.1 Actinoplanes sp. | reverse complement strand
TCGGGAGGCCACCGCCCTGGACGACATCTCCGGCGGGCGGCTGATCCTCGGGCTGGGTGCCGGCGGCACCGGCTTCGACTCGGCGGTCCTCGGCCAGGAGGAGCTGACCCCACGGGCCCGCGTCGACCGGTTCACCGAATTCCTCGAACTCTTCGGCACCATCCTGACGCAGCCCGCGACCACCTGGACCGGTGAGTGGTACTCCGCGGTCGACGCCCGCAGCATTCCCGGCCCGGTCCAGCAGCCCCGGCCGCCCTTCGTGATCGCCGCCAACGGGCCCCGCGCGATGCGGCTGGCCGCCCGGCAGGGCGACGGCTGGGTCACCACCGGGCCCCAGACCGAGACCGCCGAACAATGGTGGCGGGAGGTCGCCGAGATCAGTGATCGATTCGGAACGGCATGCGACGCGGTGGGCCGCCGGCCGGACACGGTGGACCGTTATCTGAACCTCGACACGTCACCGGTCTTCTCGTTGAGCAGCGTCGAAGCCTTCACCGACGCGGTCGGCCGGGCACACGGGCTCGGGTTCACCGATGTCATCACGCACTGGCCGCGGAAGTCGAGCTGGTACGCCGGGGACGAGAAAGTGCTGGAGGCCGTGGCGGCGGAACTGCCCCGGCTCCGTGGCGTTTTCGGGTAAAGAAGCCTTCCGTCCAATTAGAAGTGGGATTTATCACCCCGCACCGTGCCGGAGCGCCTGCCCGGCACGGTGGGAACGGTGCGGAATCAGCGGCCGTGCGCCGCCCGGTAGGCACCGCTGACCTCGGCCGGAATGCGGCCCCGCTCGGAGATTTTGTGCCCGTTGCGGATGGCCCACTCACGGATCAACCGGTTCTCGTCACGAGAACCGGCAGTGCGGACCGGAGCCGCGCCACGCGACGGGATTCGTCCCGATGTGGTGCGGCCGAGACGGGTGCCCGCACTGATGAACGGGTCCAGAGCTTTACGCAGCTTTCCGGCATTGGACTCGGAAAGGTCGATCGTGTAGCTGACGCCATCGAGACTGAACTCGACCGTCCGATCCGCCTTCTTGCCGTCCAGATCGTCGATCAGGGTGGTGATTACCTGCCGCGCCATAACGACTCCCGAGAAGAATAAATCAACCGCGCCCAGTCTTGCGCGCAACCGGTCCGCGGCGCAACTCCTGCTCGCGATCCGGCAATTCTTTCCACCCGGTTTTGGAGAATGGCGGCGGCGGCGAAAAGGCGCGGAATCCGGGAAAGCCCGGTTGACCGACGCCGGGAGTCCCGCGTTAGGGTCGGCGCCATGCAGGACGAGCAGGCCGCCTGGCGAGAAGAGCAACGGCACGCCGTCGCCGTCCGCGCCGCGGCGCTCGACGCCGATCGGGCCGCGGAGGCGCGCAAGGCCGAGGCGCTGCTCGACGACTTCGTCCGCCGGGCCGTCGAAGCCGGGCTCCGGCCGCACGTGCTCACCGCACGCAGCCTCGACGGCCGGGCGACGTACAAGACCCACGTCCGCGGGTGGTATCTGAAAGCCGACCGCTCGGTGGCCGCCGGCGAGGACGGAGAGTTCTACGTGCTCACCGTTGCACCGTCGCTGCGGGCCCGGTTCGCCGGAGCCGACCTGTCGCCGAGCATCGCCCGGCTGGTCGTCGGCGCGGGCGGCCGGGACGGCGAGTCGATTCCGCTGGCCACCCTGCTGGAACGCCGCCTGGACGCCGGAGAGTCATGGCCGTGAGGGTCCTGCTGGCAACGCTGACCGCTGCCGTCCTGCCGTTCTCCGTGGCCGTGCCGTCCGCAGCCCCGCCGGCTTTGTCGACGGCGTCCGCCGCGGCCGTTGAGGTGCCCTGCCCCAAGCCCAGGATCGCCAAGCCGAGCGCCCCGCCCCGGCCGGTCCCGCCGGCCGATGTCGCCGCGGACCTGGCGGTCGGTGGGGAGGCCCTGGCCACCCACGGGCTGACCGTCCCGGCCGGCAGCCCGGCGGTCCCGGCACTCACCGCCACCACCTGGCTGGTCGCCGACCTGGACACCGGCGAGGTGCTCGGCGCGTGCGGGCCGCACGTGCACCAGACCCCGGCCAGCGTGCAGAAGATGCTGCTGGCCGCCACCGCGATCGATCAGCTCGACCCGGCCCGGAAGGTCACCATCACCGAGGGCGACCTGGACATCGAACCCGGCAGTTCGGCGGTCGGACTGGTCCGCGGCGGTGTCTATCCGGTCTCGACACTGTGGCTGGGCCTGCTGCTCAACTCGGGCAACGACGCCGCCAACGCACTGGCCCGGATGGCCGGCGGCGGCGGTGCCGACGGGCTGGCCAAGACGGTCGCCGCGATGAACGCCAAGGCAGCCGCGCTCGGTGCCCGCCAGACACACGCGGTCACGCCGTCCGGACTGGACGGCAAAGGGCAGTTCACCAGTGCGTACGATCTGGCCCTGATCGCCCGGGTCTGCTTCGCCAGTGCCGACTTCCGCAAGTACGCGCTGACCGAGACGGCCCGGATGCCGGCCCAGAAGAAGCCGAAGGTCGGCGGGTTCCAGTTCCAGAACGAGAACAAGCTGATCTACAACTATCCGGGCGCGCTCGGCGGGAAGACCGGTTTCACCACCGTCGCCCGGCACAGCTACGTCGGCGCGGCCACCCGGAACGGGCGGACCCTGGTGACCACCCTGCTCGGCGCCGAGGCCCGGCCGAAACGCGGCTGGGAACAGGGTGCGGCCCTGCTCGACTGGGGTTTCGCACTGCCGCCGGGCGCATCCGTCGGCACACTGGTCACCCCCGAGGAGGTGGCCGCCGAGGCTGCCACCACCACCGCACCCGGGCCCGCCGGCGGAGCGGTGTCCGGGGCCGCCGCCCAGCCCGCCGGGACCGGTGGCCCGACCGCGTTCACCGTGCTGGCAGCGCTGGGCGTGTCAGCGATGCTGACCGTCACTCCCCTGCTCCTGCTGCTCACCGTGCGGCGCCGGCGTCGGCGCCTGCAGGCATCACGCGAAGGCTAGGCCGAACAGCCAGATCACCGCGATCAGCAGGGCCGCGGCCAGCTCCACCAGCAGGGACAGCCCGACCGCGGCGATCGCCGACCGGGTCGACGGCCAGGCCTTCTCCATGCCGAGCCGGTTCAACTCGACCAGCCACACGCCGAGCACGAACCCGAGCACCAGGCCGATCACCGGCACCACGAAGAAGCCGATCAGGCCGAGCACCCCACCCGCCAGCAGCGCCGAGGTGGGCACACTGCTGCGCAACTTCTTACCCGGCCAGAGGAACTTGATCACGATCCCGATGCCGAACACCACGGTGGCCAGGATCGCCACCAGCGTCCGGGAACCACCGGAGCCGTCCGCGAGCAGCGCCCAGAGCAGCGCACCCACCCAGGTCAGTGTCAGTCCCGGGATCACCGGCATCAGGACGCCGATCACCCCGGTCAGGATCACCAGGCCGGACAGCACTGTGACAAGCGTGCCGGTGTCGCTCAATTCCATGTGGCACACCCTGCCGTACCCGCGCAAGAAGTCTCAAGCGGGCCTCACCACAGCCGATGGAAGGCCATCGCCGGAGAGGTCCGGCCGAAGCACCCGGCACGCAACCGTGCGTGACCGCCAGCTGCACCCTCCGGAGCTGAATCTTTCTCCTGTCAGCCGGTGCCCACCCAGCCAGGGGCGCCGACGAACAACCGGGGGAAACAGACATGACCAGCACCGTGACGATCGCTGCCGACATCATCGCCGACACCGCCACCGCCACGCCCGCGCTCACGGTGCGGGAGCAGGAGGACCTGATCCGCCAGCACATGCCGCTGGTCGGTCACCTGGTCCGGGACATGCTCAGCCGGATCCCCAACCACATCCACCGCGACGACCTGACCAGTGCCGGCCTGCACGCCCTGGTCACCGCCGCCCGCGGCTGGGACCCACAGCGCGGCGTCCCGTTCCACCGGTTCGCCGGCACCCGGATCCGCGGCGCCCTGCTCGACGAGCTGCGCGCGCTGGACTGGGCGACCCGCTCGGTGCGGTCCAAGGCCCGCAACACCGACACCACCCGTCAGCACCTCACCACCACGCTGGGCCGCACCCCCACGCCGGAGGAGCTGGCCCAGGCGCTCGGCACCACCACCTCCGAGCTGAAGCAGACCGACACCGACGTGCAGCGGGCCACCGTGCTGTCGCTGCAGGGCTTCACCACCAGCAGCGCCGACGACCTGGTCACCGAGCGTGCGCCCGGCCCGGAGGAGATGCTGCTGCGCCGGGAGCAGATCGGCTACCTGCACCACGCGATCAGCTCGCTGCCGGAGCGCCTGCAGACCGTGGTGACCGAGTACTTCCTGCACGAGCGCCCGATGGCCGACATCGCCGACGACCTCGGTGTCACCGAGTCGCGGGTCTCCCAGCTGCGCGCCGAGGCGCTGTCGCTGCTCAAGGACGGCCTGAACACCCACCTCAACCCGGAGCTGGCGCCGGTCCCGGACAACCCGGAGAGCATCACCGCCCGCCGCCGCGCCAGCTACTACGCCAACATCGCGAACAACACCACCATGCACAGCCGCCTGGCGATGACCAACGCGCACGGTCACACCGCGTTCGGTGACGGCCGCCGGCCGGTCGCCGCCTGATCTTCTGCTCCGCCTACGGGCCCGCTGTCTCCGGACATCGGGCCCGTCCGGTGTCAGCCCAGTTCCAGGGTGGTCACCCCGTAGATGCCGGCGCGGTCCACCTCGGGGACGTCAGCGGTGTACATCCGCACCGTCTGCCCCGACTCCTTCAGCCCGGCCCGGACCGCCAGCTCGTTCGCGGCCCGGTTCACCGACGGCACGTCGAGCAGCACCGGTACGGCCCCGCCGACCGATTCGGCGAGCGCTGCCAGCAGGGCCTCGGCGATCTCCGGTGAGTCGGCGAAGAGCGGCCCGATCCGGTCCACCTCCCCGGCCGGCCGGCGGGCCGCGAACCCCACCACCGAACCGGCCCGGCGGGCCACCACCGCCCGCCGCCCGGGCGTGGTGATCCACAGGGAGAGGAAGGCCTCCCGTTCGGCCGGGAAGAACCGGCGGTCGAACCGGGCCAGTTCGTCGAACCCGACTCCGCGGGCATCGGCGATCTCCAGGCCGGCCGGGCGCTGCGCCCCGGTCAGTTCACCCTGGTAGCGGATCGTCCGCCAGGCGTCCCGGAACCCGGACTTCCGATAGTCCTCCTGCTGGGCGACCGCCCCGTCCAGGCCGATGATCCGCCCGGTCAGCCGGCTCATCCCGGCCTGCCAGGTGCGCAGCCCGTAGCCCTGGCCCCGGAACTCCGGAATGGTCAGGTGCAGACCGATGAATCCGCGTTCGCTGCCCTGCCGGACCGCGGCGATCGACGTGATCGGCTGTCCGTCCAGCCGGCCGACGAGAAACCCGCCCGGATCGGTGGGGTGGAAGATCGTCTCGTCGCCGTCGCCGGGATACCAGCCCTCGGCCGCCGCCCACCCGGCGATCAGCCGCACCTCGTCCGCGCTGGCCACGGACACCTTGAACTCAGCCACCAAACGACCTTATGCCTATATAAGAGACATATCCGGCAGGCTCCCGCGCATCCGGCGTGGCAATCCACCGCGCGACACGGGTCCACCGGGCGCGTGGTGACATGCGGTCCGACGCGAACCGCATGTCACCACGCCCGTCAGGCGAGGGAGGACAGGACCTTCGGGAGGTCGGCGGTGTGCAGGACACCCAGGCGGCGGGTGGCCCGGGTGACCGCCACGTACAGGTCGGACAGGCCCCGCGGCGACTCGGCGATGATCTCGTCCGGCGCCACCACCAGGACCGAGTCGAACTCCAGGCCCTTCGCCTGCCGGACGGTCATCAGCACCACGTGGTTGAGCAGGTCGGGCTGCTCCCCGACCGCTGCTCCCGGCACCGCCGCCACCAGGTCCGGCCCGAGGACCGCCTCCAGGCTCTCCGGCACCAGCACCCCGAGGCGCCCCTCCTCGATCAGGACGGCCTCCTTGCGCACCTCGGCGATCAGCTCACCGGCCAGGGCGGATCCGTCGACCCGGCGCGCCCACGGGGCCACCCCGGAGGACCGCACCGACCGCGGCGGGCGCAGAGCCGGGTCGACGGCGGCCAGCACATCGGCCGCCACCGCCATCACCTCGGCCGGCGTCCGGTAGTTGACGCTCAGCTCGACCAGCCGCCAGCGCTGCGCCACGTACGGCTCGAAGACCTGCTCCCACGTGGTGGTGCCGGCCAGTTCGGAGGTCTGCGCGACGTCCCCGACAGCGGTGATCGACCGGCTCGGGCAGCGGCGCATCAGCAGCCGCCACGCCATCGGGGACAGTTCCTGCGCCTCGTCGACGATCACGTGCCCGAACACCCAGGTCCGGTCGGCGGCGGCCCGTTCGGCGGCGGTCCGGGTGTCGATCACCTCGTGCCGTTCGACGAACGCGCCGGCGTCCACCACGTCCAGTGCAGACAGGATCTCGTCCTTCTCGCTGCCCTCGTCCTCGAAGTCCAGCGAACGCGAGCCTTCGACGATCTCCAGTACACCTTCCGCGTACTCAATCGCCGCTCTTCTCTGTTTTTGCTGCTCGCGAACCTTGAGGGTGTCGTCGACACCGAGCAACTCGGCCAGCTCGTCCAGCAGCGGGACGTCGGCCGGGGTCCAGCCGGCGGAGCGATCCCGCAGCAGCGTGGCCGGCAGACCGGCCGACTCCAGACGATCGGCGTCGCTGAGCAGATCCCGCAACACCTGCCGCGGTGTCAGGACGGGCCAGAAATCGAAGAGCACCTGTTGTACGTCGGGGTCCTCACGTAGTTCGCGACGGGTCTCCGCGAGATCCGCCTCGGACAGCAGGTTGTCCCCACCGAGCGGGTCGGCGCCGATCCGCTCGGCGATCTGCAGGGAGAGCTGGTGGATCGCCTCGGTGACGAACAGCTGCCGGGCCACGTTGTGCGGGCGGCCGGCGCGGCGGGCCACGGTCCGGGCGGCGAGCAGCACGTCGCGTTCGATGCGCAGTGGATAGCCGTCGTGGTCGACCTCGACGAACTCGTCGGGCAGCGTCTGCCGGTCGGCGACCGCGTTCTCCAGGGCGTCGAGCATGTCGAGACCGCCCTTGTACGCGGCGGCCGACGGCGCTTCGACGGCGTGTGCGCGCAGTCCGGGGAACATGTCGCCGAGGGTGGCGAGCAGCACACCGGTCTCGGCGAGCGACGGCAGCACCTGGGAGATGTAGCGCAGGAAGGTGGTGTTCGGGCCGAGGATCAGCACACCGCTCCGGGTGAGCTGCTCCCGATAGGTGTAGAGCAGGTAGGCCGCCCGGTGCAGGGCGACAGCGGTCTTGCCCGTACCCGGCCCGCCCTGGACCACCAGCACCCCCGGCAACCCGGACCGGATCACCTCGTCCTGTTCGGCCTGGATGGTCTCGACGATGTCGCGCATCCGGCCGGTCCGGTTCGCGGTCAGTGCGGAGAGCAGCGCCGCCTCGCCGGTGACGTCCTCCCGCCCGGTGCCGTCGCCGGCTTCGATGTCGAGGGTCTCGTCGTCGATGCCGGTGAGCACCCGGCCGCGGGTGCGCAGATGCCGTCGCCGGGTCACCCCCTCCGGGCTGACCGCTGTCGCGAGGTAGAACGGCCGGGCTGCCGGGGCCCGCCAGTCCACCAGAAGGGGATCCTGGTCGCGGTCCTCGGCGAAGAGCCCGATCCGGCCGATGTAGCGGGGCCGGTCCGCGGCGAAGTCGAGCCGGCCGAAGAGGAGGCCGTTCTCCACCGAGTTGAACTGGGCCAGTTGCTCGGCGTAGTGACCGCGGGTCGCCTCCCGCTGAGCCCGGCCCTGCGGGGTTCCGCCCGCTTCCAGCAGGATCGCCCGCAAACGGCTGTCGGCCTGTTCACGCAATTGATCCAGTCGCTGGTAGAGCGCGGTCAAGTACGCCTGTTCGGAATCGATCTCGGCGTTCGAGCTTGACAATGTCGCCCCTTTTTGTGCTATCATTCCGGCAATCTGGTCAAAACATCTCGGCAACCATTTGAATGGTTGCCTTTTTTGTTTGCCGCAAGACGTATCGGCAAACGCCCAGAATAGCCCAGCGACAGCGGGTTACGGCCCGGGGCGCAAGTGTCCGGAAGCCGTCTCGACACGCCGGAGCCGTTACGCCCACCCGCCACGCGACTTTAACCGGGTCATGGACACACGCCACCCGATTCGACGTCTCGGCGCCCTGGCACTGGCCGCGGCCGCCACCATCACCTTCGCCGCAGCGTGTTCTGACGAGCCCGAGAAGACTCCGGCCACCGGAGACACGGCGGCCGCCGCCGGTGGCCGCGAACCGAAGACCCTGACCGGCGCGAAGGACGCCGCGCAGACCGTGTTCGACAGGTTCAGCGGGGGCGACTTCGCCGGCGCGTGGGAGATGTACACCTCGGCCGGCAAACAGTCGATCAGCAAGGACGACTACATCAAACTGAACGCCGCCTGCTCCCGCAAGGGCTTGGCGATCCAGCTGACCAGTGCCCGGCTGGAGGGCACCGACAAGGCCATCGTGATCGCCAAACAGCTGGTCGCGGCCCAGTCGTACACCATGGTCTACGAGCAGGACGCCTGGAAGCTGGAGCCGGCCAAGGAGGGCCTGGCCCTCTACAAACTCGGTGCGGCCAAGGCGATCGCCGCCCAGAAGAAGGCCGGCACCTGCGCCAACGCCTGAGCCGCCGAAGGGCCCGCCACGATCCGCGGCGGGCCCTCGACCGGCAGGGATCAGGCGGCCACCAGCGGCAGGCCGTCCGGGCCGGTCATCGCCAGCCGGGTCTGCAGCGTCCCGCGGGTGGCGATCTGCTCGTAGTACGCCGCCCGCCGCCGGGCCACACAGCCCTCCTTCACCGGGTGATCGGCAGCCATCGCCGGGTCCAGGTGGGTGTTCATCCCGTCCCGGAGCAGAACCAGCGCCTCGGCCCGCAACTGGGACACCCGCGACTCGCTGACCCCCAGCTCCGCCGCGATCTGGGCCATCGGCCGCTCGTCGAAGAAGTAGCCGCGCACCACCACCCGCAGCCGCTCCGGCAGCGACTCCACCGCGTGCCGCAGGTAACCGAACCGTTCCCGGCGCAACAGCATCTCCTCCGGGCCGGCCCCCGGCTCGGTGACGATGTCGTCGGCGGTGGCCGTCGCGAACCCCTGCAGGCTGAAGACCGTCGCGCGGTGCACGTCGTCCTCGCCGTGCTCGATGTCACCGACGGTGCAGCCGAGCTTGTCGGCCAGCTCCTGCACCGTGGGTGTCCGGCCCAGCGTGGCCATCAGCTCCTCGCGGGCCGAGTCGGTCCGCCGGGCCCGCTGCCGCACCGAACGGCTCGCCCAGTCCAGGCCGCGCAACTCGTCCAGCAGCGCACCCCGCACCCGGGCCGCCGCGAACCTCGGGAACGGCACCCCGCGCTCCGGGTCGAAGCCGCGGGCCGCCGCCACCAGCGCGGCATAGCCGGCCGACAGCAGGTCGTCCCGGTTCACGTGCGAGGGAACCCGGGCCAGCATCTCCCGGACCAGGTGCCCGACAAGCGGCATGTTCGCCCGGACGATGTCCTCGCCACGCCGCTCGATCGCAGGTGTCTCAGCACTCATCAGGGGGTCTCCTCACAACCAAGCCGGTCAGGGGGTCGTCCGGCGCTGAGAAGAAAGATGGGGCGCGTTGAGTGCGATCCGGTTCGCCTTCGGGTGCAAGGCGGTTGCGGAGGGTGCCCGGTACAATGATCGGCAGCGGTCTCCCTGAAGTGCGGACCGCCCCTCGGATCGGCCGCCCCGTGTCAGTGCCGGGTCGGGCGACCTCAACCAACTGGGAGTTCCCAACTTCATGACGACCTTCACCGAGCTCGGCGTGCCCGCCGTCCTCACCACGGCACTCACCCGGCTCGGGATCGACAGCCCGTTCCCCATCCAGGCCGCCACCCTGCCGGACTCGCTGGCCGGCCGCGACGTTCTGGGGCGCGGGCGCACCGGATCCGGCAAGACCTACGCTTTCGTGATCCCGCTGGTGGCCCGCCTCGCCGCCGCAGCGATCCGCCCGCAGCCGGGCCGGCCCCGGGCGCTGATCCTCGCGCCCACCCGTGAGCTGGCCACCCAGATCGAGGCGACACTGAAGCCGCTCGCCGACGCGGCCGGGCTGCGTACCCTCGTGGTCTTCGGCGGTGTCGGCCCCAACCCGCAGATCAAGGCGCTCAAAGCCGGCGTCGACGTGCTGGTGGCGTGCCCCGGCCGGCTCGACGACCACATCCGCGGCGGACACGCCCGGCTCGACGCCGTCGAGGTGACGGTTCTCGACGAGGCCGACCACATGGCCGACCTCGGCTTCCTGCCGGTGGTGCGGCGGCTCATGTCCCAGACCCCGGCCGGCGGCCAGCGGCTGCTGTTCTCCGCCACCCTGGACAACGGGGTCGACGTGCTGGTGCAGAAGTTCATGCGCCGGCCGGTCACCCACCACGTCGACTCGGCCGCCCAGGCGCCGGTCGAGATGGACCACCACGTGCTGCACGTCCGTGAGGACGACCGGTTCGGCATCCTCGTCGAACTGTTGTCGGCACCCGGCCGGTCCGTCGTCTTCACCCGCACCAAACGGCGGGCCAAGGTGCTCACCCGCCAGCTCAACACCGCCGGGGTCCCCGCCGTCGAACTGCACGGCAACCTCGCGCAGAACGCCCGCAACCGCAACCTGTCGGCGTTCTCCGACGGCACCGCGGGCACCCTGGTCGCCACCGACATCGCCGCCCGCGGCATCCACGTCGACGACGTCGCCCTGGTGATCCACGCCGACCCGCCGGTCGAGCACAAGGCGTACCTGCACCGCTCCGGCCGCACCGCCCGGGCCGGCGCCCGCGGCACCGTGATCACCCTGATGACCGACGAGCAGCAGGCCGACGTGCGTGATCTCGCGCGCAAGGCAGGCATCCGGCCGGTCACCACCCGCACCCGGCCCGGCGACGCCCTGTTGTCCGAACTCGCCCCCGGCGAACGGACCTTCGTCACACCGTCGGCGGCACCCGTCGCTCCGGCGTCCCGTCCGGCGGCGTCCAACCGCCCGGCCTCACCGGAATCCACCGGCGAGGGTGGCGGCCGGTCCCGTTCCCGGCGTCCCCGCCGGGGCCGTGGCACCGGTGCCGCGTCCACCACCGAGGCGTCCGGCTCCGGCCGGTCCGCCGGTGGTGCCGCGTCCGCCGGGCCGCTCTTCTCCAGCTCGGACTCGGGTTCCTCGTCCGGCGGCTCCTCCTCCGGTGGCGGGCGGCGCGGCGGGCGTGGTCAGGGCGGCGGAGGTCAGGGGCAGGGCGCGGGCCAGGCCCGAGGTGCCGGTCAGGCGCGCGGCTCCGGGCAGTCCCGGGGTGCGGCTTCCTCCACCACCCGTTCCGGTACGTCATCGCAGCGCACCGCCACGGCCGGTTCCTCCTCCGGTGGCGCCGGCGGGGGTGCCGCGGCGTTCTCGGCCCGAGGTGGCGGTCGCCGCTCCGGTCGCTGACCCGCCTGCAACACCGAAACGGCCGGCCCCGGCTTCCCGGGTCCGGCCGTTCCTCGTTCGGTGAGTTGCGGCACGCGGCCGGACCCGGATGCGGGGTTCGGTCAGACCTCCGGGACCCGGACGGCGATCTCGTCGCCGAGCCGGTAACCAGGGCAGAGTTCCAGCTCGTCGCCGCTCCAGAAACGACCCGGGTCGTACCAGTTGGCCTTGCGCCCGCGCGGCAGCAGGCCCATGTCCTCGTACGTCACAGCGACCACCTCGGCGCAGTACGCCTTCTCCAGAGTGGCGTCACTCACCCGGTCGCCCTTCTTCCAGGGCAGCTGGATCTGCGGCACCCGCCCACGCGCCCACCGGAAGGCGAGCTGTGACGTCGACGGGAACGGCGTACCGTCCAGCCGGGCCACGGTCTTGAGTGCCTTGTCCTCCATCGCCCGGGTGACTCCGGGGTCGATCTGCCGCAGCCAGCCACGCTGGCCGTAACGGCGCGCCCACACGGTGACCGCGTCCCGCAGATCGTGCAGCTGAACGCCGCGCTGGAATCCCCCGGACCACATGTCCGGCAACGATCGCCCCAGTTCGGCGTGCCACATGAGCGGCGGCATGTCCTCGATCACGATGGACATCCCGACGTGGTTCACCGGGCTGTTGGTGAGAGTCTGGATGGCACGGTCCGGGCCGGAACGGCCTCGGAAGATCCAGATGTCTCCCGTACGGGTCAGGTCCATGGCCTCATCGAGGCTGAGTTCGGCAACCACGGGCTCTATTCTCGGCTGATGCGTTGGTGGAAGATAGCGGGACTGGCAGGGCTGGCGGGCGTGGCGGCGACCGGGGCGGTGATCGCCAGGGCGGAACGCAAGCGGCGTTCCTACTCCCCGGAGGAGATCCGGGGCAGGCTCCACGAGCGCGTCGCCGAGGCGTCCACCAGGCCTGAGCTGGATAAATCCTGATTAAAGTAAAAACCACGAACTAAGCCGTTGCCGAGAAAACCACTCGGCAACGGCTTACTTCTTGACGACCAGATCTGTGTCGCGGAGCAGCGACCAGAGGCCCGCTCCGTCGGGGGCCGAGAACCAGGTCTTGCCCCCGGAGGGCACGACCTCGGCGGTCTCCGACGGGCCGGGGATCGCACCGGCGAGCACCGCCTGGGCCGGCGAGAGCCTGCGGATCGCGACGGCCGCCACGTTCTCCGGATGCTCGCGGGCGAACTCGGAGTAGATCTCCTGGTCGTGCTGGCCGTCGTCGCCGATGAGCAGCCAGCGGACGTCGGGGAACTCCGCCGCGAGCCGGCGCAGCGACTTGCGTTTATGTTCCTGGCCACTGCGGAACCAGCGGTCCGGGGTCGGTCCCCAGTCGGTCAGCAGGATCGGCCCGGCCGGGTAGAGGTGCCGGCTGAGGAACCTGGTCAGGGTGGGTGCGACGTTCCACGCACCGGTCGACAGGTAGACCACCGGAGTGCCCGGGTTGGCGTGCACCAGCCGCTCGTAGAGGACTGCCATGCCGGGAACCGCGGCACGCGCGTGCTCGTCGAGGACGAACGTGTTCCACGCGGCGAGCAGCGGACGCGGCAGCGTGGTGATCATCACTGTGTCGTCGATGTCGGAGATCACCCCGAACTTGACCGACGGGTCGATCACCCGGATCGGCGCGTCGACCGGCGCGGTGCCCTCGGTGGAGAGTTTGGCGCTGCCCCAGCCGGGGTCGAGGTCACCCTTGACGATGCAGTCCAGGTAGCCGCTGCGGTCGGTGCGGGCCTCGGTGACGGTGTCACCGAGCTCGATGCGGACCAGGGCGCTGCTCACCGGGGTGGTGGTGAAGCTGCGCCAGCCGCGGACCTTCTCCCGCCGTCGCCGGACCAGGCCGGGGCGGGTCAGCAGGACCCGTGCCATCACCCGGGCCCAGCCGGGTGCGCCGTAGCCGGTGTACGCGGTGATGTAGGGCTTCCAACCCTGCCCGCGCAGACGGCGCTCGACGATCTCGTGGACGGCATCCTCGATCAGAGCCGCCCGGTGAATCCTGGCCACAGGCGAGGATCCACCCGCGGGAGTAACCGTCACCATCGCCTCCTTGCCGAAACCGTTCTGCCGTCCGCCCGGCCACGTTACCGGGCTGTTGTCACAGCCCGCTGGGAACGGTCGGCGCCCTCCGGATGACCGTCAGACGGCCGGGGAGAGTTCGGCGGGTGCCCATTGCTCAGCCCACCACTGTTGATCCGTGGTTTCCGCTTCCGGGCCGCGCAAACGTGCACCGGCGGCTTCGGCGCGCAGACCACGCAGGGTCTCGGCCGCTGCTTCGGCCCCACGCCAGGCCGCCCGTTCCTTCTCGACCGCTTTCCGGTACGCGGTGAAACGGTGCTCGCGGACCGCGTTGCACAGTTCGGCCTCCTGCTGCACGGGATGTAGCCGTGGATTCCAGCCGCGGTGCGCGTAGACGTCGTTGAGCTGGGCGATCGACAGGTCCCGGGAGCGGCACAGCTCGGTGGCGACCCGGTGCAGGTAGCGCTGGCGATCGACGTTCTCGCCGGGCTTGCGACGACGGCTCATCAGCGGGAAGGCGGTCGCCGAACCGATCCGGCGGGCCTCGTCGGAGGCTCCCTCGAAGGCGGCCCAGGCACCGTCGACGGCGTCCTGCGCGGCGGTCCACTCGGCGCGGCGCCGGGCCGCTGTCTCGGCGGCCTCGGCGGCTGCCGCCTCCAGGGTCGTCGCGAGCCGGTTCTCCTCCTCCGCGGCCGCCGGAATCCGGACGCCTCGGGGCAGGGCCGCGGCGGCGACCGCGACGGCCAGCGCGAGCAGGATGGTCAGCCAGATCGCGGTGGCCTGCGGCACCGCGCCGAAGAAGCTCTGCAGTACGGATTCCATGGTGCACCCCCAAGAAGACGTGAATCGACGGCCGCGGGAGACGGGTCACCCCGTCAGCGGCCCGGGGGTGCCCGGGAGCCGTGTGCCCCGGGAACGGCGACACCGAGGTGGGTGGTGTCGAACATCACCTTCAGTGAACCGCCGGCGAGGGCTACGGCGATGGAGAAGACCGAGGGGGCGACGGCGAGCACGGACGAGGGGGATGCGGCGAGGGCCGTCGTGGAGGAGTCCGCAGCCGGTGCCGGAGGCTGCGGAGAAGAGGTGACTGCTGACGCGGCGACCGGGGCCGTGGCGGGAGTGACCTCGACCGCCGGAGCAGGGCCGGGAAGGCGCAGAGTCACGGCGAGGGCCAGCATCGCGAGGCTGGTCAGGAAACGCAGGATCCGCTGCCCGTCCCCAGGACGTGCTGCCGGCTGCGCCACCGCGTTCACAGTTGTCAACCTACTCGTCCGCCCTGCTCAGCCCGTCGGACGAACCGGCCCCGACCACTCTTTAGAGGACATCGGCCGACGGCCCGGCGACGGCCCAGGTCTGCGGCCCGAGCTGAAGTCGCCAGGCACGTCGGCGCCGGGACGGGAACGCCGGGGCGGGAACGGCAGGACGGGAACCGTGCTGGGGGTGAGAGCGGCCGTGCTGGGGCGAGGGACGATGGAGGGATGGACCTTCAGGTGGTGGAGCAGGCGGCGCTGCTGGACGCGTGGGTTGCCGAGGGTGGGGTGACCGTGCTCAGTGGGGCCGGGCTGTCGACCGACTCGGGGATTCCGGACTATCGGGGGCCGTCGGGGTCGGCGCGGCAGGGGTCGCCGATGACCTATCAGACGTTCACCGGTGATCCGGTGGCGCGGCGGCGATACTGGGCTCGCAGCCACCTGGGCTGGCGGACGATCGGGGACGCGCGGCCGAACGAGGGGCATCAGGCGGTGGCCCGTCTGCAGGGGCAGGGTCTGCTGGCCGGGATCATCACGCAGAACGTGGACGGGCTGCATCAGGAGGCGGGCGGCCGGGACGTGATCGAGTTGCACGGCAACCTGGCCCGGATCGTCTGCCTGGACTGCCGGGAGTCGTCCGGGCGGGCCGAGCTGGAGGAGCGGCTGACCGCTGCGAACCCGGGTTTCGCCGCGGTGGCGACGGCGGTGAACCCGGACGGTGACGTGGAGCTGGACGAGGCCGAGGAGGCCGGGTTCACGGTGGTGGACTGTCGTGCGTGCGGCGGGATGCTGAAACCGGACGTGGTGTATTTCGGGGAGACGGTTCCGCCGGAGCGGGTGGCACGGGCGTTCGCGACGGTGGCGGAGGCCCGGACGCTACTGGTCCTGGGATCATCACTGACGGTGATGTCGGGGCGCCGTTTCGTGTTGCGGGCGGTCCGGGACGGGATCCGGGTGGCGATCGTGAACCGAGGCGTGACCAGGGGCGAGCCGTATGCCGACCTGATGATCGACGCCCCACTCGGGGTGATCCTCCCGAATCTCGCGGTAACCGCCGTTGCGTACTGATTCACCGATGCGGTTACCTCTTTGAAATCGAAATAGGTCGCTCGGCACGTTGACGTGACGGCCCTCACTGCGGTTGACTGCCGGAACCGGTCCCGAAACCGGTTCCGAAACGCACCGGCAACACCCTCGGAAACATGATCGGAAACTGAGGAGCAAGCGTGGCCATCACCATCGCCGACGTGGCGGCCCAGGCCAAGGTCAGCAAGACCACTGTGTCCCGGGTCCTCAACGGCAAGGGTGAGCTGGACGAATCGACTGCCGCCCGGGTCCGGGCGGTCATCGAGGAGCTCGGCTACGTGCCCAGCGCCCGGGCGGTCAACCTGGCCCGCGGGCGCACCCGGGTGGTCGCCATGCTCGTCCCGTCGCTCACCTGGCCGTGGATGGGTGAGGTGGTGCAGGGCGCCGTCGACGTCCTGGAGGCCGAGGAGTACGGCCTGCTGCTGTTCACCGCCAACCGTGGCGCGGACTCGATGCGGCAGTTCAACGCCCAGGTCGCGGCGAAGTCCTTCGACGGGCTGCTGGCGATCGAGCCGGAGGGCACCCTCGACTACATCGCCAACCTGCACGCGCGGGGCCTGCCGATGGTCCTGATCGACGACCGGGATCAGATCGGCGGTCAGATCCCGACGATCGGCACCACCAACCACACCGGAGCCGGCGAGGCCGCCCGGCACCTGATCGGCATCGGCCGGCACCGCCCGCTGGTGATCACCGGCCCGGCCCGGTTCGGTTGCACCCAGCAGCGCGGGGACGGTTTCGCAGCGGTCTACGCCGAGGCCGGTCACCCGATCGGCGCGGAGCGGGTGCTGCTCGGCGACTTCACCTTCGCCTGCGGTACCGAAGCGGTCCAGCGGGCGATCGCGGACGGTGTGGAGTTCGACGCGGTCTTCTGCCACAACGACATCTCCGCGGCCGGCGCGATGCAGGCGCTGCTGGAGTCCGGCCGGCGGATTCCGGAGGACGTCGCGGTTGTCGGTTTCGACGACATCCCGATGGCGGCGCACACGCAGCCGCCGCTGACCACGGTCCATCAGCCGATGCGGGAGATGGGTGAGGCGGCGGCCCGTACGCTGCTCGCCCACTTCGAGGGCACCCCGTTGCCGAACCGCCCGACGATCATCCCGGCGACCTTCACCATCCGCGACTCCACCGTCTAGATCCGTTTTCGCCCGCTTCCCTGCCCGAACTCTCTTTCTCGACTATAAAGTTTCTTAACCAAAAACTGCAGTCTCCGGGACAGGCCGCCGGCCGGTCCCGCGATGCCGCACGCCCTCCCGGGCGAACGCAGGCCCGGGAAACGAACCCCCGATATCCCGTGACGTATTCCCGAGGAGAAACTCCGATGCAGCGACGAAAGCTCTTCGCGGTCGCCCTGGCGGGCGTGCTCGCCGGTGGCGGGCTCGCCGCCTGCGGTGACTCGCCGAACGCCAACAAGAACGCGGCCAACGGCTCCAAGGTCGACTTCCTGTCGATCGGCATGCCGAACGGCACGGTCACCGAGACCAACAACCCGTTCGTCGGTACGTCGGCGGGCTCCTCCCTCGGCTACAAGTGGATGCTCTACGAGCCCCTGGGCATGTGGAACAACGTCAAGCCGGCCGAGCCGCCCGCCCCGTGGCTGGCCAGCAAGATCACCTGGTCGCCCGACTGGAAGACCGTCGACCTGGAGATCCGGACCGACGCGACCTGGTCGGACGGCCAGAAGCTGACCGCCGAGGACGTGGTGTTCACGCACACCCTCATCAAGAACAACGAGGCGCTGAACACCTTCGCGATCCCGTACGACACGATCACCGCCGACGGTGACAAGGTGAAGATGACGTTCAAGACGTCGATGTTCACCACCCACCACAAGGTCATCTCGCAGATCCCGATCGTGCCGAAGCACATCTGGGAGAAGATCTCCGACCCGGCGACCGACCCGATCAAGGAGCCGGTCGGCAGCGGCCCGTACACCCTGAAGTCGTTCAGCCAGCAGGGAATCACGCTCGCCGTCCGAGAGAGCGGTTACTGGCAGCCCGCGCCGGCCGTCAAGGAGCTGCGCTACACCTCCTACGCCGACAACAACGCGCAGACCACGGCGCTGTCCACCGGCGCCTCCGAGTGGAGCTTCGTCTTCATCCCGAACTACCAGCAGACCTTCGTCGCCAAGGACCCGGAGCACTACAAGATCTGGGCGCCCGGCGTGCTCGGCATCCACGGCCTCTACATCAACACCACGAAGAAGCCGTTCGACGACCCGAAGCTGCGCCAGGCGATGAACATGGTGGTCAACCGGGCCGACATCTTCACCCAGGCCGAGGCCGGCTACTTCCACCCGGAGATCAAGAGCGTCACCGGCCTGCCGGAGGGCGCGGGTGACGCCTACATCGCCGACGAGTTCAAGGGCAAGACCTTCGCCGTCGACGTGGCGGGCGCGAAGAAGCTGCTCGCTGAGGCCGGCTACACGCTGGACGGCAGCACGCTGAAGGACAAGAGTGGCAAGCCGGTCACCATCGAGCTGAGCGACCCGGCGCCGTGGTCGGACTACCAGACCACCCTGGAGATCTTGAAGAGCAACTTCGCCGAGATCGGCATCGCGGCGACGGTCGAGAAGCCGAACCAGAACGTCTGGGACCAGAACGTCCAGAAGGGCGACTTCGGCGCGGTGGTCCGCTGGACCAACGGCGGCTCGACCCCGTTCGACATCTACCAGACGGTGATGGACGGTGACCTGATGAAGCCGATCGGTCAGCTCGCCCAGCAGGGCAACTTCGGCCGGTTCCAGAGCCCGGAGGCGACCGCGGCCCTGAAGGCGTACTCCAGCGCCACCGACGACGCGGCCCGCAAGACCGCGCTCGCCACCCTGCAGAAGATCTTCGTGGAGCAGGCCCCGATGCTGCCGATCGGCGCCGACAACGTCGGCGGCGCGTACAGCACCAAGAACTGGATCGGCTGGCCGTCCGACGCCGACCCGTACGCCCCGCTCCAGCCCACCCAGGCCGGTGCGCTCTCGGTCGTGCTGCGGCTCAAGCCCGCCAACTCCTGATCGCCTCCGCGGGCGCCCCCGGCACAGGGGCGCCCGCGGACCCCTCTGCACGAAATGGAATCCGGCATGACGTCGATCCCCGACGCGAAGGCGCCGGCCGGCGAGGTGGTGCTCGAGGCGATCGGCCTGACCAAGCACTTCCCCGTCCGCCGCGGTCTGCGCGACGTCTTCTCCCGTACGCACAAGGCGGTGCACGCCGTCGACGACGTGAACCTGACCTTGCGGCGCGGTCAGGTGGTGGCCCTGGTCGGCGAGTCCGGCTCGGGCAAGTCCACCGTCGCCCGGCTGCTCGCCCAGCTCTACCCACGCACCGGCGGTGACATCCGGCTGCACGGCGAGCCGACGAGGGTGAAGCCGGGGGCGTCGTTCCGCCGGTACGCCGCCCGGGTCCAGATGATCTTCCAGGACCCGTTCGCGTCGCTGAACCCGACACACACCATCCGGTACCACCTGACCCGCCCCCTGAAGATCCACGGGACGGCCGGGGACGACCTGGAGAAGTCGCTGCACGAGCTGCTGGAGCGGGTGGCGCTGACCCCGCCGGAGCGTTACCTGGACAAGTTCCCGCACGAGCTGTCCGGTGGGCAGCGGCAGCGGGTGGCGATCGCCCGCGCCCTCGGGGCCCGGCCGGAGGCGCTGCTCGCCGACGAGCCGGTGTCGATGCTCGACGTGTCGATCCGCCTCGGAGTGCTCAACCTGCTGCGGGACCTGAAGGAGCGCCTCGACCTGGCGATCCTCTACATCACCCACGACATCGCCTCGGCCCGCTACTTCGCCGACGAGACCATGGTGATGTACGCCGGCCGGATGGTCGAGGGTGGGGACAGTGAGACTGTCACGCAGGCGCCGGCCCACCCGTACACCCAGCTGTTGATCGAAAGCGCGCCGGATCCGGACCGTCTCGCCGGCGTCCCGGACGCGGGTGAGAAGACCGACGGTGAACCGCCCAGCCTGATCAACCCGCCGACCGGCTGCCGGTTCCACCCGCGCTGCCCGAAGGCGATGGCCCGCTGCTCGACCGACGAGCCGGTCCGGCTGGAGATCGGTGACGTCCCCGGGCACTGGGCCGCGTGCTGGTTGTACGACAAGGCCGAGGTGAAGTGATGAAGTATTTCCTCCAGCGCCTCGCCTTCTACGTCTTCACCGCATGGGCCGCGATCACGCTCAACTTCTTCATCCCCCGGATGATCCCCGGCGACCCGGTCCAGGCGCTGATCACCAAGTACCAGGGGCAGCTCAGCACCCAGGCGATCGAGTCGCTGTACATCCTGTTCGGCATCGACAAGGAGCGCAGCCTCTGGTCGGAGTACGTCGACTACTGGAAGCAGTTGTTCTCCGGTGACCTGGGCCTGTCGTTCGCGTTCTTCCCGACGCCGGTGTCCGAGATCCTCGCCGACGGCCTGCCGTGGACGCTGACCCTGATCGGTGTCACCACGGTGATCAGTTTTGTCCTCGGCACCGGGCTGGGTGTGCTGGCCGGCTGGCGCCGCGGCTCGTGGGTGGACGGCCTGCTGCCGGTCACCACGTTCCTGTCGTCGATCCCCTACTTCTGGCTCGGCATCATCGCGATCTACCTGTTGACCGGCCCGGACAGCTTCTTCCCGTCGTCCGGCGGTTACGACATCGCCCTGGAGCCGGCCTGGGACCAGTGGTTCATCCCGAGCGCCATCCAGCACAGCCTGCTGCCCGCGATGACCATCCTGATCTCCAGTGTCAGCGGCTGGATCCTCAGCATGCGCAACATGATGGTGACCGTCGCGTCGGAGGACTACATCACCGTCGCGCACGCCAAGGGCCTGCCGGAACGCCGGGTCGCGCTCGGTTACGCGGCCCGTAACGCGCTACTGCCGAACGTCTCCGGCTTCGCGCTGTCGCTCGGTTTCATCGTCGGCGGCACGCTGCTGGTGGAGATCGTCTTCTCGTACCCGGGTGTGGGTTTCCAGCTCTTCCAGGCCCTCGGCGCCCAGGACTATCCGCTGATGCAGGGCGTGTTCCTGGTGATCACCATCTCGGTGCTGGTGGCGAACCTGCTGGCCGACGTGGCGTACCTGCTCCTCGACCCGCGCACCCGCAAGGAGGGCTGACCGGTGTCCATCCCCACCTCCAGCATCGAGCAGGTCATCCCGGTCCAGGGCGCGATGGCCCAGCCGGCGAAGAAGGCCAGGCGCAACAGTTTCCGGTTCGTCGCGAACAAGAAGGCCGCGACCGGGCTGATCATTCTCGGTATCTATCTGCTGTTGGCGATCATCGGACCGTGGCTCGCGCCGTACGATCCGGGCGCCCGCGGTGACCAGCTCGTCGCGCCGCCGTCCGCCGACCACTGGATGGGCACCACCCACCTGGGTCAGGACGTGTGGAGTCAGCTCCTGGTCGGCACCCGCAGCGTGATGTTCGTCGGCTTCTTCGCCGGGATCGTCGCGACGGTGCTGTCGGTGCTGGTCGGCGTGAGTGCCGGCTACATCGGCGGAAAGACCGACGAGACCCTGTCGGTGTTCTCCAACGTCTTCCTGGTGATCCCGGCGCTACCGCTGATCATCATCATCACCTCTGTCCTGGAGAACGCCGAGGACTGGCTGATCGCCCTGGTCATCGGCCTCACCTCGTGGTCCTGGAACGCCCGGGTGCTGCGCGCGCAGACCCTGTCGCTGCGCCGCCGGGACTTCGTCGAGGCGTCCCGGGCGACCGGCGAGAAGACGTGGCGGATCATCGGTTTCGAGCTGCTGCCGAACCTGACGGCGGTGATCGCGTCCGGGTTCGTCGGCACGGTGATCTTCGCGGTGCTCTCCGAGATCACCCTGGCGTTCATCGGCGTCACCTCGAACACCACCTGGAACTGGGGCACCATCCTGTTCTGGGCGCAGGGTCAGCAGGCGCTCGCCCAGAACGCCTGGTGGTGGTTCGTGCCGGCCGGCCTGGCGATCGCACTGCTCGGCACCGCCCTCTCACTGATCAATTTCGGCATCGACGAATTCGTCAGCCCTCGTCTGCGCAGTGCCGGCAAAACCAAGATCAAGACAACGTCCGGCCGTACGGTCCGGATGCGCATCGGTTTCACCCCGGTGATCCAGAAGGAGCCGAACCCATGAGCGAGCTTGCGAGCGAATCATCAGGCTCAGCTGTCAACTCATGGCGGCGCCGGAGCGAAACGGAGGTGACGGCATGACTCAGCCGGTCCTGGAGATCAAGAACCTGAACGTCGACTACGGCCTGGGCGACCAGTCCGTGCACGCCATCCGCGACGTCAGCCTCACCCTGCACCGCGGTGAGGTGCTCGGGCTCGCCGGGGAGAGCGGCTCCGGCAAGTCCACACTCGCCTACGGCCTGACCCGGCTGCTGCCCCCGCCCGGCGTGATCACCGGCGGACAGGTCCTCTACACCCCGGAGAACGGCGAGCCGTACGACGTACTCCAGCTCTCCGACCGGAAACTCCG
>DATMVU010000486.1:0-4528 GCA_035562875.1 Actinoplanes sp. | reverse complement strand
CATACCGAACTGGCCATCCGGCTGGCCGACGCGCCCGGGTAAAGGACCCGGTCAGTACGGACGGCGGCCGGGGCCGGTCACATAGGCTCGGCCCTGGACTCCCGGAGCTACGGCGAGCCGCAGGGTGGGCGATCTTGACTGCGGGTGGGATGGCGATCATCGGTGTCCCATTAGAGGATCGTCCACCGGAACACCGTCGAACGCGACATCCAGCAAGGTCAGGGGTGTTCCGTAGAGGTGTTCCACGTGTCGTCCCGATGAGGGGAGCCCTCTCCGGAACAATCGACGAGGTGAACGGAACCCGAGTCGGCTAGGCCCGCTGCTCCACCGACGGACAAGACGTGGTCGTCCAGACCGAACAGCTGACCGCCCTCGGCGTCGCCCCCGACCGGATTTACATCGACCGCGGATTCTCCGGCACCAGCCGCAAGAACCGCGCCGGCCTCGACCAGGCCCTCGCCGCCGTCTGGAACGCAGCACCTTCACCGTCACCAAGTTCGACCGCTTCGCTCGCAACATGACCGAGGCCTGCCAGATCCTCACCGACCTGTCCGAGCGTGGCGTGAGCTTTGGGCTCGGTGCCTCGATTCACGACTGGAACGATCCGTTCGGTCGGCTCTTCCTGCAAACCCTAGCCATGGTCGCCGAGTTCGAGGCCAACCTGATCCGGCTCCGCACCCGCGAAGGCATGGCCATCGCCAAACGCAAAGGCAAACTCCGCGGCAAACAACCCAAGCTGCCCGAGTCCGCCCGACGCTCCATCCGCGCCCGCTACGCCGAAGGCGGCCTCTCCCTGGCCGACCTCGCCGAGGAATACAGCGTCGGCCGCTCCACCATCCACCGCGTCATCCACGGAGACCCGGCAACCACCAGCCACGAATAGGCGTAGTCCCGAGATCAGCCAAATGCCCTCTGACCAGCCTTACCGCTAGTTTTCGCAAGATCTTCAGTTCTGACGCGTATTGCATCGGATGCGAACTGGCGACACTTTGCATGTCGCATCTTCGGCCGAATGGCGGTGCCCTGAGCTGCGCATACGCGGTCGGCGGCGATCCTGGAGTGACTGTATCGACCACCCAATCCGTCGATTTCTGCTGTCCCACTCCCGATGACTTGACCAGCCCAAATACGGGCGCCGGTCGCATCTGATGCCCGGACTGCGCCGGATTCACTATGTCCTACGCCTGCTCGCGCTGCGGCCACGAGGGCAAACTGCACGGCGGCCGCCGCTGCACCCGATGCACGCTCGCCGACCAGCTCACCGAACTGCTCGGCGACGGCACCGGACGCGTCAACCCATGCCTGGCGCCGCTGGCCGAGCACCTGCTCGGCATGGACCACCCGCTGTCCGGCCTGGCCTGGATCGCCTACGGCCGTCACCCGGCCGCCGATCTGCTCCGCGGCCTTGCCTCCGGCGAGATCCCGCTGGCCCACGATGCGTTCCGCACTCTGCAGCCCTGGCGCGCAGCCGCGCACCTGCGCGAACTACTCATGGCCTGCGGACTGCTGCCCGCCGTCGACAAGCAGATCCTGCTGTTCGAGCGATGGCTGCACGAGCACCTCGCCAACCTCGGCGATCCCGAGCACGCCCAGATCCTGCGCCGCTTCGCGACCTGGAACGTCCTGCCCCGACTCCGGGCCCGCGCCGACGCCCGGCCACTCACTCCCGCCGGCCGCCGCTACGCCGGCGAGCAGATCATCCAGGCCACCGCGCTGCTCGGCTGGCTCTCCGACCACGGCCGCACCCTCGCCGACTGCACTCAAACAGACGTCGACGCCTGGCACATCGAACACACCACCAGCGCCAACGCCAACCTCCGGCAGTTCCTGCTCTGGACGGCCAAGACTCGACTCACTCGCCGGTTCGGCCTCCCGCCCGCCGCCAGCCCCGGCGGCACGCCCCTGCCGGAACGCGACCGCACCGCGTTGCTCGGCCAGGTGCTCACCGACCGCACCGGACCGCTCCGCAGCCGGGCCGCCGCAGTGATTTTGCTGCTCTACGCCCAACCCGTCAGCCGGATCACCCGGCTCACCATCGACGACATCATCCGCGACGGCGACCAGGTCCTGCTGCGACTCGGCGACCCACCATCCCCGATGCCCGAACCAGTCGCCGCCCTGTTGCTCGAGTACCTCGGCCAGCGCACCAACATGCGCACCGCCACCAACCGCGAATCACGCTGGCTCTTCCCCGGCCGCCGCGCCGGCGAACCGCTCCAGCCCAGCACCCTCTCGACACGGGTGCACGCTCTCGGCGTCCCGTCCAGCGCCGGCCGCGCCGCAGCGATCCGCCAATACGTGCTCGACACGCCCGCCCCGATCGTCGCCACCGCGCTCGGCTACCACCACGTCACCACCGCACGCCTTGCCGCCGAGGCCGGCACCACCTGGGCCGGCTACGCCCCGGGCGCGCACGGATAGCGTCCATGGCCTGCGAGCGTCCATCGGCGATCATGTCTAGGTGAGCCAGTACTTCCAGGCCGGTGACCTGGTCTTGTGGAATCCCTCCAGTCGTGTCGCGGAACTCTTCTTCCGCACCAGCGAGGCGGTCGCCCCCATAGTGGGACTAGAGACCGGGATCGCGCCGGTAGTGGCAGACGGGTACGAGATCGACCTCGATGCCTTCATCGTCTTCGTTGACGCACTCGTGCGTCGGTACCTCTCATCCAGCCACACGATCCTCAGATCGTTGTTGGAGGGCTTCACCGCCACCGCGCTCGTCATGGTCCACCGCGCCGGACACAACGTTCCGGCGTTAGCGGTCACTCCCGCGCTCGACACGCGCGACGTCTCGGTCGGGCCCATCGGCATCTCGCCTCTCGGCGATGCCGAACGTTTGCGGGCCCTTGCCGAGGAGTGCGCCCAAGCCATGCCGGTCTGAGCGGCGGACTTCTGGCGAGAAAATGCGTCACGATGGGTGACCATCCGGATGGGGTAGAGCCGCCCTCGAAGCGGAACTCGCGACAGTTGAATAGGCGGTCTCACCAGTATCGAGGGCCGAGACCTCCGTGGGTTCGGGGAAACTGAAGGGACTTCAGCGGGAACCCTAGTGTTGCGTGTCTGAAGTGATTTGACGCTATCTCTTGAGAGTGCGGTACCGCTTGAGTAGGGCGGTGATCTTGTCGTAGTTGGCGTCGCCGTTGAGTGCGGTCAACAGGTCGTCAGGGCAGAGCTGGTAGAGCTCGCCCCACCAGCGGCGAGCTTTGTTGTCCCAGATGCGGTAGCCGCCTGGTACTCCGCGTGCCACGTACCGGCGACGGGTCATGGCTGCTTCCCGGCGGGGTTGGCAGCCGATGGCTGGCGGCGAGCCCTGCCGAGGATCTGGTAGGCGGTCTTGGTCCAGTGGAACGGCTCGCAGCGTTGGTTGTAAGCGTCGATGAACGCGCGGATCGCGGCGATGAGGTCGGGCACGCTGATGCCGCATTGAGCGGCTGCCAGCCGCAGGTTCCACTTCACGGCGTCACCAGTCCTTTCAGCCGTTCGGCCGCCCGTTGCTGCCCGGCCACCCAGGCGTCCTCCACATGGGTGCGGTGGACATGCTCTGGCGACGTCGGATATCGGAAGTGTCCGAATGGGTCGTCGGCGTTGCCGGTCAGACGGACATGGGTGATCCGGGTTGGTCCGTCATAGGGCCGTGGCGTAGATGCGGACGGGGTGACCGGTGCGGTAAGTGGCGTCACGCTCGTGGGTGAGGCCGATCTTTTCCGCTACTCGTTGGGATGGCAGGTTGTCTGGACGGATGATCGCGATGAGTCGGTTCGTGCCGAGCACATCCCGGGCGTGGTCGCGGCAGGCGGTTGCTGCTTCGGTGGCATAGCCGTGGCCTTGGAGGTCGGCGCGGATGTGGTAGCCAACTTCGATGTCGGTGGTTCCTTCGACTTCCTGGGGTGTCAGGCCGCAGTCGCCGACGAACTCGCCGGTGGATTTGAGCGTGATCAGCCAGAGTCCGAAGCCTTCTTGGCGATAGAGACGCTGGTTCCAGTCGATCCAGGACAGGGCCTCGTCTCGAGTCTTAGGACGTGGGTAGTACTGCATCACGCGTGGATCGCTGAGAAGCGCGGCCATGTCGTCGAGGTCGCTCGTCGTCATTTGGCGAAATGCGAGTCGGTGGGTGGGAGCGGGGGTCCGGTGCTGCTGGTTCACGATGGCTCCTTGTCGGGACGGCGGCTGACCTCGGCGGCGTAGCTGGTCCAGTCTCCGGCGTTGGCGCGTTGCCAGGCGACCGCGACGGTGATGTGGATGCCGAGCATCCGGGCGAGCAGAGCGGCGGGGAGTTCGAGCCGCCCGGTGGCACGGCCGTCGCGCAGTCCCGCGCCGAGCTACGACCAGCGCTCGGCGGCACCGCTGTGAGCATGCCGGCCGCCCGCTGTGCGCACGGGCCGGGGAAGGCCAGGCCCGTGCGCACACACCCCGGACCGCGCCTGGGGCACC
Organism: Actinoplanes sp.; assembly: GCA_035562875.1. Taxonomy (GTDB): domain Bacteria; phylum Actinomycetota; class Actinomycetes; order Mycobacteriales; family Micromonosporaceae; genus Actinoplanes. The sequence continues at coordinate 97 of DATMVU010000486.1, read as the reverse complement.
GGCGACAGCACCCGGTGAACCATCGTGCGCCCAGAGCGGCCACCCGAAAACCACATAAAGTCATAAAACGTTACATACCGAATGAGGAAGGCGACAG
>DATMVU010000485.1:0-18777 GCA_035562875.1 Actinoplanes sp. | reverse complement strand
CGGCCGACTGATCGGCCTCGGTCATCCCGGAGAGCATCCGGAGCTCGACCGCCCGGACCGCAACGGTCGCCTGCGCCAGGTTCTGCCGGCCGAGAGGCGTCAGCCGGGTGGGGAGGACCCGCCCGGCCGGCGCCTCGGCCGGCCGGGTCACCCAGCCCTGAAGTTCCAGGGCCTGCAACAGCACGTTCATCGACTGCCGGGTGACGAACACACCCCGTGCCAGGTCGGAGTTCGACAGGCCGGGGCGTTGCGCCAGCAGTTCGAGACAGGCGTAGCGCGTCACCGTCATCCCGAGTGGCCGCAACGCCTCCTCCATCGCGGCCCGGAGCGCGCTGGACGCCTCCTTCAGCAGGTAGCCCAGCGACTTCTCCAGATCGACCCCGGCTCCGTCTTGACTCATGTCAGTATTCTGACATACCTTGTTGCATGTCAGTTAACTGACATGAAGCAGAAGGAGTTCCACCATGCCCGTCACCGGACCCGACTTCGTCTCCCTCCAGGCTCGTGACCTGGCCGCCTCGCAGGCGTTCTACGAGCGGTACCTCGGCCTCGTCCGATCGCCCGCCGGACCCCCGCACGCCGTGGTCTTCGAGACGAAACCGATCGCCTTCGCGCTCCGCGACGTCGTACCCGGGACCGGCCTCGACACCGCCGGCCATCCCGGTGCCGGCGCCGCGATCTGGATGCACGCCACCGACGTCCAGGCCATCCACGACGCGCTCGCCGCCGACGGCCACCCCATCGTCACCGCACCGATCGACGGGCCGTTCGGCCGGACGTTCACCTTCGCCGACCCCGACGGCTACCGGATCACCCTCCACGACCGGGCCTGACCGGTCCCTGCTGAAGCGGCCGGCCGTCCGCTTCAGCAGCGATCGGCCAGCGTCGTCAGCCTGGCGACGTAGGCCGGCCAGTCGAAACCGTCCGGCAGGTTGTCGTTGCCCGCCGTCAAACCGATCGCCCGGTCGTGCTGCTCGCGCAGGATGTCGGCGTGACCGGCGTGCCGGGCCAGGTCGGCCGTCACATGGACGATGATCCGGTGCAGGGTCACGTCCCGCCCGGCCGGTGACCACCACGGGACCTGCCCCGGCGCGTCGAGCGGCAACGTCGCGATCGTCTGATCGGCGAACTCCGCGACCCGCCGGTAGAGGTCGAGCAACCCGTCCTTCGTCTCGTCGGCCCGCGCGTACCAGTCGGCCTGCGGGTCATCGTCGAAGATCGTCAGCGGCACCAGCTCGGCGTGACCCGGGAACTCGCGCCCGAACGTCACCCCGAAATACCCGGCCTCCACGTTCAGGCAGTGCTTGACCAGGCCGAGAAGATTGTTGCCGGTCGTGGTGCGGGGCAGCCGGGCCTCCCGTTCACTCAGCCCGTCGAGTTTCCAGAGCAACGCCTCCCGGTTCTCCTTCAGATAGGAGTGCAGGAAAGCCTTGGGGTCATCCGGTTCAGCCATGCCGCGAGTCTTCCGCATCCGGCTGTCTCCCGCGGCCCGGCCACCCGGCCCTCTCCCACCCGGCACTGCGGCCTCCTCCCGGCTTGGTCCGGTGCCCTCCTCCCGGCTTGGTCCGGTGCCCTTCTCCCGGACGGTCCGGTGTCAGCGGGTGCGGGCCAGAGCTGCCGGTGGGCGGCCGGCGAGTTCCGCCGACTCGCGGGTCAGATGCGCCTGATCGGTGTAGCCGGCCCGCACCGCCAGCTCGGCGAGCCCCGCAGGCGGCGACCCGGCGTCGAGCATGCCCAGGAACCGCTGGAAACGCAGCACCCGGTACAGGGTCTTCGGGCCGTAGCCGACGGCGGCGGTGAACCGGCGCCGCAACTGGCGCTCGCTGATCTCCAGGCGGCCGCTCAGCTCGTGCACGCGGGCCGCTGGATCCGTCAGCAACCGGGCGGCCGTCAGCACCACCGGGTCCGGCGGGCGTTCCTCGGCGAACGAGCCGGTCAATCCGACCAGACGGCGCAACGCCTCATCCGGATCCAGTTCACCGTGCAGGGCCCCGGCCGCCCGCGGATGCAGCTCGGCCAGGTCGACTCGCAGGTTGCGCAGCCGATCGAGGGGCAGACCCAGGAGTGTGCCGCCGGCGCCGGGCCGGAACCGTACACCCCGCAGGGTTTGACCTCGGCCGGGATCCGCCGGCACGGGCCGGGTGTCGGGCCCGGCGAGGAAGACACCGCGGCCGCTCTCCCAGATCAGGTCGGCACAACCGTCCGGCAGGATCAGGCCCGGTCCGGCGGTGGTGACGGCGTCCCGGCGCCACAGGCACACCACCGAGGCCCGCAGTGACGCGGGCGGCTCCTGTTCGGTGTAGGCCACGCAGACCAGTATCCCCGGCGTCCGTTTTCTACAATCCCACCGGACGTGCGAGCCCTACCGTCGAACCCATGAACGCCCTTCTCGCCGCAGAGCGGTTCCTGGACCGCGAGGCCCGCCTGCTGGAACGCCACCTGTTCGCCGGGCGCCCCGAGGCGGTGGCGGCCACCCTGCGCGGCTTCCAGAACCCGGACGGCGGTTTCGGTCACGGCCTGGAACCGGACAAACGCTGCCCCGCCAGCCTTCCGATCGACGTGGAGGTCGCCTTCCAGTCCCTGGCCACCGCCGGCCTCACCGCTTCCGCGTCCCTCACCGCCGCCGCGACGCCCGGTCCGTTGCCTGGTCCGGAGCTTCTGGGGCCGGCCGTCCTCGGCCCGGCCTGCGACTTCCTGGCCTCGGTGACGGTCGACGGCGCGGTTCCGCTGGCCTTCCCGGTGATCGAGGACCACCCGCGGGCCGCGCACTGGACCGACTGGACCTACACACCCGGCGTCAACCCGACTGCGGGACTCACCGGCCTGCTCTATCAGCTCGATTTTGATCACCCGTGGCGAGCATCGGCGACCCGGTTCTGCTGGGCCGCGATCGACTCCGGCAAGCTGCCCGACGAGGCCCACAGCCTGTCCGAGGTGCTGGTCTTCCTGACCCACATCCCCGACCGCGAGCGGGCTGTGTCGGCCGCGACGTCCGTTCTGGATCAGCTGTCCGCCAACGAGCTGTTCCACCCCACCCCCAAGCCCGGCGCGTACGGTCTGACCCCACTGCACGTGGCGCCCACCGCGGACTCCCCGTGGCGCTCCTACTTCACCGCCGCCCAGATCGACGCCCACCTGGACCACCTGGCCGCGGCCCAGCAGGACGACGGTGGCTGGCCGGTGACGTGGGAGCCGCCGTCGCAGGCCGCCACACTGGAGTGGCGTGGAATGGTCACCGTGCAGGCGATCAACATCCTCCAGTCGTACGGTCGTGTCTAGCCCGTCCCCGCTCCCGAACCGGCGGGCAGGTGTCTACCCGAAGAGCGCCCGCCCCCAGTAGTCGTCCGGCCCGCTGATTCCGGGCGGGCACGCGAAGAGGGCGCTCGACACGTGCCGCAGATATTCGTTCATCTCGTCCTGGGCGGCGAGACTGCGCTGCACCGGAATGAAGGCGGTCCGCGGATCACGCTGGTAGGCGATGAAGAACAGTCCCGCGTTCAGCCGCCCGAGGCCGTCGGATCCGTCCACGAAGTTGTATCCGCGCCGCAGCATCCGGGCCCCGCTGTTGGTGTCCGGATGGGCGAGCCGCACGTGCGAGGTCATCGGCAGCAGTGGTTGCCCGTCGGCGCCGACCGAGGTGAAGTCGACGTCGTCGAACTCCTCGGCGGTGCCGAGCGGTGCCCCGGAGCCCTTGTACCGGCCGACGATCCCTTCCTGTTCGGTCAGCGACGACCGGTCCCAGGTCTCGATCAGCATCCGGATCTTGCGGGTGACCAGGTACGACCCGCCGGTCAGCCAGTCCGGCCCGTCACCCGGCTGCACCCACAGGTGGTCGCGGAGCGCGTCGGTCTCCTCGGCTTTGAGATTGCGGGTGCCGTCCTTGAACCCGAACAGGTTGCGCGGGGTGGCCTGCCCGCCGGTGGTCGACGAGGTGCGGCCGAAGCCGAGCTGCGACCACCGTACGCTCACCGCTCCCATCCCGATCCGGATCAGGTTGCGGACCGCGTGCACCGCCACCTGCGGGTCGTTGGAGCAGGCCTGGATCGCGACGTCACCGCCGGAGAGAGCCGGGTCGAGGGTGTCGCCGGTGAACCGGGGGAGTTCCTCGAGGGCTGCCGGCCGCTGACCGGACAGCCCGAACCTGGTGAACAGGGCCGGCCCGAACCCGACGGTGATCGTCAGGTATGACGGCGGCAGTCCGAGCGCCTCACCGGTGTCGTCCGGTGGCGCCTCCGGGACCCCGTTGACCGCGCCGATCTCGCCCGCGTCGCGGCCGGCGGTCATCCGGGCGGCGGCGGCCGTCCAGTCCTTCAGCAGCTTGACGAACCGGTCGCGGTCCTTGGTGGTGACGTCGAGCGCGACGAAGTGCAGCCGGTCCTGGGCCGGGGTGACGATGCCGGCCTGGTGTTCACCGGTGAAGGCGATCTCGTCGGTGGCCGGCTCCTTCAACAGCGCAACGGCAGCCGCACCGGAAAGGCCGGCGGCCCCCACCCCCGCGAGGGCGAGGGCACGACGGCGGGAGAGCGGCGTCATTTCCCGGAGACCACTGCCGCGACCTTGCTGATCGGCTCGGCCAGGGCGTTGATCGCGTCGGACAGTGTCTTCAGGTCGGCCTCGGTCAGGTCGGTGTGCAGCTTCCAGCCGTCGCCGGAGCGGTGTGCAGCAAGCGCGGTGTCCACGGTGGCGAACTCGGTGTCCAGGGTCTTGACCAGCTCCGGGTCACGCTCCTCGAGGACCGGGCGCAGCGACGCGATGGCCGCCTTCGAACCCTCGATGTTGGCGTTGAAGTCCCACAGGTCGGTGTGCGAGTAGCGGTCCTCCTCGCCGGTGATCTTGCCGCTGGCGACCTCGTCGAGCAGGGCCTTGGCGCCGTTGGCGAGCTGCAGCGGGGACAGCTTCTCGGCGTTGGCCTTGGTGACGATCTCCTTGACGTCGGTCAACAGTTGATCGGCGATCGGCCCGGACTTCGAGATGTCCTTGGTCTCCCACAGGTCCTTCTCGATCCGGTGGAAGCCACCGAAGGTCAGGCCCTCCTCGGTGACCTCCTCACGGCCGTCGATACGCGGGTCCAGGTCACCGAAGATCTCGGCGACCGGCTCGATCCGCTCCCAGTAGGTGCGGGCCACCGGGAACAGCTCCTTCGCCTTCTCCGCCTCGCCGTCCTTCACCGCCTGCACGAACTCGCCTGTCTTCTCCAGCAGGGCGGCGGTCTGGCTCTTCACGTACCGCTGGTAGCTCTCGGTCGCGGCCAGCAGCGCGGCGTCCTCGGTCAGCGGGGCGGCGGAACCCTCCACCTGCAAAGCCCCGCGGATGCCCTTGCCGATCATGCCCGGCTTGCAGGCGGTCTCGTAGGTGCCGGCCGGCAGTTCGACGTGCAGGTTGCGGGACAGGCCGGGGGCGATGTTCTCCACCTCGGCCATCACCCGGTCACCGGCGGCGTAGACGTAGAATTCGGTGACCTTCTGGCCCTTGTTACTGATGGCGAAGACGCTGGTCCCGGCGTTGACGGTGGTGGTCGCCACCTCGCAGCTGGTGTCGGTGGCCGACACCGTGATCGGGCCGGCCTCCGCTTTCGCGGCTTCTTCGGTGGATCCGCAAGCGGTCAAGGATGCGCTGAAAACCCCTGTGGTGGCGAGGGCGAACAATCGGTGGGTGGTGCGCACGCGGATCTCCTAAGACTGCGGAACGGGAGCGGGCTTGCTTTCTTGCGGGCTGAGGAAGAGCAGAAGGACCGGTGCGGCGTACGCGCCCCAGGCGACCGTCTCCAGGACACTCGCCGTCGGGGTGACGTTGAACATGCCGGTCAGCAGGGCGGTGTACCAGGCCGAGGGATCAAGGACCGAACTGATGTCGTACGCGAGGGAGTTGAGTCCCGGCAGGACGCCCGCCTCCTGGAAGTCGTGCACGCCGTACTTGAGGATTCCAGCGGCCACCAGGATCAACAGCACGCCGGTCCAGGTGAAGAAGACGCTCAGGTTGATCCGGACGGTCGTCGCGTACATGATCCAGCCGATCAATATGGACGTCGCGATGCCACCGATCAATGCGTACAGCGGCCCGCTGTTGTCGACGGCGCCCTGCACCGCCGAGTAGAAGATCAGTGACGTCTCCAGGCCTTCCCGGACGACCGCGAGGAACGCCATCAGCGCCACCGCCGCCGTACCCAGGTTCAGTGCCTGGTCGAGCCTGCCGCGCAGTTCACCGGCGATGGACCGGGCGGCCCGGCGCATCCAGAAGATCATCCAGGTGACGAAGGCGACAGCGAGGAGTGAGGTGATCGCCTCGAACAGTTCCCTCTGCTCGTACTCCTGGAGCAGAGTGGTGGAGGTGTAGCTGAGCAGCCATCCGAACCCCACCGAGAGCACGGCCGCGACGGCGACTCCGGCCCCGAGCGCGGGCAGCCGGTCCCGGCGCCCTGACCTGGTCAGGGCCGCGACGAGGATGCTGACGACCAGGGTGGCCTCCAGCCCTTCACGCAGCCCGATGAGGTACGTGGCGAACATGAACCGTCCTCCGATTAGGATTGCCTTACTTTGCTTCTACAGGCTGTAGATTAGGGTTGCCTACCCTCGGTGTCCAGTCGCTGTTCGGTTATGCGGCCCGTGGCACACTGTGGTTCCGTACGAACGGAGCCAGCGGTGTTCGATCACTTCGTGTCATCAGTGGTGATCTGCCCGATTCTGGTCACGCTCGCGGTCCGCCTCCTCGCCGACCGTCTCCGCCCCGAGGCCGCGGCCCGCTTCCTGGTCCTCGCACTGGCCGCCGCCGCGACCGCCTGCCTGGTCACCCTCGTCGCGTTCGGCCTCAAAGCAGTCGCTGAACTACCGGCCACCGGCGCGTTCTTCCATTACTCCGACCGGATCGTGCGGGCCGACACCGCCCGCGAACCGTGGGTGTCCTGGCTCTCCGCAGTGCTCACCCTGCTCGCCGTGGCCGGGATCACCCGCGTCTGGAGGCGGCACCGCCGGGAGACCGCCGCCGTCCGCCTCTACGCCGGCCTCTCCGCCGCCGACCCGGCTGCTCCCGCCGCGTGCGCCGCCGCCGGCCCGGCCGATACCAGCCGGGTCGTGCTGATCGACGACGACCGGGCCGCCGCCTTCGCCATCCCCGACGGCCGGGTCGTCGTCACCACCGGCATGCGGGCCGCCCTCGACGACACCCAGTACTCTGCGCTGCTCGCCCACGAGGACGCCCACCTGCGCGGCAACCACCACCGGCTGATCCTGCTGACCCGCGTCGCCGCCGCCGTCCACCCGGCGTTCCGGCTGCTCACCCGCCGCATCGACTACCTGATCGAACGCGCCGCCGACGAACAGGCCGCGTCCCGCATCCGGGACCGGCGGGCCGTAGCCCAGGCGATCGGCGCCGCGGCCCTGGTCTCCTCCGGCTCGGCCGGCCTGCGGATGGCCCCCGCCGCCGGTGACCTGCGGCGCGCGGGCGCCGTGCCACGACGGGTCGCGTCGCTGCTCAGCCCCCTGCGGGCGTGGTCACCGCTGCTGCTCCTGGTGCCCCTCGGGGTGGCGGTCTTCGACCTGGCCTGGACCGCCGAGTGCCTCTGGGACCTGGGCGAGCTGCTGTACGCCGCCCGGCTTTAGAGCCCTGAGTGGCGACCTCGCGGGGTTGCCGCCCGGGCCTCACGCAGCCCCGAGGCCTGGCCCGGCTGCTACTCCTTGCCGAACATCTGCCGCAGCAGCTCGGCGTCACCGGGTTCGAGAGCGCTGACAAAACGCCGCAGCACGGTGCCCCGGTCGACACCCGAGTCGAGCAGGGCGGACATCCGCCCGGCAGCCATCGTGTCGGCGTCGGTGAGCGGCGCGTACCGGAAAGCCCGCCCCTCCCGGTACCGCGCGGTCATCCCCTTGTCGTGCATCCTGGTCAGGATCGTGACGACGGTGCTGTACGACAACGGTCGCCCCAGCCGGTCGAGCACCTCCCGCGGGGTCAGCGGAGTGTGTGCGGCGCTCAGCACACCCAGGATCTGAGTCTCCAGCTCACCGGGCTTACGGCGGCTCTCCGCGTCACGCACGAGCGAAGTCTACCGATCCCTGCGGGTTCCGCCTTCTCCGTAGACCGCCCGCACCCGCCCCGGCTGGTCTCCTCCCTCATCCGGGCCGGTCGCGCTTTCCTCATCCGGGCCGGTGGCGGTGCCGATGGGAGGACGTGCCATTGCCCAAAGGCGCCCGGGTCCCCGCCGGTGCCATCGCCCTGACCGTTCTGCTCTGCGTACTGTTCCTCACCGGCGTCGGTGGCCGCGCCCTGGCCGCGACCCTCTGCTGGCTGACGGCTGCAATCTTCACCACGGGCATGGCCTGGTACGCGTACCGCGCCATCGGTCTGATGGACCCCGGCGCCCCGCAACGCCGTTTCTTCCAGGCCTTCGTGATCGCCGCATCGATCTTCGCCCTCGGCGACTGGATCCAGGTGGCCGGCACCCTCGCCGATCCGCTGTCGCTGTCCTCGCAGTCCGGAACCGGCATGTCCCGCACCGTCAGCCTCGGCCTGGGCGGCCTGATCATGATCGGCGTGATGGCCACCTACCCGCTGCCGTACCGCTCCGGCCGGGAACGCCTCTGCTTCCACCTGGACCTGGCCACCGTCGTCACCGCTGTCGCCGCGATCGGCCTGTACTGGTCGGTGACCAGCGTACTCGCGGCCGGCGCCGTCGTCGGGGTGGTGGCCGGCCCGGTGGTGGCGACCCTCGTCGCGTTCGCCGTCGGCCGGCTCTACCTGAGCGGATCGGCGCCGTTCCGCTGGCACATCGGCGTGATCGGCCCGCTCGCCGCCATCCTGGAGGCCACCGCCCGCACCCTCGGCCCCGAACTGGCCCGCGCCGGCCGTCCCGGTCCCGTCTTCGTCCTGTCCTTGGCCTGCCACATCCTGCTGCTCCTGGCCTCCTGGCGGGAGCACAGCGACTACCGGGCCGGGCACGTCGCCCTGCCGACGGCCCAACAGCGCCCGTACAGCCTCCTGCCGTACTTCGCCCTGGCCGGCCTCTACGCCCTGCTCATCGTCACCCTCGTCACCCGCGGCCTGGACATCCGCGCCTGGATCATCCAGATCGGTGCGATCGTCTGCACCGGCATCGTGGTGGCCCGCCAGCTGACCGCGTTCATCGACAACGCCAACCTGCTCGCCGAACGCGACACCCTGACCCGCCGCCTGCACACGATGGCGTTCACCGACAGTCTCACCGGCCTGGCCAACCGGGCCAGCTTCCTCAACCGGCTGAGCGAGGCAACCACCCCCGTCGGCGTCCTGCTGATCGACTTGGACGACTTCAAACCGGTGAACGACCGCTACGGCCACGCCGCCGGCGACGCCGTCCTGAAGGCGACAGCCACCCGCCTCCGCGACAACCTGACGGTTGACGACCTACCGGCCCGCCTGGGCGGCGACGAGTTCGCGGTCCTGCTCGCCGCCCGCCCCGAAGAGGGCTACACGACGATCGCCGACCGCCTGGCCCCGCTGCTGGCCGCCCCGTGCCCCCTGCCGTCCGGCGACACCGCAACGGTCCGCGCCAGCATCGGCTTGGCCGTAGCCGACCCCGACCAGGTCCTCAACATCGCCGACCAGGCCATGTACCGAGCCAAACACCAAACCAAGACCAACTTCCAAAAGGCCTCCTGAGTACGCCACCAAGCCCTGCCGTCTCAACAGCCCTGCAGTCCCGACCGCCCCGCCGTCTCAACGGTCCTGCCGTCCCGACCGTCCTGCCGTCTCGACCGTCCTGCCGTCCCGACCGTCCTGCCGTCCCGACCGTCCTGCCGTCTCAACGGCCCCGCGCTCTCAGCCGCCCGCCTCGACCTCAGCCGTTCCGCCCCGGCCTCGTCTCAGGCGACCCTCACGGCAGCACCACGCATCGCCGGCAGCGGGCTTCGTAGGAGTAGGTCCCGTCATCGGGCAGCGCCGTCGACGGCGCCAGTTCCCGGATGAACGGTTTCCCGTGCTCCAGCACCTGCGTATGCGTGGCATCCAGCGACCGGCACACGTCACACACCGCCCGCCGATAGATCACCCGTTCCGGCGCCAGTTCGAACAACGCACGCACCGGCGCGAACAACAGCCCTCGATGATCGAGATCGATCCCGGCGACCACCACTTTGATCCCTCGCCGGACCGCCACCCCGAGTTCCGCGATGTCATCGACATCGAACATGTGGATCTCGTCGACCCCGATCCATTCGATCTCCCCGTCCGCGACTCCTGCCAGCGAATGCACCTTCACCGTCTGCAGACTGCCGCCCGAGCGCGAGGTGACGGCGGTGTCCCGCCCATGACGAGCCGACTGGTAGATGCGATGCGGAATGCCGGCATGTTCCAGCGGCGACAGGAGACTGATCATCTCCAGCGACTTGCCGCCCTTCATCGGGCCGAGGATCACGGTCAGGTCCATGCCCGCAGACCCTGCCACCACTAACCCACCCGCCGACATGCAGGGCCCTGTTCACCCGTCACCTGTTCGCCGGTGGGCTCCCGGACCATTCCGTGGAAGCGGTCGCCACTCGATGGGCGTCTTTCGGTGGATCCGCGAACGAACGCGCTCGTGCCGGAATGAAGAATCACCGGAGGACGGTGAGAGCGACACCGTGCCTGATGGAGGTGTCATGACGGGCGAACCGCCCGGGCAGCCGATCCCGTTTCTGCGGCGGGTCCGGATGCTGCGGGGGCAGTAGCGGTCAGGGCTGCCCGGTCAGTGCCTCGACGGCTTCGCTCTGGATTCGTGGGAACTGGGCGGCCATCGCCTCGGCCAGCGCGTTCGCTCCGGACAGCGGCCGGACCATGACCGTCAGGTCGTCGATCAGCCCGTTCTCGTCGGTGTGCAGGAAGTCGCAGCCGGTGATCCGGCGGCCGTTGACGGTGGTTTCGAAGACGAGCGCGTGATGATCCCCGGCGTCGTACTCCCGTACGTACCGGAAGTCCTCGAAGACCCTCATCACGGCACGCAGGATCGCTGCGGTGATCGGCTTGCCGGGGTAGGGCTTGTGCGCCACGGGGCTGGTGAACACGACGTTCTCGGCGAGCAGCGCCTCGATGGCGGCGCTGTCCCGGGCTTCGACGGCCTGCCGGAACGGATGCATGACGTCCTCCTGAATAGTCAACTTTTTGACTAGGTGGTAACCGGACTGTACGCGGAGAAGGCCGTCGCGGTCGATCCCGGAACGGCACTCCGCCGAAGTGACCAGATCAATGTCGCGGAGATGGTTTGTTCGAGGGCGTTCCGGATAGCTGGAGAGGCTGACCCCGACCGGCGGTTCACAGCGCCGCCGGTTACCGTGTTCTGCAGGCCGGTGGCGAGGAGACAGCTTCTGCGATGAGCGGTACCGAACATCCACTCTCGCCGCATGCCTTCTCGGCCGATCCCGAGGTGGGCGCCGACCTGGCTGCCGTCGACTGGGCGGCGACTCCGTTGGGTGATCCCGGGCAGTGGCCACAGAGCCTGCGGACCGCGGTCAGCATCCTGCTGTCGTCGCGGTTCTCGATGTGGATGGCCTGGGGCCCGGAGCTCACCTTCTTCTGCAACGCGGCCTATCGCAGGCACACGCTGCACGAGAAGTACCCGTGGGCGCTCGGCCGCCCGGCCAGCGAGGTCTGGGCGGAGATCTGGGACGACATCGGCCCCCGCATCGACACCGTGCTCAGCACCGGCGAAGCCACCTGGGACGAGGGTCTGCTGCTCTTCGTGGAACGGTCCGGCTACCCGGAGGAGTCGTACCACACCTTCTCCTACAGCCCGCTGCACGACGACGACGGTGCGCTGATCGGCATGCTGTGCGTGGTCAGCGAGGACACCGAGCAGGTCATCGGCGAGCGCCGGATGCGGACGCTGCGCGACCTGGGCTCGGACCCGACGGTGGCCCGCACCGAGCAGGAGATGCTCCTGTTCACCAGCCGGCAGCTCGGCCGGAACCTCGGGGATCTGCCGTTCACTCTCACCTACCTGTTCGGGGACGACGGCCGGGCCCTTCTCGCCGCGTCGACCGGAATCGACAGCGATCATCCCGCGACCTCGCCGGACCTGTGGCCGGCCGGCCGGGCCGCCGCCGGGGAGCCGGCGGTCGTCGAACTGACCGGGAAGGCGTTCACCGGGCTTCCCTCGGGCGACTGGGCGGAGCCACCGACCCGGGCGCTGGTGCTGCCGCTGCTCCAGCAGGGCGGCGCCCCGTACGGTTTCCTCGTCACCGGCCTGAACCGGTACCGCCCGTTCGACGACGGCTACCGCGGTTTCCTGGAACTGGCCGCCGGCCACGTCGCCGCCGGCATCGCCAGCGCACGCAGCTTCCGGGCCCAGCAACGGCGGGCCGAGGAACTGGCCGAACTCGATCGCGCGAAGACCACCTTCTTCTCCAACATCAGCCACGAGTTCCGTACCCCCCTGACCTTGATCATGGGTCCGGTGGAGGAACTGCTCGCCCGCCGGGCCACCGCGGACGACGAGGTCCGTGCGGAACTCGAGGTCATCCACCGCAACGGCCTGCGGCTGGGCAAACTGGTCAACACCCTGCTCGACTTCTCCCGGATCGAAGCCGGGCGGATGCAGGCCCGCTACGAGCCGGTCGATCTGTCCGCCGTCACCGCCGAGCTTGCCAGCGCCTTCCGGTCGGCGATCGAACGAGCCGGGCTGACCTTCGACGTGGACTGCCCGGTCCTGCCCGAACACGTGCACGTCGACCTGGGCATGTGGGAGAAGGTCGTCCTCAACCTGCTCAGCAACGCACTCAAGTTCACCTTCGACGGCGGGGTCCGGGTCACCGTGCGCGCCGACGGGGCCGACGCGGTGGTCACCGTCACGGACACCGGTGTGGGCGTACCCGCCGACGAGATGCCCCGCCTGTTCGAACGATTCCACCGCATCGAGAACGCCCGCTCGCGATCCAACGAGGGCAGCGGCATCGGCCTGGCACTGGTCCAGGAACTCGTCCGGCTGCACGGCGGGACGATCGCCGCGCAGAGCGAGACCGGCAGCGGTACGTCGTTCACGATCCGCCTCCCGTTCGGCCACGCGCACCTGCCCGAGTACACCGAGGTTCCGGCGGGGCCGGCCACGCCGCTCTCCGCCAACGCCGACCCGTTCCTGCAGGAGGCGCTGCGCTGGCTGCCGTCCCAGGACGGCCCGGTTCCCGAGCCCGGGCCGGTCGCCGGATCCGCCCCCACCACCGGCGCCTCGGTGCTGGTCGCCGACGACAACGCCGACATGCGCGACTATCTCACCCGGCTGCTGCGCTCGGCCGGTTACCGGGTGGTCGCGGTCGTCGACGGCCGGTACGCGCTCGAGGCCGCCCGCGCCGACACTCCCGACATCGTGGTCAGCGACGTGATGATGCCCCGCCTCGACGGGTTGCAGCTGGTCGCCGCCCTGCGTTCGGACCCGCGCACGGCCGGTACCCCGGTGCTGCTGCTGTCCGCCCGCGCCGGGCAGGAGGCGTCCATCGAGGGCCTGGACGCGGGCGCCGACGACTACCTGTTCAAGCCGTTCTCCGCCGCTGAACTCCTCGCCCGGGTCCGCGCCAACGTCGACCTGGCCCGCCTGCGCAACCACCACGCCCGCTGGCGGACGGCACTGATCGACTCGCTCCAGGAGGCGTTCTTCGTCTGCGACGAGAGCGGCGCGATCATCGAGATCAACAGCGCTTTCACCGACATCCTCGGGTACGGGCCGGAAGGACTGCCCTACCTGCCGGTACACCCGTGGTGGCCGGACCGTGACACCGACGCCGACGGCCACCAGGCGGTCGCCGACGCGTTCAGGATGCTGCTCGGCCGGCCGACCGGCTCCTACACCATCCCGGTCGTGCACCGGGACGGCCGGCGGCTGTGGGCGGCGGCCGCGTTCAACCAGGTCCGTGACCCGGACACCGGCCGGCGCGTCATCGTCGGCACCTTCCGCGACGTCACCGCCGAACAGCACGCCGTCCAGCGCGACAGTGCCCTGGCCGCCCTGGGCCTGCGGCTGTCCGAGGCTGAGAACGTCGACGGCGCACTCACCGCGGTCCTGGCCGAACTGCGCGAGATCTGGCAGGCCACCCACGTCCTGGCCGCCGTCTTCAGCGATGCCGACAATCCTGCCCTCACCTGCACCGATCCCACCGTGAACTGGGACAACCTGCCCGAACAGCGCCGCGCTGCTCTGCTGGCGCTGCGTGCCCGGCCGGTCCTCACCCCGGTCACCGAGGACCACACCGGCACCGGCATCACCCTCGGGCACCCCGCCGGCACCATGGTCCTCTGGATCGAAGCCGGCCCGGCCCGCCCGTTCTCCGCCCCCGACGAGACACTGCTGGCACTGCTCGCCGGTCACCTCGGTCAGGGCCTCAACCGGATCCACCAGATCGACCAGCAGCGCGAGACCGCCCTCGCGCTGCAACGCGCCATCCTCGGCCCGGACCGGCTGCCCAGCGGCTTCGCGGTCCGCTACGAACCGGCCACCCGGCCACTCAAGGTCGGCGGCGACTGGTACGACACGATCGAACTCGCCGACGGCCGCATCGGCATCGTCGTCGGCGACTGTGTCGGGCACGGCCTGGAAGCGGCCACCGTCATGGGCCAGCTCCGCAGCGCCTGCCGCGCCCTGCTGCTCCGCGACTCCAGCCCGGCCCGCACGCTGATGTCCCTCGACGTCTTCGCGGCCATGCTGCCCGGCGCTGCCTGTGCCACAGTCTTCTGCGGCGTCCTCGACCCCGGCACCGGCCAGCTGGTCTACTCCAGCGCCGGCCACCCACCGGCCATCGTCGGCCACCCCGACGGCAGCACCCACCTCCTCGACCAGGGCAGATCCAGGCCCGTCGCGGTACGGACCGGCAGTGAACGCCCGGAGGCCGAGTACACCGTGCCCGCCCGTGCCACGCTGCTGCTCTACACCGACGGTCTCGTCGAACGCCGCCGCCAGCCGCTGTCCAGCGGCATCAGCAGGGTCAGCGCCGCGGTCCAGCGCGGCCTCGGCACCCCGATCGAGGACCTGGCGACCGAGATCATGGACCGGCTGATCCCCGACAACGGCTACGACGACGACGTGGCAGTCCTCCTCTACCGCCATCCCGGCCCCCTAGACCTGGAGTTCCCCGCCGAGTCGGGCCGGCTCGCACCCGTCCGGTCGGCCCTGCGTGGCTGGCTGGAACGCTGCGGTATCGACCCGGCGACCACCCAGAACATCCTGGTGGCAGCGGGTGAGGCGTGCGCCAACGCGATCGAGCACGGCCATCGGGACAGCCCCGGCGGCCGGATCCGGTTGCGTGCCGCCGCCACCGCCGGCGACCTGCGTCTGGTCGTCTCGGACACCGGTGTGTGGAGAAACCCCGATCCGGCCGCCAACCCGTACCGCGGCCGGGGGTTGACGTTGATGCGCGCCTTCATGCAGGCAGTCACCGTGACCTCCGGAAACACCGGCACCATCGTCGACATGCAGGCGAGGATTCTCTGATGACCACCGCGCTCTCCCTCACCAACGGTCCGGGAACGGTACTGACGGCTGCCGGTGAGATCGACATGAGCAACGCCGACACCTTCGCCGCGGCGCTGACATCGGCGGTCACCCTCGCGTCCGGATCCCCGCTGACGGTGGACCTGACCGCGGTGCAGTACCTCGACAGTGCCGGGCTGGCGGCACTGTTCGCCCACGCGGACCACATCGAAGTGCTCACCGGCCCGATCCTCGCCCCGCTTCTGGAGATCTCCGGCCTGAACGAACTCGCGACGGTCCGCTGGGCCTGACATCCCCGCCCGTACCGCGGCCGGATCCGCACCCGAGACGGTCAGGAATCGAGAAGTCCCAGGCCGGTGCTGGTCAGTAGCGTTCTTCCGGAAGGCAGAGAGCCACATCCGGGAGGACATCATGCAGAAGCGGATCCGGCAGTTCCACCGATGGACGTCGATCATCTTCACCGCGACGGTGATCGCCACCTTCGTAGCGCTCGCCCTGGAGAACCCGGTGGAGTGGGTCTCGTACACACCCCTGCCGCCGTTGTTCCTCCTCCTGGTCACGGGGCTGTACCTGTTCGCGGTGCCCTACACGCGCCGGCGTGCGAACGGAGCCCGGGCAGACCGATGATCAGAGCCGCACCCACGGTCAGGTGCAGGCCGCCCAGCGCCAGCAGGCCGGCTGGGTCCTGCGCCGCCGTCAACGGCCCGGCCAGTGACAGGACGAGCCCGGCCGAAGCCACATACCGATAGGCGGAACGCCGGCCGGCCCGCTCCAGGAGCGTCAGCAGGGCCCAGGCCGCCAGCCCGGCCAGCAGCGCGGCCCCGGCGACGGCCACCGGTCCGACCGGATGCACGCCGCCACCCTGCCGGACCAGCAGCTCGCGGCCGGCCAGCGGGCCGTCGACCACCCACAACAGCAGGACTCCGCCGACGGTGAAGGCGATGGTGAGGACTCGGCCGGTGTTGTCTTTCGTCATGCCGCCGAGAGTGCTCCCCGACTCGCCTTCGAAGGCCGGCTCGACCCGGTCCTCCACTGACAACTCACAAAACCAGATCAGCCGATCTCTTTACACACCCGCGGCCTTCGGTCTTTCCAGGGGAACTACTCGGATTTGCCGGTGTAGCCAACCTGTCCACCCATAGGTGAACCACCGGGATTTGCGAGGGGTGCCGACGGCCGGACCATCAATGTGATCGTCGGCCGGTCCATCGGCCGGCGGACGGTCCATGGGCAGGCGCGGCTGTTCAGCTCTGCCAGTGGGCGCGGCGGGCCGTCGTCACCAATGGACGAGGATCTGTCGCGCCGTCTCGGATGGAGTCAGGCCGGTGGTGTCGATGGTGAAGTCCTCGATTCGGGCTGCCTCCAGGATCCGGTCCAGAACGGTGGATCGGTTCAGGTGCCACGTCAAGCCGTCGGGGTCGTTGGGGTGACGGTGGTGCAGCCTTGCCCGTACCGCCGCAATATCGGTGGTGAGACGGCAGACCGTGAGTGGGGCGCCGACCGCTGCCTCGTAGTCGGCGCGTTCCGTGCCGGTCTCCACCACCCCGGCCAGGATCAGCCGCTGTGCGCCGGCCTCCCGAAAACCGCCAGTCACCGTGTGCAGATTACGCACCGTGAGCCGATGCTGGAACGGATCGTCGGGTGGACTCGGCCAGGCCCGGCGTAACCAGTCCAGGTCGATCACCGCGTGCGGCACGGCACGTTCCGTCAGCAGGTCACCGACAGCCTCGGCCGCCGTCGTCTTACCGACGCCGACCGTGCCCGTGATCAGCAGCGCCGTGGTCACCGGTCGATTCCCTCATCGATGATGTGGTGGTCAAGCTATTTCATTCATCAGCAACGTGGTAGTCAAGCCGTTTAATTCACCAGTGACTTCATGCCCAACCCATTCCATTCATCAGCGATGTGGGTCAAGTCGATACGTCATCGTGTGTTTCCGGGGGTTCACATCCGGATCAGGTGTGTTATTGGTCTGGATGTGGCTGGACCAGGCCCGGTGTCAGACCGACCGTTCCCTGCAGACCGGTGACCGGGGCGGTAATGGCAGTAGAACCGGCTATGACCGGGCACGCGGCCGCAACAGTCCGCCCGGATGCCGACGGGTGGACGGCCGGCGACCTGATAGCCGAACGTCCGGCGGCGGGAAGTGCGGGGCAGCCACGAGACCAGGGCGGCGTACCGGAGGATGTCGGCGCCCGGCGCGGGAACGGTGTCGCCGGGGGTCGCCGCAGACCCTGAATCGGTCATGGGATCGGTTGCCGGATCACTCATCGGGCCTGTTCTCGGGGGCGGATGGTGCTGCCGCGGGGACTGCTGCCTGATCCAGTTCGGTGACCGTCGACTCCAGGGAGCTGTTGATCTCGCCGGTGAGGAGCGGGGCGCTGGTGGGGAGCAGGGTCGGGTCGGTGGCGGCTAACAGGGCGGTGCCGCACATCCAGGCGAGAATGTTCGCGGCTGCCTGTTCCGGTGCGGCACCCCCGGCAGGGTCAGGCTCGGTCTGGGCAGCAGCTTCCTCCCCCGGGAAACCGGTGCGTTCGGTGTTGCTCCTCTGACCGCTGGGGGAGGCGGTGTGTCCGGGGCGGGCTTCTTGCTCGGCTGAGGAGCCGGTGCGTCTCGGGCTTGTCGCCGGTTCCGCGGGGGAAGTGGTGTTCTCGGACTGGGTCGCCTGGTTGCGGGGGAGGGCGGTGCGACCGAAGTGACGCGCCTGCCTGTTGCGGAACGTGGGATGACCGAACGGGAGCGCCTGCCTACCGGGGATCGGGGGCCGGCCGAGGCGGGCCGCTTGTTCGGTGACGGCGGCGGTCAGGCGGGTGTGCCAGTCGCGGAGGGTGGTGGACTCCGTCGTGGCGGCTCTGGGGACCGCGTTGATCGTGATGGTCAGCAGGGACCGGAAGCGGGCGTCGTCGCGGAGACGGGTGAGCCACGTGGTCAGGAACGTGGGGAGGCCGGCGTCGAGCGTGGACCAGACCGGTGCGGTGAGCGGCTCCCAGAAGTGGGCGACGGTGGCGGAACAGAGGCCGGTCTTGTCGGTGAAATGGTGGTAGAGGGCGCCGCGGGTGACACCGGCGCGCTGGGCTACCTCGGTCAGCCGGGTGGCGGTGACGCCCCGTTCGGCGAACTCGAAGAGGGCCGCTTCGAGGAGGGCCTCCCGGGTGACGGCGGTGTCTTCCGCGGTGCGTCGCACCCGGCGAAGATACATGCACGCGTGTATGTATTGACGACTTGTGTTCACATGGATCAATTTCGTAACACCGCGAACATCTTGCCGAAAACGTTTTCGTAGGGCAGCGTACCGATCAGGCGACCCGCATCACCGGGGCTGATGCGGGTGGTCCGTCCGGTGAACTCCCACGCACTGAAAC
>DATMVU010000484.1:0-23312 GCA_035562875.1 Actinoplanes sp. | reverse complement strand
TCGACGATACGAAGAAGCCGCGCCGGTGTTCACCGGCGCGGCTCTCGTCAACAGCTGACCGAGGTCAGCCCTTCATCAGCTCGTGCGCGTTCTTCTCGAGGTCCTCGAGGCCGCCACACATGAAGAAGGCCTGCTCGGGGTAGTTGTCGTACTCACCCTCGGAGATCTTCTTGAACGCCTCGATGGTCTCCTTCAGCGGGACCGTCGAGCCGGGGACGCCGGTGAACTGCTCCGCCGCGTAGGTGTTCTGCGACAGGAACCGCTCGATGCGGCGGGCCCGCTGCACCGTGACCTTGTCCTCCTCGGACAGCTCGTCCATACCGAGGATGGCGATGATGTCCTGCAGATCCTTGTACTTCTGCAGGATCCGCTGGACCTCACGGGCCACCGTGTAGTGCTCGGCACCGACGAACTCCGGCGCCAGGATCCGCGAGCTGGAGGCCAGCGGGTCCACGGCGGGGTAGATGCCCTTGTCGGAGATCGACCGCTCGAGGTTCGTGGTCGCGTCCAGGTGGGCGAACGTGGTGGCCGGCGCCGGGTCGGTGTAGTCGTCGGCGGGCACGTAGATCGCCTGGAGCGAGGTGATCGCCTTGCCCCGGACCGAGGTGATCCGCTCCTGCAGCTCACCCATCTCGTCAGCCAGCGTCGGCTGGTAACCGACCGCCGACGGCATCCGGCCGAGCAGGGTGGAGACCTCGGAACCGGCCTGGGTGAACCGGAAGATGTTGTCGATGAAGAGCAGCACCTCCTGGTTCTGGACGTCCCGGAAGTACTCCGCCATGGTCAGGGCGGTCAGGGCGACCCGGAGACGGGTGCCCGGCGGCTCGTCCATCTGGCCGAAGACCAGGGCGGTCTTGTCCAGAACGCCACCCTCTTCCATTTCCAGGATGAGGTCGTTGCCCTCACGGGTGCGCTCGCCGACACCGGCGAACACCGAGGTGCCACCGAAGTTACGGGCAACGCGGATGATCATCTCCTGGATGAGCACCGTCTTGCCCACGCCGGCACCGCCGAACAGGCCGATCTTGCCACCACGCACGTACGGCGCGAGCAGGTCGAGCACCTTGATGCCGGTCTCCAGCATCTCGGTCTTCGGCTCGAGGTCCGCGAACGCCGGCGGCTTGCGGTGGATCGACCAGCGCTCCTGGATGTCCAGCGTCGACGGGTCGACGTTGAGCACCTCGCCCAGGGCGTTGAACACGTGGCCCTTGGTCACGTCACCGACCGGCACCGAGATCGGCGCGCCGGTGTCGGTGACCGCGGAACCGCGGATCAGGCCGTCGGTCGCCTGCATCGAGACGGCGCGGACCAGGTTGCCACCCAGGTGCTGGGCGACCTCCATGGTCAGCGTCTTCTTGCCCTCGGAGAGGGTGACGTCGACCTTCAGCGCGTTGAAGATCGCGGGCATGGCGTCACGGGGGAACTCGACGTCGACGACCGGGCCGATGACCCGGGCGACGCGGCCGACACCAGTGGCCGCCTTGGTGGGCTCAGCAACAGCAGTCATCACACATCACTTCCCGCCGCGGCCAGCGCGTTGGCGCCGCCGACGATCTCACTGATTTCCTGGGTGATCGCAGCCTGCCGCGCGGAGTTCATCTCGCGCGTGTACCGCTTGAGAAGGTCGTCGGCGTTGTCCGACGCGCTCTTCATCGCCCGCCGGCGCGAGGCCGACTCGCTGGCCGCCGAGTCCAGCAACGCCGCGTAGATCCGCGTGTTGAGGTACTTCGGCAGCAGCGCGTCGAGCAGCTCGTCGGCGTCCGGCTCGAACTCGTACGACGCCTTCGGCTCGGAGGATTTCTCCTCCTGCACCTCGACCTCGACCGGCGCGAGGGGCTTCGCGTTGGCCTGCTGAGTCATCAGGGACTTGAACTCGGTGCTCACGATGTGGAGTTCGTCCACACCCGCGATGCCCTCGGGTCCGAAGGTCCCCTCGGTAGCCGAACCGGCCTGGAAGCCCTCGATCAGCCCGTCACCGATGCGCTTGGCGTCGGCGAACGTGGGGCGCTCGGAGAATCCGGTCCAGCTCGCGGCCACCGGCCGGTTGCGGAACGTGTAGTACCCGAAGCCCTTCCGGCCCACGATGTACAGCGCCACCTCTTTGCCGTCCGCCTTCAGCTGAGCGATCAGCTGCTCGGCGGTACGGATGGCGTTGGCGTTGTAGGCGCCGGCCAGGCCCCGGTCACTGGTGATCAGTAGGACCCCCGCCCGCTGAACGCGCTCACGCGCGGTCAGCAGCGGGTTGTCGACCGAGGCGTTCGACGCGAGAGCGCCGAGCACCTTGGTGATCGCCAGGGAGTACGGCCGGGAGGCGTTGACCCGTTCCTGGGCCTTCGCGATCCGGCTGGTGGCGACCAGCTCCTGCGCCTTGGTGATCTTCTTGGTCGACTTGACGGTGCGGATGCGCCGACGCAGCGCCGATACCTGACCGGCGGCCATGCCTAGCTACCGCCCTGGAACGACTTCTTGAACTCGACGATGCCCGACTTCAGGCTCTCGATGTTGTCGTCGCTCAGCAGGTTCGTCGACTCGATCGTGGTGTAGACATCACTGTTGTGCTGCTTGAACCACTGCAGGAACTCCTGCTCGAAGCGGCGCACATCACCGACGGCGATGTCGTCGAGCTGGCCGGTGGTGCCGGCCCAGATCACGATGACCTGGTCGACAGTCGAGTACGGCGAGTACTGCGGCTGCTTCAGCAGCTCGACCAGGCGGACACCCTTGTCGAGCTGGGCACGCGACGCCTTGTCCAGGTCGGAGGCGAAGGCCGAGAAGGCCTCCAGCTCACGGAACTGGGCCAGGTCGAGGCGCAGTCGGCCGGAGACCGTCCGCATCGCCTTGACCTGCGCCGAACCACCCACGCGGGACACCGAGGTGCCGACGTTGATGGCGGGACGCACACCCGAGGCGAACAGGTCGGTCTCGAGGAAGATCTGACCGTCGGTGATCGAGATGACGTTGGTCGGGATGAAGGCCGAGATGTCGTTGGCCTTCGTCTCGATGATCGGCAGACCGGTCATCGAGCCGCCACCCAGCTCGTTGGAGAGCTTGGCGCAGCGCTCCAGCAGGCGGGAGTGCAAGTAGAAGACGTCGCCCGGGTAGGCCTCACGGCCCGGCGGGCGGCGCAGCAGCAGCGACACGGCGCGGTAGGCCTCGGCCTGCTTCGTCAGGTCGTCGAAGACGATCAGGACGTGCTTGCCGTTGTACATCCAGTGCTGTCCGATGGACGAGCCGGTGTACGGGGCGATGTACTTGAAGCCGGCCGGGTCGGACGCGGGGGCCGACACGATCGTCGTGTACTGCAGCGCGCCCTGCGCCTCCAGGGTGCCCCGGATGCTGGCGACGGTGGAGGCCTTCTGGCCGATCGCCACGTAGATGCAGCGGACCTGCTTCTCCGGGTCACCGGAGTCCCAGTTCGCCTTCTGGTTGATGATCGTGTCGATCGCGACCGTGGTCTTACCGGTCTTGCGGTCGCCGATGATCAGCTGGCGCTGGCCGCGGCCGATCGGCGTCATGGCGTCGATCGCCTTGATACCGGTCTGCAGCGGCTGCTTCACCGGCTGCCGGGCCATCACGTTCGGCGCCTGCAGCTCCAGCTCGCGGAAGCCTTCGTTCGGGATCTCACCGAGACCGTCGATCGGCTTGCCCAGGGCGTCCACCACGCGGCCCAGGAAGGCGTCGCCCACCGGGACGGAGAGGACGCGGCCGGTGCGCTTGACCGGCTGGCCCTCCTCGATGGCGGCGTAGTCGCCCAGGATAACGGCGCCGATCTCGCGGACGTCGAGGTTCGACGCGACACCCAGGGTGCCGTCGGCGAACTCGAGCAGCTCGTTCGCCATCACCGAGGGGAGACCCTCGACGTGCGCGATGCCGTCGCCCGCATCGGAGACGACGCCCACCTCTTCACGGGTGAGGTCGGTCGTGGCGGACGAGACGTAGCGCTCTAGCGCCCCCCGGATCTCATCCGAGGAGATGGTCAGCTCGGCCATCCTCTGCCTTCTCTGTCTAGCTCGGGACGTCACCGCCGCCGAGGGGGCTTCTCGATCGAAATCGAGGGGAAAGAGCTAAATTAGGCGAACGCCTGCTTGGCTGCGTTCAGCTTGCGCAGAACCGTGCCGTCGTAGAGGTCGGAGCCGACCCGGACGCTGACCCCACCGAGAACGGCGGGCTGGACGTCCACATGCAGGGACACCTCGTGGCCGTACAGCGCGGACAGCTTCGCGGCCAGGGACTGCTCCTCGGCCTCGGTCAGCGGCTTGGCCACCGTCACGTACGCCACCTCGTGGTCGCTCTTCGCGGCGGTCGCCTCGACCAGCCGGGACAGCGATGCCTCGAAGCCACGGCCACCGAAGCCGGTCAGCGCGACCTCGACAAGGCGGGTGGTGACCACCTGCGCCTTGCCGTTCAGCAACTCCTGAACCAGCTTAGCCCGGACGGCGAGCGGAACACTCACGTCGCTCAGCGCTCTGGCCAGGCTGGAGTCACCGGCGACGATCTGGCCGAACCGGAACAGTTCGTCCTCGACCTCGGTCAGCTTGTCGTCCCGATCCGCTGAGGTCAGAAGCGCGTCGACACCGAGGTGCTCGGTGGCGTCGAGCAACTGGCCCGGACGGGCGAACCGCCCGGCCACCAGCGTGCTGATCGTGTCGACGGTGGCCTTGGAGAGCTTGCCGGTCAGCAGTGACTTGATCAGCTCGGCACGGTCGGAACCGGGCCGGGACGGATCGGTCAGAGCCCGGCGCAGGCGCAGGTCGGACCGCAGCAGGCCGGCCACCGACAGGATCTCGTCGGCGACCGTCACCAGCTGCGGAGCGGTTGCCGACGCGGTCTCGGCAGTCAGCCGGGCGGACGCCTCGCCGTAGGCCTCGCGGCTTACGCCCGACGTCATCAGCGCTGTCCCGCCGTGTCGAGGTCGGCGATGAACCGCTCGACGGTGCCACGGGTGCGGGCCTCGTCCGCGAGAGCCTCGCCGACGATCTTGCCGGCCAGATCGACCGCGAGCGTCCCGAGTTCGGAACGGAGCTCCCGGACGATGGCGTCGCGCTGGGCGCTGAGCTGCTCGTTGCCGGCCGCGATGATGCGGTCCGACTCCTCGCGGGCCTTCGCCAGCACGTCCTGCCGGATGCCCTCGGCATCGGCCCGAGCCTCGTCGCGAATGCGAGCGGCCTCGGTCCGGGCTTCGGCGAGCTGCGCCTTGTACTGCTCAAGGAGCTCGTTCGCCTCGGCCTGAGCGGCCTCGGCGCGCTTGATGCCGCCCTCGATCAGATCGACCCTCGCCTGGAACATCTGCTCCATGCGCGGGAAGACGAACTTGGCCAGCACGAACAGGATCACGCCGAATGCGATGGTTCCGACGATGATCTCCGCCAACGGCGGCAACAGGATGTGGCTTCCGCCACTCTCCTCCGCTGCTATCTGCAACATCCCTGGTTCCCTTCGCCGCTGATCGAATCGATCAGGTTGGTCACGCGAGTGCGAACGCGAGCACCAGGCCGAGCAGGGCGAGCGCCTCGATCACGGCGAAGCCCATGAACATGTAGACCCGGGTGAGCGAAGCGCTCTCGGGCTGGCGGGCGGTCGCCTGAATGTAGGCAGCGAACACCAGACCGACACCGATGCCGGGGCCCAGCGCGGCGATGCCGTAGCCGATGACGTTCAGGGAGCCTTCCATTGGATCCTCCTGCAATGAACGCGTGATCGTCACGCGCACGTTTTGGTGAGACAGGTATTCACTTGTGTCGAACGGTGGTGCTCTCCCGGCGGGGAAGCCGGTTCGTCTCAGTGCTCCTCGGAAACGGAGCTCTGCAGGTAGGTCGCGGTCAGCAGCGTGAACACGTACGCCTGCAGGATCAGGATGAACAACTCGAACAGGGTCATCACGATCGCCATGCCCCAGCTACCGAAGGCGGTGACCTTGAGCCCGACGTTGGCGCTCTGCCACAGGGCCACGCCGCCGAGCGTGAAGACCAGCAGGATCATGTGGCCGGCGAACATGTTGGCGAACAGACGAATCGCCAGCGTGGCCGGGCGAAGCAGGATGACCTGGAAGAGCTCGATCGGCACCAGGATCGGCTGCACCCAGAGCGGGGCGCCGGGAACCCAGATGCTGTCCTTGATGTATCGCCCGACACCCTTGCGCTGCACGCCCACCGCGATGTAGAGCAGGTAGGTGGACAGTGCGAGAACAATCGGGAAAGCGATGTGCGAGTTCGGCGAGATCTGGGCGAACGGGACGATACCCCAGAGGTTGTTCATCAAGATGAAGACGAACAGCGTGGTCAGGTACGGCGCGAAACGAACGCCCTGCGGCCCGATGATGTCCCGGGCGATGTTGTCGCGGACCAGGCTGTAGACGCTCTCGGCCATCCACTGGCCCTTGGTCGGCACAACCTGCGGCTTCCGGTATGCCGTCAGGAACAGCACGATCAGAATGGCCACGCTGACCCAGACGAGCAGGGTGACCTTGGTTACGGCGGTCGCCCACATCCCGCCTTCCAGGCTGGGGATCAGACTGCCGAACTCGAAGCTCTCCAGGCCGGGCGGGAACTCCGCAGCGAGCACGTGCGGCGAGTTACTCAACTTGCATCCTCCGTCGCTCGGGCCGATTCAGGCGCCCAGCCTCTTCACAATCAGGTACACCCCGGCAGCGCCACCACCGATCAACCCGATCAGCAGTCCGACGTGGGGAAGATTAAGCCAGCGATCCACCATCCACCCGATGCCGCCCCAAACGATCATGCCGCCAAGCAGATAACCGACGGCTGACCACCCCGCATCAGCACCCTCAGGGCGCTGGGGAGGATTAGGTTTCTGGTCACCGGTCATGACGGGAGCAAGATATCAGTTACCGGTTGGCGTCCAGGATTCACCCCCCGCACGATGACTCGCCGTGTAGGTGGTGACTCGACTGGAGCCGAATCATGCCTAAGATACGCCGCTGCGGCAATCCTGCCTAGCTGATCTCTATTCTGCCCCCGGGAAGCAACCCGAACAGGGGACCGGACGGCCGATTCATTGCGGTTTCGATTCCGGCGCGCCATGCCGGTAGGTCCACCAGGTCTGCGTGATCATCCAGGACAGGATCGCAACGACCATGCCGATCGCCATCATCCGGGTCCCCGGCCAGCTCACCCGCAACACGGTCATCAGCACGATGCCGAGCAGCGAGACCTTGAAAAGGTAGCTGGCGAGACCGACGCTGAACACGAGTTTCGGGCTGATCCAGTCCGCCCAGGCGACGGTGATGCTGGAGAGCGCGTATCCGCCGGCCGTCACCAGCACCCCGGCCGCCGCTCCGAGGGCGCCGACCGTCCCGTCGGCCCACCAGCCGACGGCGGGAGTGGCGATCAGCAGCACCCCGGAGACCACCAGGGGCGCCCGAAGGTGCCGCAGGCGATCGGCCAACGGGCTGGTCTCGGTCGCCACACTCATCTCCAGACTCCTCACCACAGTCACACCGTCCGCGCGGTGCGGCCCTGAAGATACCCGCTACCGGTGATCGGGCAGCACCACACGGAGCAGGCCGGACCCCGGCTGTTCTCAGGTTCTGTCCAGGGAGCGCTCATAGGGTCTCACTGGGGGGAGTACCTCAGAAATTCGCTCCGGTCAGTACGGACCTGCAGATCAGGACCTCGGACGGATACTCGTGTGCAATGCCGCGAGTGAGGGAGACCTCGAACGATGACACATGTTCGAGGAGAAGCCGGTGTCCCAGGAAACCGTCCTAGCCGCCCCGATCGAATCGATCGGTTCGCCGCTGCTCTGGACTGTCACGATCGCACTGCTTCTCGGCCTGCTGGCAATGGATTTCGTCATCACGCGGCGGCCTCATGACGTACCGATGCGGGAGGCGGTCGGCTGGACCGTCTTCTACATGGCGCTGCCCGTGGTGTTCGGTCTGATCCTCTGGCCGCTCTACGGAGGCACCGCCTCGGTCGAGTTCTTCACCGGATGGGTCGTCGAGAAGTCCCTGTCGGTCGACAACCTGTTCGTCTTCATGCTGCTGCTGACGGCCTTCGCCGTCCCGCGTGAGCTGGCCCAGCGGGTCCTGCTGTTCGGCATCGTCGGGGCCCTGGTGCTCCGGGCCGTCTTCATCGCGGCGGGCGCGGCCGTGATCAGCTCGGGCACCTGGGCCTTCCTGCTCTTCGGCGGCATCCTGCTGGTGACCGCGATCAAGGTGCTGCGGGAAGCCGGCGCGGACGAGGAGAAGTCCGTCTCGATCGACGATATGCGCAGCGTGAAACTGCTGCGCAAGCTGATGCCGGTCACCAACCGCTACCACGGCGCCGCGCTGACCGTGCGCGAGGCCGGTCGCCGCACGCTCACCCCGATGGCCCTGGTCGTGGTCGCCGTCTTCATGACCGACATCGTCTTCGCCGTCGACTCGGTGCCCGCGGTGTACGGCGTCACCAGCGACCCGTACATCGTCTTCGCGACGAACGTCTTCGCCCTGCTCGGCCTGCGCGCTCTGTACTTCGTGCTCCGCAACGCGCTCGGCAAGCTCCGGCACCTGGACTACGGGCTCGGGATCATCCTGGCCTTCATCGGTGTGAAGCTGGTCCTGCACTGGGCGCACGACGTCTGGACCTGGCTGCCGACGGTTCCCACGCCGCTGTCCCTCGTCGTGATCATCGTGGTCCTCACCACGGTGACCCTGACCAGTCTGGCCGCCAACCGGCGTGACGAGGCCCGCGACGCCGGGAAGCCGGAGAACAGCGAGGACCCGGAGAACAGCGATCAGGTGCCGACCGCTTCGTGAGCCTGGTGAGCGGCATCGCTGCACGGATAGGGCGGGAAGCGGGCCACCAGGTTCGCCACCTCGGCGGCGACCTCTCGTGACGTCCGCGCCCCCTCCTCGGTGGCCGGATCGGCGAGAACCGTCGACGTGATGAGCTCGGCTATGCGCAGCATCTCGTCCTCGCGCATGCCCTGGGACGTGACGCTCGGGGTGCCGATCCGGATGCCTGACGACACGGCGGGCCGCTCCGGGTCGTACGGCACCGGGTTCTTGTTCAGCGCGATGCCCACCCGTGCGCACCGCGCCTCGGCCTCCTGACCGGTCACACCCACCTCGCGCAGGTCGAACACCGCGAGGTGGGTGTCGGTGCCGCCGGTGACCGGCCGCATCCCGGCGGCGGCCAGGCCGGTGGTGAGCGCCCGCGCGTTACGGACGGTCTGGTTGGCGTAGCCCCGGAACTCCGGTGTGCCGGCCTCCCGGAAGGCGACCGCCTTGGCCGCGATGGCGTGCATCATCGGCCCGCCCTGGGCGAACGGGAAGACCGCCTTGTCGATGCGCTGCGCCAGTTCGCCCCGGCAGAGGATCATTCCGCCGCGCGGCCCGCGCAGCGCCTTGTGGGTGGTCGCGGTGACGACGTCGGCGTACGGGACCGGCGACGGTACGGCCCGGCCCGCCACCAATCCGATGAAGTGGGCCGCGTCGACCAGCAGGTACGCCCCGGTCTCATCGGCGATCTCCCGGAACCGGGCGAAGTCGATGAGCCGTGGGTACGACGTAGCGCCGCAGATGATCAGTTTCGGCCGGTGCGCCAGCGCGAGATCACGCACCTCGTCGTAGTCGATCTCCTCGGTCTCCCGGTTGACCCGGTACGGAACCGGGTGGAACCACTTGCCGGAGAAGTTCGCCTTACTGCCGTGGGTGAGGTGACCGCCGTACGGCAGCCCCATGGCCAGCACCACGTCACCGGGCTCGGCCAGAGCCGCATAAGCAGCCAGGTTCGCTGCCGCGCCGGAGTGCGGCTGCACGTTCGCGTGCTCCGCCACGAACAGGTCGCGGGCTCGCTCCACCGCCAGCCGCTCGGCCCGGTCCACCTCGGCACAACCGCCGTAATATCGCTCACCCGGATAACCCTCGGCGTACTTGTTGGCGAGGGTGGAACCGAGCGCCGTCAGAACCGCCGGCGACATGAAACTCTCGCTCGCGATCAACTGAAGTGTGTCCCGTTGGCGGGCCACCTCGTCGACGAGCACGGCCGCGATCTCCGGATCGTCGCGTCGCAACACCGCGAAGTCCGGCCCCCAGAAGGTGCCCACGCTGGCCTCCCGAGATCCGAGGAGCCTTCCGGTTTCGAGCATATGGCTTCCGGACCCTCGTTCGTGGGCACACTCTGCGGTTATGCGATGTCTTGTCACCGGCGCGACCGGATACATCGGCGGCCGGCTGGTTCCGCGGCTGCTCGAAGCGGGCCATCAGGTGCGATGTCTGTCCCGTAGTGCGGCCCGGCTCCGGGATGCGCCGTGGGCCGGGCGGGCCGAGATCACCGAGGCCGATCTGTCCGATCCGGCGACGCTGCCCGCCGCCTTCGAGGGGGTCGACGTCGCCTATTTCCTGGTGCACTCGCTCGGCCGCCGGGACTTCGAGCGGCTGGACCGGGAGGCCGCGGAGAACTTCGCGGCGGCGGCGCGGTCGGCCGGCGTACACCGCATCATCTATCTCGGCGGACCGGAACCGCCCGCGCACGAGAAACCCTCCGCCCACCTGCGCTCCCGGGCCGAGGTCGGGCACATCCTGCTGGCCAGCGGGGTGCCGACCGCAGTACTGCGGGCGCCGGTGATCATCGGCTCCGGGTCGGCGTCCTTCGAGATGCTGCGCTATCTCACCGAGCGCCTGCCGGCCATGGTCACCCCGCGGTGGGTCAACAACAAGATCCAGCCGATTGCGGTACGCGACGTGCTGCGTTACCTGATCGGCGCGGCGGCTCTCCCGCCCGAGGTGAACCGCGGTTTCGACATCGGTGGCGCGGACGTGCTCACCTATCGGGAGATGATGCAGCGCTACGCCCGGGTGGCTGGGCTGCCGCGCCGGGTCATCGTCCCGGTCCGGCTGCTCAGCCCGTGGCTGTCGGCGCACTGGGTGGGCCTGATCACCCCGGTGCCGAACAGCATCGCCCGGCCCCTGGTCGGCAGCCTGATCCACGAGGCGGTCGCGCACGAGAACGACATCGCCGAACTGCTGCCCGGTCCCGCCCCGCTCGGTTTCGACGAGGCGGTCCGGCTGGCCCGCAGCAAGATCCGCGACGCCGACGTGGAGACCCGCTGGTCCACCGCCTCCGGCCTGGACGTCGCCGCCGAGCCGCTGCCCAGCGACCCGGACTGGTCGGGCGGCAACATCTACGTCGACGAGCGGTGCCGTCCGGTGAACGCGCCCGCGGACCGGCTGTGGCGGGTCATCGAAGGGGTCGGCGGGGAGAACGGCTGGTATTCGTTCCCGCTGGCCTGGTCGGTGCGCGGCTGGCTGGACCGGCTGGCCGGCGGGGTCGGGTTGCGGCGCGGCCGGCGCGACCGGGACCGGCTGCGGGTCGGCGAGGCGCTGGACTGGTGGCGGGTCGAGGAGATCGAACCGGGGTCACTGCTGCGGCTGCGGGCCGAGATGCGGGTGCCGGGCCGGGCCTGGCTGGAGATGCGCGCCGAGTCCACCCCGGAGGGCACCGTCTACCGGCAGCGGGCCGTCTTCCTGCCGCGCGGGCTGGCCGGGCACCTCTACTGGGCGTCGGTGCTGCCCTTCCACGGGATCGTCTTCAACGGGATGGCCCGCAACATCACCCGGACCGCCGAGGCGTCAGGCAGCGGCCCGTGACAGCCGGTCCCAGACCGCCAGCCAGTCCTCGGTGCGCGGCGGCTCCTGGATGACGATCGTGGCGTAACCGGCGTCGTCGAGGCGGTGCAGGGCGGCGTACAGGTCGGCGGCGTACTCCCGGGGGTCCGCGGAGAGGATCTCGGTGCCGTCGGTGCCCTCGTACGTCAGGGTGCCGCACGACTGGGTCAGCCCCGCCCAGTCGTGCGGGTCGGCGCGCAGGACCGTCCTGGCCCGCGGCGCGTAGTGCCGCCTGCTCATGCCCGGTGACAGCCGGGCGGTGCCGTCGGCGGTCTCCGCCTCGGGCAGGGCGATCGGGCCCACCACGTCCCGCAGCACCCGCAGGCCGAGCGCACCCGGTCGTAGCAGTCGCGGCACGTCCCCGGTCACGTCCAGCACCGTCGACTCGATGCCCCACGAGCAGGCGCCGCCGTCCAGCACCAGCGGCACGTCCGGCAGGCTGCGGATCACGTGCTCGGCGGTGGTCGGCGAGATGCCCTCGGAACGGTTCGCGCTGGGTGCGGCGAGCGGAAGGCCGGCGGCGCGCAGCAGGTCGAGCGCTACCGGGTGGGCCGGGACCCGCACCGCCACGGTGTCGTTCGCCGCGCCGATCCCCGGCAGGTGCTCCGCTCGGCGGACCACCAGGGTGAGCGGGCCGGGCCAGAAGGCCTTGGCAAGATCAACGGCGAGATCCGGCCATTCGTACGCCAGATCCCGCGCCGCTCCCAGGTCGGCGACGTGCACGATCAGCGGGTTCCAGGTCGGCCGGTTCTTCAGCCGGTAGATCTCGCCGACCGCCCGCTCGGAGAAGGCGTCGGCTCCCAGCCCGTAGACGGTCTCGGTGGGAAAGGCCACCACCGAGCCGGCCCGCAGGATCTCGGCGGCCCGGCGCAGGCCGTCGGCGTCCGGCTCGACGACCCGGTCGAACCAGGCGGAATCGTCCACCACGACAGGCACCCCAGCGCTCACGGAAGCAGTAGCGCGGCGAACGGCATCGTGGTGTCCTCGATCTCGTCGGCCACCCGGTGGAACGTCTGGTCGCCACGTCCCCACGGGTCGTCCAGGTCGTCGGCGGGCTGGGCCGCCTCGGTGCCGCGCAGTACGGCCGCCGCCTCGACGATCGCGGTACCCCGGGCGTGCAGGGCGTCCGGTTTCGGTTCGGCCGGTGGCAGCGCGCCCTGGTCCACCGCACCGAGCAACCGGCCGAACTCGCCGAGCACGAAGGTGCGGGCGGCCGCCTCGGGCCGGAGCGCGACCACGTAGTCGTACTGATCAGCGGTGGCGGTGAGGATCAGATCCGCCCCGTCGATGAAGTCGCCGCGCAGTTTGCGGGCGAGGAAGCCCTCGTCGGTGCCCCGGCGGGCCCGGACCAGGCGAGCGGCCGGCGGGTTCATCTCCTCGCCCTCGTGCCAGCCACCGGTGCCGGCGCTGACACTGTGCAGGAGCAGGCCGCCGTCGGCGTCACCGGACCGGTCCTGGACGGCGCGCGCCAGCAGGCGCTCGGCCATCGGGGACCGGCAGATGTTGCCCATACAGACGTGCAGAACGGTGAACGGAGCCAATTCAGTCCTGCCCATCGACGATGTCCGGAACCACGTCACGCAGTTTCTCGAGCGGGATCGCACCGGCACGCAGCACCCGCGGCACACCACCGGTGGTGTCCACGATCGTGCTCGGCGCCGGGTCGAGGGCGGGGCCCGCCTCCAGGTAGACGCGGACCGCGTACTCCAGCTGGTCGCGGGCCTCGTCGGCGGTGAGCGGGGCCGGCGACCCGAGCTTGTTGGCGGTGGTCACGGCCATCGGGCCGACCTCGCGCAGCACCTCGAGGGCGACCGGGTGCAGCGGCATGCGCACCGCGACGGATCCCCCGGTGTCGCCCAGATCCCAGGTCAGGCTGGGCGAGTGCTCGACGATGATGGTCAGTGCGCCGGGCCAGAACGCGTCGGCCAGCTCACGGGCGGCCCGCGGCAGCGAGTAGGTCAGTCCGTCCAGCGTGTGCCGGGAGCCGACCAGCACCGGCGGTGGCACCCGGCGGTCCGAACCGCGGGCATGGTGGAGCTGGGTGACGGCGTGCGAGGTGAACGCGTCGGCACCCACCCCGTAGACCGTGTCGGTGGGGAAGACCACGAGCTCGCCGCTCTTGGCCGCCTCGACAGCAGCGGCGATGCCACGGTCCCGGTCCGCGACGGTGGCGCAGTCGTAGAGCATCACGTGATGCAGTGTGCCATGCGACGGAACGGAGTCTCACCGGCGGCGGGCGGTCGCATATCTCGGACGTCCGGTGAGGTCTTCGTGCGCGGTCACCTCGGTGAACCGGCCGTCGGCACGCAGCAGCGCGGGAACCGCCTCGCCGTGCACGTCGTCGTGTTCGATTCCGAGTGATCCGCCCGGTTTGAGCAGGCGCGCGGCCAGCTCCACGACCGGCCGGATCACCACCAGACCGTCGCCGCCGCCGAAGACCGCCTCGGCCGGGTCGTGACCGGACACCTCCGGGGGTACCGCGGTGCCGTCCGGGACGTACGGCGGGTTGCAGAGCAGCACGTCCACCATCGCGTGCAGTTCGGACAACAGATCCGGATCGGTCACGTCCGCCGCCACCACCTCGATCACCGGGTAGCCGGCGGTGTTGCGGCGCAGCCAGGTCAGGGCGGCCGGGGAACGCTCGACGGCGAGCACCCGGCCGGCTTTCGTCTCGTCGGCGACAGCGACCGCGATGGCACCGCTGCCGCTGCACAGGTCGACCACCACCGCGCCGGGGACGGTCCGCTCGACACCCCAGCCGGCCAGCAGCTCGGTCTCCGGGCGGGGGACGAAGACACCGTCGCCGACCGCGAGTTCCACATAGCGGAACGCGGCGCTGCCGAGCAGATGCTGCAGCGGGATCCGGCGGGCCCGCCGGGCGATCAGATCCCGGAAGGTGGACAGCTCGGAGACCCGGATCGTGTCGATCAGCAACAGCCGTCCCCGTGGCACACCCAGCACGTGAGCAGCGAGCAGCTCGGCGTCGACCCGGGGCGACGACACCCCGGCCGCGCCGAGATCGACTGTGGCCGCTGCCAGCTCGGGCGCCAAGCGGGTCCGATCCGTGTCCTCGCGGGGGTGTTCGTGTCGCGGTGTCACGGCATAATCATGAGACCTCGCGCACGTGGAGTCGTCGGCGGGCTCCAGCCCGTTCCGCGGATCGCGCGAGGCGATGCCTGTAGTAGTGGGAGGCGCCTGGTGAGTTGGTTGGACCAGCTCGCGCAACACGTCGATGACCTGCGCCGTGCCGGTCACCTCCAGCAGACCGGGCAGTCGGCCGCGGCCCTGCCGATCCTCGACGGTGTGCTGGCCGACACCACCGACCCACCGACCCGGGCGTACGTGTTGATCCAGCGCTTCGGGGCGCTGATCAACCTGGGCCGGGTGGCCGAGTTGGCGGCCGCGATGGCAGCCGCCGCCGAAGCGGTCCGGGAGGTGCCCGACCCCTATCTGCGCGGTCAGATGCACGCCTTCGCCGCGCTCGGCGCACACCTGCAGAGCAATCTGGACCGTGGGGTCACCCACCTGGTGCAGGCGTCCCGGGCACTGGCCGCCGTGCCGGAGCGCGACTCGGACACCGCCTGGGGCTGGCACGACCTCGCCATGGCGTACAGCTATCTCGGTTTTCACGGTCAGGCCCTGACCGCGATCGAGCAGGCCCGGGAGGTCGGTGCGGCGGCCGGCCTGGCCCCGGAGATCTTCGCCGCCCCGGGCATCCGGCTGCGCAACGCCGTCGCGCTGGACCATCAGGGTGACACCGACGGCTGTCTGAGGGTGCTCCGGGACATCGACGCCGAACTGTCCCGCTACGTCGCCACCGACCAGCTGCGACCGGGTAGCCGGGCGGTGTACGGCTACGCCCTGGCCCGCCGGGCGGCGCTCGGTGAGTCGACCGCCTCCGACGCGGCCCGCTGGCTGATCGGCGGCGGGGACAGCGCCCGCACCCGTGACCTGCGGCATCTCGGTTCGGTCTGCCTGGCCATCGCGGCCGGCCGCCCGCAGCAGGCGCTGGCCATGCTGGAGGCGGTGCCGGTCTCCGCGGAGACCCTCGGCGCCCCGGAGGCGGCCCGGCTGCGCAGCATCTGCCACGCGAGCGCCGGTGACCACGCGGCAGCACACGCCGCCGACCGGTACGCGTTCCGTCTCGCCGCCCTCCGCATCGACCAGCTCCGGGACGGTTATCTGGACGGGGTGGCCGCCCGGCTGGACGCCCAGGAGACGCACCGGGATCCGGGCCGGTACGGCGACGAGACCCTCACCGACCCGCTGACCGGCCTACCGAACCGGCGTCAACTGGAGCGGTACGTCGAATCGCTGCTGTCCCGGGGGGAGCGGGCCGCCGTCGGTGTCTGTGACGTGGTCGGCTTCACCACGATCAACATGCGGCACGGCCGGCACTGCGGTGACCTGGTGCTGCAGCGGATAGCCGGCGTACTGCACCGGGTGATGCGCCGCGGCGACTTCGTGGCCCGGTTCGCCGGTGACGAGTTCGTGCTGGTGCTGCCGGGGGCCGGCCCGCATCAGGCGGCCGAGGTGTCCCGCCGGATCGGGGCGGCGGCGCACGCGGAGAACTGGCAGTCCCTGGTGCCGGGGACCCCGATCGGGGTGGCGTCCGGCTGGTCCGAGGTGGGTTCACACGGCCGGGGCCTCAGTGCCGCCCTGGCCGCCGCGGCCGCGGGCCGCAAGCCCACCATATGACCATGTCCCTGATCGAGCTCGGCGATGTCAGCAGCGAACCGGACGGCGGCCCGCACCGGGTCACCGAGTTCCGGCACGGCACGGTGCGCCGGCTGGTGCTCGTCGCCCTCGTGGTGCTGTGCGTGGCCACCCTCGGCGCCTCGGCCCGCCCGGCACCGCCGCTGGTGCGGGAGCTGTGGTCGGTACCGATCTCCGACCCCGACCTGCTGGCCGTCCACGACGGGGTGGTCCTGGTGCACCGGCTGACCGACGCGCGGGCGGAGGTCACCGGATACGACGCGGTGACCGGCCGGGTCCGCTGGACCCGCCTCGTCGGCCAGCACTCGGCCGGGCTGGAGACGGTGGAGCGCGCCGGGGTGCTCCTGCTGCCCGGTGAGCAGGAGACCGATTCCGGGACCATGACGGCCGTCGACGCGGCCACCGGTGCGACGCTGTGGCACCGGCCCGGCGCCTACCACCTGGCGGTCGAACCGGAGGCGACCCTGCTGGCCGCCCCCGGTCCGGAGGGCTCCGGGACGATGCTCCGGCTGGTCCGGACCCGGGACGGCGGGACCATCTGGGAACGGGCCGCACCGAACACCGCCGAGTCGCTGCAGGTGCAGGCGGACGGCACCGGGCCGGCCCGGGTCGTCATCGCCACCGCGAGCGGCGAGGTCACTCTGCTCGACTACGCCACCGGCACCCCGCTGCTGGTCCGGCGCCTGCCGTGGTCAGCGACCGAGGCCGAGACCGGTGACGGCAGCTCGGTCACGACCTCCGACGGCCTGCTCATGGTGACCCGCACCCGGGGCATCGCCCACACGATCACCGCCTACCGGATCGGCACGCTGGAGCGGCTCTGGTCGGCGAACGCGCCGACCTATCTCTGGGCTCAGGGCTGCGGTCCGGTGGTCTGTCTCACCTCGGACGACGGCACCATCGTGGCGGTCGATCCGGACACCGGCGCCCGGCGCTGGAGCCGTTCCGGGTTCCCGATGACCGGGCTGGTTCCGGGCGACGTGTCGCTGCTCGTCATGACGAACGATCAGGATCCCCGGCCGATGCTCATCGACGCGGCCACCGGCGAGCCCCGCGGGCCCGCTTCGCACGGCTGGGTGGCGTACGGGGACAGAGCCGCCGGGTTCGCGGTGCTCATCGAGTCCACGGTGACCGCCGGCGCCCGGTCCGGGGTGATCCGGTTCGATCTGACGACCGGCCGGTCCACCCCGCTCGGAACCGTCGAGCTGATCGGCAACAACAGATGCACCGGGTCCGGCGGTCTCCTGCTCTGTCAGACCGGCGGCCGGCTGGCCGTCAACCGGCTCGGCTGATCAGCGCCGGGGCATGTCGGCGTCGCCGGCCAGGCGGGCCGCCCGGTCCGACTGGGCCAGCGCGTCGAGTACCCCGTCCAGTTCGCCGCCGAGGACCAGGTCCAGGTTGTAGGCGGTGTAGCCGATCCGGTGGTCGGTGATCCGGTTCTGCGGGAAGTTGTAGGTGCGGACCCGCTCGGAGCGGTCGACGGTGCGGACCTGGGCCTTGCGGGCGTCACCGGCCGCCGCGTCGGCCGCCTCCTGGGCCTGAGCCAGCAGCCGGGAGCGCAGGATCCGCATCGCCGCCTCCTTGTTCTGCAGCTGGCTCTTCTCGTTCTGGCAGCTGGCCACGGTCCCGGTGGGCAGGTGGGTGATCCGGACCGCGGAGTCGGTGGTGTTCACCGACTGACCACCCGGGCCGGACGAGCGGTAGACGTCGATCCGCAGGTCACCGGCCTGGATGTCGATGTCGACGTCCTCCGCCTCGGGCAGCACCAGCACGCCGGCGGCTGAGGTGTGGATCCGGCCCTGGGACTCGGTGACCGGGACCCGCTGCACCCGGTGCACGCCGCCCTCCCACTTCATCCGGGACCAGACGCCGTGGCCGCCCGCGGGCGCGCCCTTGGTCTTCACCGCGACCGAGATGTCCTTCACCCCGCCGAGGTCCGACTCCTGCGAGTCGATCACCTCGACCACCCAGCCGTGCTTCTCGGCGTACCGGGTGTACATCCGCAGCAGATCACCGGCGAAGAGCGCCGACTCCTGGCCACCCTCCCCCGCCTTGATCTCGATGATCACGTCCTTGGCGTCGCTGGGGTCACGCGGCATCAGCATCTCGCCGAGCTTCTCCTCCAGCGCGGGCAGCGTGGCGGCGACCGCCTCGACCTCGGAGGCGAAACTCGAGTCCTCGGCGGCCAGCTCCTTGGCGGCGGCCAGGTCGGCTCGCGCCGCCTCCAGTTCCTGGTTGGCCGACCAGATCGGCGCCAACTCGGCGAACCGGCGGCCGACCCGGCGGACCAGCGCCTGGTCGGAGTGGATGGACGGATCCTCCATCCGGCGCTCCAGGTCCACGTACTCGGCCAGCAGCGTGCTCAAACGGTCGTTGCTCATCAGAACTCTCCCCAGCCGGCGTGAACAGCGGAACACACGCGAACGGCGCCCGCCCCGAAACCGGGACGGGCGCCGTTGAAGCAGTTACTTCTTCTTCGCGGCAGTGACCTTGGCGTACTTCGCCTGGAACTTCGCGACCCGGCCCGCGGTGTCGAGGACGCGCTGCTTGCCGGTGTAGAACGGGTGGCAGGCGCTGCAGGTCTCGACGCGGATCTCGCCGCTCTTGGCGGTGCTGCGGGTGGTGAAGGTGCTGCCGCAGGAGCAGACGACCTCGGTGGTCGTGTACTCGGGGTGAATTCCGCTCTTCATGTCTTCTCGGTCCCTCTCGATACAACGGGCCGCCGGGTCGCCCTCCTGCTGGAAAGGCGTGAACCGGAACCCCTACTGGCCGATGTACCAGTCTGCCATGCCTCCCGTACCGGCCGGAAATCAGGAGGCGCAACTGGATTCAGCCTGGTTAACGTGAGCGCTGCTCCGTACATTCCCACAGCTCTGGCAGGCACTCATGACGCTTCTGCACGACGTCCTCGATCCGGTCGAACTGGCCGCGGCGATCGACAACGGACTGATCCGCGTCCAGCGCCACCCCAGCCTGCCCTTCACGATCTACAACTACACCGAGGCCTGCCAGTACGGGGGCGCGTGGACGCCGGTCACGCTGGCCTGCCGGGGTCTGGTGGTGGACGCCGCGGGCCGGATCGCCGCCCGGCCGTTCCCGAAATTCTTCAACCACGACCAGAGTCAGGCTCCGCGACTGGACCCGGCCGCGGCGGTGACCGTCACTGACAAGGCCGACGGCAGCCTGGGTGTGATCTATCACGACGGCACCGGCTGGGCGGTCGCCACCCGGGGGTCGTTCGCGTCCGAGCAGGCCCGGCACGCGACCGGGCTGCTGCGCGAGCGGTACCCGTCATTCGTACCGCCGCCGGGTCTGACCGTGCTCGTGGAGATCGTCTACCCGGACAACCGGATCGTCATCGACTACCGGGGCATGGACGACCTGATCCTGCTCGGCGCGGTGGAGATCGCGACCGGCCGCAGTCACGGGCCGTCGGCGGTGCCGGACTGGCCGGGGCCGGTGGTGGAGACGTTCGGTTACACGACGTTCGCCGAGGCGCTCGCCGCCGAGCCGCGGGACGGCCGGGAGGGGCTGGTGGTGCACTTCATCGAGGCCGACCAGCGGGTCAAGATCAAATACGCGGATTATGTACGCCTGCACCGGCTCGTCACCGGCCTCACCCCGCGGTCGGTGTGGGAGATCCTGGCCGTCGGCGGTGATCTGGACGCCCTCACCGAGCCGCTGCCGGACGAGTTCCACGCCTGGGTCACCGGCATCGCCACCGGCCTGACCGCCGAGGTGGAGGAGCGGGCGGCGGCCGTCGAGGCCACGTTCGACACGATCGTCGCGGCCCTGCCCGAGGGCTGGGGCCGCAAGGAGTTCGCCGCCGAAGCGCTGCGCACCGAGCACCGGGCCGAGTTGTTCCTGCGTCTCGACGACAGGGACTATCGTCCGGGCCTCTGGCAGCGGGTCCGGCCGGCAGTGAAGGAAGCAGAACCGAAGTGACACGACTACTCATCACCCGGGGCCTGCCGGCCTCTGGCAAGACCACGTTCGCCCGCAAGCTCCAGCCGGACGTGGTCCGGGTCAACCGCGACGACCTGCGCCGCATGCTGCACGGCCGGCGGCTCTTCACGCAGCACGCCGAGGCCCAGGTCACCCAGGCCCAGCGAGCGGCCGTGGAGGCGCTGCTGCGGGCCCGTGGCAGCGTCATCGTGGACGACACCAACCTGCGGGCCAAGACGGTCCGGGAGTGGGCCGAGACGGCGGCCCGGTTCAGCGCGTCGTTCGAGGTGCACGACTTCACCGACGTGCCGGTGGACGAGTGTGTGCGGCGGGACGTCGACCGCCCCGAGGACGACCGGGTCGGCGAGGACGCGATCCGCCGCATGCACTCCCGCTATCTGGCCGGGAAGAACCTGCCGCTGCCGATCCCGTTCGTCGACCCGGGCGGGCCGGGGGTGATCTATCAGCCGGACCCGGAACTGCCCGGTGCGGTGCTCGTCGACATCGACGGGACCGTCGCGCTGATGGGCCACCGCAGCCCGTACGCCTGGAACCGGGTCGGCGAGGACGAGCCGAATCCGGCGGTGATCACGGCGGTCCGGGCGATGCACGCGGCCGGCCACGCGATCGTCTTCTGCTCGGGACGGGACGCGGTGTGCCGGGCCGAGACCGAGGCCTGGCTGGAACTGTTCGTCGGGGTGCCGTACGAGGCACTGTTCATGCGCCCGGAGGGTGACAGCCGCAAGGACTCGATCGTCAAACGGGAGATCTTCGCCCAGGAGGTCAAGGATCGTTGGCGGATCGTCGGGGTGTTCGACGACCGTCAACAGGTGGTACGCATGTGGCGGCAGCTCGGCCTGACGGTCTTTCAGGTTGCGGAGGGAGATTTCTAGGGTGAAGTACCCCCGAACGTTCCATCTGCCCGACTCACCGGGAGCCTCCGCCGACGACCGGATTCAGCACGATCTGTCCTGGCTGGACGGCGAACTCGTGGTGACCGAGAAGATGGACGGCGGGAACCTCACCTTCACCCGGGACGGCATGCACGCCCGCTCGGTCGACTCCGGCACCCACCCGTGGGA
Organism: Actinoplanes sp.; assembly: GCA_035562875.1. GTDB lineage: Bacteria > Actinomycetota > Actinomycetes > Mycobacteriales > Micromonosporaceae > Actinoplanes. Next base: position 1,958 of record DATMVU010000484.1, on the reverse strand, counting down.
CCGCCCGGCGAAGGCACTGTGGGCGATGACGTCGTACCGCATCCCCGACGACTGGCGGGTCTGCGGCGAGTCCATGTGGGCCCGCCGCAGCGTCCCGTACTCCGACCTGCCCGGGGTGTTCCTGGTCTTCGGCATCTGGGACGAGACGAACACCCTGCTCGGCTGGGACGACACCGTCGACTGGGCGCGCCGGCTGGAACTGCCGATGGTCCCGGTCCTCTACCGCGGCGGCAGCCTCTCCGAAGCGCGGGCCGCCTGGTCCGCGCAGCGTGACGAGAATCATTCCGAGGGGTACGTGGTCCGGGTCGCCGGCCGGATCCCGCAGGCCGATTTCCCGCACAAACTGCTGAAGTGGGTACGACCGGACCACGTCCGTACCGAGGCGTCCTGGCGGCACCGCGACGACTTCGCGGTCAACGAGTTCGCCTAGGGCAGCCCCGGGCCAGTTCGGCGGCCTCGTCGTCCAGGTAGAAGGCGGGCCGCTGGTCGAACTCGTCGTAGTAGCGGTGGAAGACCGGGGTGAGACCACCGGAGATGGGCGGAACGATCCAGGTCCAGTCCGCGGGTACCCTCCGCCCGGCCTTCGCCTCGTTGGCCAGATGCGTGACGAACCGCTGCGACTCGGTGTGGTGGTCGCTCATCTTGACTCCGGCCCGCTCGAAACTGTGCAGGACCGCACGATTCAGCTCGACCAGGGCCCGGTCCCGCCAGAGCGTCGACTCCCGGCTGGTGTCCAGGCCGATCCGCTCGGCGATCAGCGGCAGCAGGTTGTACCGGCCGGTGTCGGCGAGGTTGCGGGACCCGATCTCGGCCCCCATGTACCAGCCGTTGAACGGGGCCAGCGGGTAGTGAACGCCGCCGACGGTGAGGCGCATGTTGGCGACGGCCGGCACCGCGTGCCAGCGCAGGCCCAGCTCGGCGAACCAGGAGAACTCGGGATGCCCGAGCGGCACCTCGCGGATGACCCGTTCGGGCAGCTCGTAGACCCGTACCCCCTCGGCCGGCGTCTCGACCACCAGGGGCAGCACGTCGAACGCCTCACCCTTGCCCCGCCACCCGAAACCCTGGACGGCCTCGGTGAACCCGATCTGCCGCGGGTCGCCGACCGTCTGATCGTTCTCGGTCCGGTAGCCGGCGTACCGGATCAGTTGCTCGTTCCATACCCGGGCATGCGGGCGACCCGGCTGGGCCGGGGCGAAGACACTGATCACCGGGCGGATCTGCCCGGTCCCGGCGGTCTGCAGGTGCTGGACGAGCAGCGCGAAGATCTCGTCGGCGGTCCGGGCCCGGCGCCGGTCCAGCACCATCAGGCTGCGCCAGTAGAGCCGCCCGATGCACCGGCTCGCGTTGCGCCAGGCCATCCTCGCGCCGTGGGTCAGCTCGTCGGTGGTGTGCACGTAGCTGCCGGTGGCGGCGATCTGGGCGCGGACGATGGCGAGCCGCGGCTCGACCGGTCCGAGGCGGGGGTTCTCGGTGTAGCACCGGCGCAGGAAGTCCTCGGCCTCGCCGGGGTCCACCGGTGCCCCCGGATCCCAGGGTTCGGCTGGGCAGTCCCGGTAGCCGGGCACGATCATCGGGCGCCTCCGCACTGTCGAGGGACAGGGATAACGGAGGTTTGCATGCCGGGATGGTCATAATCAGACAGCTTGTGCGACAAAAAAGCCGCGACCCACCCGTTTGGGGTAGGCCGCGGCTTTTTGCGTTATTACTCGCCAGGTGTCGACTTGGCGATCTGCATCAGGAACTCGATGTTGGTCCGGCTCTGCTTGAGCCGGTCCATCAGCAGGTCCAGGGCGGCGGCGGACTCCAGCGAGCTGAGCACCTTGCGGAGCTTGTGGATGATCGCCAGCTCCTCCTTGCCCATCAGGATCTCTTCCTTACGGGTGCTGGAGGCGGACACGTCCACGGCCGGGAAGACCCGTTTGTCGGCGATCTTCCGGTCCAGCTTGAGCTCGGCG
>DATMVU010000483.1:0-3340 GCA_035562875.1 Actinoplanes sp. | reverse complement strand
AGAGTGCAGAAGAACCCAAAAGACCGATCGTCCGGTACGTTCCGGTACGGCCCTGTGGCGGTCACGCAAGGTGGGCCCGGCTCACCGGGTCGAGGTGGTCGAAGTGTCCGTCCGGGCCGGGCTGGACCGGGGGCCGCACCCGGCCACGCCACGGCGGGCGGAAGAAGTCCTTGTAGGGCAGCTTGCCTACGGCGTCGGCCACGAACATCCGGTCGTCACCCGGCCCGGGCCGCATCGCCGTCGGTTCCACCGACACGACGACGACCTCGGGTTCCGGGAAGAGGGGCCCGGAACCGTCGTCGCGCCGCAGGAATCGGGGCTGCGGGAAAATGCGGAATCGGGTTCCCTCATTCGCCAGCCGGCGATCCAGTTCAAGGGACATGAAAGCCTCCCAGACGTGCAGTGAGGCCTCCACTCGATATCCCCGCAGATCCGAAGTCAACGGAACTGTTCGAGAACCATCCGTTCCGGGGTCACCCGGTGAACGTGTCACCGGTGAGGTGGCCGCCGGCCAGGTGGAGGCGGCGGCTGATCCCGATCGCGGACAGGAATCGTTCGTCGGGGCTGAACACCACGAACGCGCCGCGGTAGGCGGTCAGGGCGACACCGGCAGGTGGCGGCGGACACCTCGGCGCCGTGTTTCAGGTTGCCGGCGTGGATCCGGGCGAGACCGGCTTCGGCCAGGTGCGGGTGGCGTTCGACGATCGGCGGGCGGCCCGTTCGCGAGCCTGCTGGGCCTCGCGTCTCGATGTCCCAGTCGTTACACGACGGTGGTGAAGTGGTCCCCGGCCGGATCGCCGGGTTCGATGGCCTGCAGGGCGGCGATCACCCGTGCGATGTCGTCGTCCCCTGCCATGTCTCTCCGATCAACGTGAAAGAGTGCAGAAGAACCCAAAAGACCGATCGTCCGGTACGTTCCGGTACGGCCCTGTGGCGGTCACGCGAGATGGGCCCGGCTCACCGCCGATTCGCGGCCGCCGGGCCGAATGCGGTGGTCAGCAGTACCCCGACGGGCACTCCCCGCTGGCCAGCAGCTGGTACTGCCGGCAGGTCGGGCAGATCGCCGGCTCCGGGCGGGGTGCCGGCTTGACCTTGGCCGGAGCCGCGGCCTTCCGGGTCGTGGTGGTCCCCCCGGACGAGCCTGCGGCGGCCCGGGCCCGGGGCGCGGCCGCCGCCTTGGGCGCCGCCTGCACCTCGACGGCTTTCACCGCGGCGTCGAGCAGCGCGTCGTAGTTGATGTCGATCCAGTCGGCGTCCAGCGAGACGAGACCGTTCGGTTCGTCCGGGTCGGCCAGGTAGGAGCCCTCGACCTCGGCCAGGAAGGCGGCAGCGCTCGCCGGGTCCAGGGCCATGTCGACACCACCCGGGTGGATGGTTACGGCGAGCCGTTTGCCGCCCTTGGGCCGGACCTGAAGGCTGCGGCCGGCCGGTTTGACGTCGACGTTCGCCCGGCCGCGGAGCTCCAGCAGCAGTCGTGCCACCGCCGGAGCCGCCCCGATGGGATCAGTCTCGTAGGCGTCCATCAATCCTCCACCGCACTCGTGTCACGCCGTGCGTCGAGCAAGGCACCCGGACGACGATACCGCCCCCACTGACGGGGCCGGACACGTCCTCCGGATGATCGGCCGCCAGCGGGCCGGTTCTCACTCCATCCGGATCGACAGTTCGGCGGGAATCGGCCCGGCGGTGATCAGCCGGACCTCGCCGGTGCGGACGTTCCAACTGATCAGACCCTCCTTGTCGGTACGGATCAGCAGGACGTCCGTGCCGATCCAGTCCAGCGCCCGGCAGCAGGACTTCATCCGCTGACCGATCGCGCCCAGGTCGAGCCAGCGCCGCACCGAACCGTCAGTGGTGTCGATCACCGTGATCATCTGGATGCCGCTCGCCAGGCCCGAATCAGGCCCGTTGATGGGCCGGTCGCCCCAGGCCGCCGCCGCGATCAGTCCGGCGCCGTTCGGGACTGCGCCGCCGTACCACTCGCTGACGTGATAGCGCTCCGGCAGTCCGGCGTCGGCGAACACCGACTCACGCAACGGTTTCGCGGCACCGGCCGCCCACATCCGGAGCGTCCGCCGGCCATCGGTGGCGGCCAGCTCCGGGATCACCGCACCGTCGGTGCCGGCCGCGTTCCACAGGGACAACCGGGCGGCCTCCGGGGTGACGGTGCCGGTCCGCCAGCCGATCCGGAACAGGTCCCGGCCCACGGCCTCGCCCCCGCCCTCGGCGAGCACTGTGTCGTCGTCCAGCCACAGGACCTGTTCGATCAGGCCGGGAACCGCGATCCGGTGCGCCTCGGCGGTCGTCACGTCGATGACGACAACGGCGTTCGGCTGCGGCAGGGCGACCCGGCGGCCGTCCGGCGCCAGCGAGGAGGTCCGCAGCGGGTCCGCCTCGTTCCCCCCTTCATCGTGGGTACGGATCAGGTCGCCGACGTCCACCCGCAGCCACCGCCCCGACTCGTCGAGGACGTGCAGCGGCAGCATCGGCTCGTCGGGGAGGCGTTCCTGGGCGACCGCGACCACCCGGCCGACCGGATTCGCCGACAGCACCGGGGAGCCGGCCGGGATGTCCCAGCTCGTGGGCAGCGGAGCGACAGCCGACGGCACGAGCACGGCAGGCACCCCGTCGACCCGTGGCGCGACCACCACCGGCGACACCGTCTGGGCAGGTGGCGCCGGGGCCACCCGCCGTTCCGTGACAACGAACGGGACGGTCACCGCCACCACCGCCACCGCGGCCGTGACCACTACCGTGACGCGGCGCCTCCGCCGTACCGAAGCAGCTCTGGTCCAGGCGACCTCGGCCAGGGACGGCGGTGAGACGTCCGCGGACGTCTCCGCCAGCAGCTCGGCGATCCGATCGACGGTCATGTTCAGCCCCTCTCGGCCATCTCGCTGAAGTCCCGGAGTTTGCGCAGGGCCGCGCTGGCCTGGCTCTTCACCGTGCCGACCGTGACGCCGAGGATCTCCGCGGTCCGCGCCTCGGTGAGGTCGTCGAAGTAGCGCAGCACCAGGACGGCCCGCTGGCGTGGTGGCAGCCGGCGCAGCGCCGCCGCGAACAGCAGCCGGTCCGGTCTGTCGTCGGTGCGGGCCGGCGCCTCCGGCGGTTCGTCGCGCAGTTGCTCCCGGCGGAAGCGCCGCCACCACGAGATCGCGTCCCGGTACATGATCGTGCGCAGGTACGCCTCGGGGTCGCCGTCGCGCAGCCGCTCCCACCGCAGCGCGAGTTTGACCAGGGCGTTCTGTAGCAGGTCCTCGGCGAGGTGATGGTCGCCGCAGACCAGGTACGCCGAGCGCAGCAGCCGGTGCTGGCGGGCCTGCACGAAGCCGGCGAAGTC
>DATMVU010000482.1:0-6073 GCA_035562875.1 Actinoplanes sp. | reverse complement strand
AATCCGGAACCGAGGGTAACGCCCCACGGGGTGCCGAATTGGGTGCTCCGGCGCAGACCCCGCCCAGCCCGGATAAGGGCATGTTCGGAGTCAAGGGAACCGGAGACGTATCCGGCTTCGGTCGCCTGGTCCGCCCGAGGCCTGCTGCTTTTGGCAGCGAACGGCCCTACGGCGAATACTTCGACGACGTCTATGACGCGCTTGAGGAAGCATATCCGGCCATTGCCGAAGCGATCGAGAAAGTGGTCGTGGATAGGGCGGAACTCACACTTCACCTGCGTGCCGAGCACATCGCCGAGGTGTGTCAGGTAATGCGCGACGACGCCGCCCTGCGCTTCGAACTGTGTTCGTCCGTTGACGCAGTGGATTATCTGGGCTCCGACGAGCGCCGATTCCACGTCGCTTATCAATTGACTTCGATGACCTATCGGCGCCGGGTACGGCTGGAGGTCGCCGTCGCCGACGGAGTCACCGTTCCGAGCGTCACCCGGGTCTACCCGACGGCCGACTGGCAGGAGCGGGAGATCTACGACATGTTCGGCGTCGTCTTCGCCGGCCACCCGAACCTGACGCGGATCCTCATGCCGGACGACTGGGAGGGCCACCCCCAGCGGAAGGACTACCCGCTCGGCGGCGTGCCCGTCGAGTACAAGGGCGCCGAGATTCCGCCTCCCGACCAGCGGAGGGTCTACCAGTGACCACATCTGAGTACGCGACCGAGCGCGAGACGACCGAGGGCCGGGTCTTCACGGTCACCGGCGGCGACTGGGACAGCATCACCTCCAGCGTCGATCCGCTCAGCAACGAGAAGATCGTCGTCAACATGGGCCCGCAGCACCCGTCCACCCACGGCGTGCTCCGGCTGGTGCTCGAGCTGGAGGGCGAGACGGTGACCGAGGTCCGCCCGGTCATCGGCTACCTGCACACCGGGATCGAGAAGAACCTGGAGTACCGCAACTGGACCCAGGGCGTCACCTTCGTGACCCGGATGGACTACCTGGCCAACATGTCCAACGAGACGGCGTACTGCCTCGCGGTGGAGAAGTTGCTCGGCATCACCGACCAGATCACCGAGCGGACGAACACCATCCGGGTGCTCTTCATGGAGCTGCAGCGGATCGCCTCGCACCTGGTCTGGCTCGCGACCACGGGCATGGAACTGGGCGCCATCTCGATGATGCTGTACGGCTTCCGCGAGCGGGAGTACATCCTCGACATCTTCGAGGAGACCTCCGGCCTGCGGATGAACAACGGCTACATCCGCCCGGGCGGGCTCGCGCAGGACCTGCCGGAGTCCGCGGTTCGCAAGATCCGCGACTTCCTGAAGTACCTGCCGAAGAAGCTCAAGGAATACGAGGCCATGCTGTCCGGCCAGATCATCTGGCAGCAGCGGACCCAGGGCGTCGCCGTGCTGGACGTGACCGGGTGCCTCGCGCTCGGCATCACCGGCCCGGTGCTGCGCTCGGCCGGCCTGCCGTGGGACCTGCGCAAGACCATGCCGTACTGCGGTTACGAGGACTACGAGTTCGACGTGCCCACCGCGACCACCGCCGACGTCTGGGGCCGCTACCTGGTCCGGATGGCGGAGATCCGCGAGTCACTGAAGATCGTCGAGCAGGCCCTGGACCGGCTCAAGCCCGGCCCGATCTGGATCGAGGACAAGAAGATCGCGTGGCCGGCGCAGCTCGCGATCGGCACCGACGGGCTCGGCAACTCGCTCGAACACGTCGCCAAGATCATGGGTCAGTCGATGGAGTCGCTGATCCACCACTTCAAGCTGGTGACCGAGGGCTTCCGGGTTCCGCCGGGCCAAGTCTATGTCGCCATCGAGCACCCGCGTGGCGAACTCGGCGTACACGCGGTCTCCGACGGTGGAACCCACCCCTATCGGGTGCACTACCGCGAGCCGAGCTTCGTGAACCTCCAGGCCATCCCCGCGATGGCCGAGGGCGCTCTGCTGGCCGACGTGATCGCCGGCGGCGCCTCGCTGGATCCCGTGATGGGTGGGTGTGACCGATGACCACAGTGGAATTCTCGCCGGCCGCCGAACCGCTGGCGGCCAAGCTCCTCGAACCGGCCCGGGAGATCCTGGCCCGCTATCCGGCCGGCCGGGAGCGCTCGGCGCTGCTGCCGCTGCTGCACCTGGTGCAGACCGAGGAGGGTTTTGTCAGCCCGAGCGGGGTGGCGTTCTGCGCCGATCTGCTCGGCATCAACAAGGCCCAGGTCGGGGCGGTCGCGACCTTCTACACCATGTACAAGCGCCGGCCCACCGGCGAATACCTGGTCAGCGTCTGCACCAACACCCTCTGCAACGTGATGGGCGGCCAGGAGGTGTACGACGAACTGGTCGAGCACCTCGGTGTCGGTCACGGCGAGACCTCGGCCGACGGCAAGATCACGCTGGAGCACGCGGAGTGCCTGGCCGCCTGCGACTACGCCCCGGTGGTGACGGTCAACTACGACTTCACCGTCGACCAGGCCACCCCGCAGGGTGCCGTCGAGCTGGTGGACAGGCTGCGCCAGGGCGACCGGCCGGAGCCGGCCCGGGGCGCCCGGATCTGCTCGCTCAAGGAGATGCAGTACCAACTCGCCGGATTCGCCGACCCCCGGGACGGTGCGGTCGGTGACGGGGTGGCGGGTGCGCCCACCCTGCGTGGGGTGCGGCTGGCCCAGGAGCACGGGGTCGCGGTGGCCGGATTCGACCCGGACACCCCGATCACCAAGACCAAACCGTTGCCGAAGGACGAGGCCACCACCCCCGCGGAGAAGGCCGGGGTGGCCGCGAACAAGCCGGCATCCGACGCCAAGCCCGCCGGTGACGCTCGCCCGAGTGGCAAGGAGGGGGCGAAATGACCCAGCCACGGCAGGAGATCCTGCAGAAGCTCACCCCGGTCCTCACCAAGCGCTGGCTCTCGCCGGACGCCTGGAAGATCGACGTCTACGAACGGCTCGACGGGTACCTCGCGGTTCGCAAGGCCCTGGACGTGCACCCGGACGACCTGATCCAGCTGATCAAGGACTCCGGACTGCGCGGCCGTGGCGGCGCCGGCTTCCCGACCGGGCTCAAGTGGGGCTTCATCCCGCAGGGCGACGGCAAACCGCACTACCTGGTGATCAACGCCGACGAGGGCGAGCCGGGCACCTGCAAGGACCTGCCGCTGATGACCTACGACCCGCACTCGCTGGTGGAGGGCGCGATCATCGCCTCCTACGCGATCCGGGCCGAGCGGGCGTTCATCTACATCCGCGGTGAGGCGGTGCACGCGGCTCGCCGGCTGCGGAACGCGGTTCAGGAGGCGTACGCCAAGGGGTATCTCGGCAAGAACATCCTCGGCTCCGGATTCGACCTGGACCTGGTCGTGCACAGCGGTGCCGGGGCGTACATCTGCGGTGAGGAGACCGCGCTCCTCGACTCCCTGGAGGGGTTCCGCGGACAGCCCCGGCTGCGGCCGCCGTTCCCGGCGATCGCTGGTCTCTACGCCAGCCCGACGGTGGTCAACAACGTCGGCACCATCGCCAGCGTGCCGTACATCGTGCTGGGCGGCGCCGACTGGTGGAAGAGCATGGGCACCGAGAAGTCGGCCGGCCCGATGATCTACTCGCTGTCCGGCCGGGTGGTCAACCCGGGCCAGTACGAGTGCGGCCTCGGCATCACCCTCCGCGAGCTGATCGAGCTGGCCGGGGGCATGCAGCCGGGGCACGAGCTCAAGTTCTGGACACCGGGCGGGTCGTCGACGCCGCTGCTGACCGCCGAACACATCGACACCGCGATGGACTTCGAAGGGGTCGCGGCGGCCGGATCGATCCTCGGCACCACGGCCATGCAGATCTTCTCGGACCAGGACTGCCCGGTCTACAACACGTGGCGGTGGCTGGAGTTCTACCACCACGAGTCGTGCGGCAAGTGCACCCCGTGCCGTGAGGGCAACTACTGGATGGTGCGCACCTACCGGCGGATCCTCGCCGGTCACGGCACCGTCCAGGACCTGGACACCCTGCAGGACACCGCTGACAACGTCTTCGGCCGGTCCTTCTGCGGCCTCGGCGACGGTGCGGCGACGCCGGTCATGTCGACGCTCAAGTGGTTCCGGGACGACTACCTCGGCTACATCGAGGGCCGCACGGCTCCTCGGCTGTCCGAGAAGAGCCTGGTGGGAGCGCACTGATGACGGATGTCGAGAAGAGGACCGATCTCGTCACGCTGACCATCGACGGGGTCGAGGTCAAGGCGGAGAAGGGCGAACTGCTGATCCGGGTCGCCGAGCGGATGGGTACCGCCATCCCACGGTTCTGCGATCACCCGCTGCTCGCCCCGGCCGGCGCCTGCCGCCAGTGCCTGGTCGAGGTGGAGGGCCAGCGCAAGCCGATCGCCTCGTGCACCCAGACGGTGGCCGAGGGCATGGTGGTCAAGACCCAGCTCAGCTCGCCGGTGGCCGCGAAGGCGCAGGCCGGCGTGATGGAGCTGCTGCTGATCAACCACCCGCTGGACTGCCCGACCTGCGACAAGGGCGGCGAATGCCCGCTGCAGAACCAGGCGATGAGCACCGGCCGCACCGACTCCCGGTTCGTCGAGGAGAAGCGGGAGTACGAGAAGCCGATCCACATCTCCAGCCAGGTGCTGCTGGACCGGGAACGCTGCGTGCTCTGCCAGCGGTGCACCCGGTTCTCCGAGGAGATCGCCGGGGACAAGTTCATCGATCTGATGGACCGCTCCTCCGGCGAGCAGATCAACGTCTACCGGGACGACTTCTTCGGTGGTGCCGGAACCGGTGACGGCCAGGTCGGGGAGGGCGAGGGCGACGTTCCGTTCAACTCCTACTTCTCCGGCAACACCGTCCAGATCTGCCCGGTCGGTGCCCTCACCAGCGAGCAGTACCGGTTCCGGGCCCGCCCGTTCGACCTGGTCAGCACGCCGAGCGCATGTGAGCACTGCGCCTCCGGATGCGCCCAGCGCACCGACCACCGGCGTGGGAAGGTGCTGCGCCGGCTCGCCGGTGACGACCCGGCGGTGAACGAGGAGTGGAACTGCGACAAGGGCCGCTGGGGCTTCCGCTACGCCACCGCCACCGACCGGATCATGACGCCGCTGGTCCGCGACCCGGCCACCGGTGAACTGCGGGAGGCGGCCTGGAGCGAGGCGCTGTTCGCGGCGGCCGAGGGACTGCGTGCCGCCAAGGAGCGTGGTGTCGGGGTGCTGCCGGGTGGCCGGCTGACGGTCGAGGACGCGTACGCGTACGCGAAGTTCGCCCGCAGCGCACTCGGCACCAACGACGTCGACTTCCGGGCCCGCCCGATCCGGGCCACCGGCTCGGCGCAGAGCGCCACCGAGGAGGCCGACTTCCTGGCCGCCCTGGTGGCCGGCTCGACCGGAGTGACGTACGAGCAGGTCGAGAACGCTCCGTCGGTGGTGCTCGTGGGCATCGAGCCGGAGGAGGAGTCACCGATTCTCTTCCTGCGACTGCGCAAGGCCCACAACCGGCGCCGTCTCTCGGTGACCGCTGTCTCGTCGTACCGCAGCCGGGGTCTGGAAAAGCTCGGAGCGGTGCTGATCTCGGCCGTCCCGGGCGACGAGGCCCACATCCTGAACACCGATCCGGCGGTGGCCGGGGCACTCAGCGCCCCGGGTGCCCTGCTGATCGTCGGGGAACGCCTGGCCACCGTGCCGGGTGGGCTCAGCGCTGCGGCCGGCCTGGCCGCCCGCAGCGGTGCACAGCTCGCCTGGGTGCCGCGCCGGGCCGGTGACCGGGGCGCGATCGACGCCGGCTGCCTGCCGAACCTGCTGCCCGGCGGCCGTCCGGTCACCGACGCGTCGGCCCGTGCCGCGCTGTCGCTGGCCTGGAAGATCGACGCCGGGGTGGTACCCGGTGCACCCGGACGGGACACCGACCGGATCATCGCGGCGGCCGCCGACGGCACCCTCGGTGCCCTGCTCGTCGGTGGTGTCGACCCGGCCGACCTGTCCGATCCGAAGCTGGCCGAGGAAGCGCTCGACGCGGTTCCGTTCCTGGTCAGCCTGGAGATGCGGCAGACCTCGGTGACCCGGCGGGCGGACGTGGTGCTGCCGATCGCGCCG
>DATMVU010000481.1:0-15736 GCA_035562875.1 Actinoplanes sp. | reverse complement strand
TGATGACCGGCCGGTACGCGGTCGCCGGGATCGTCCCGGCCAGGGCCGCCCCGCAGCCCGCACACACCAGAGCCAGGGCCGCGGCCGGGCCCGCCACCGCCCAGTCGATCTTCGTCTTGCGGGCGAACGTCACCGCCGCCGTCGACGTGCCGCAGATCGCCGCCAGCTTGTTGGTGCCCAGCGCGGTCGCCGTCGGCAACTGGGGCGCCGCCACCAGCAGCGCCGGCAACAGCAACAGCCCGCCCCCGCCGACCACGGCATCGACCCAGCCGGCAGCCAGAGCCGCGGCCAGCAACGTCAGGATCATCTGCGGGGTGGCGTCGGTCAGCAGACTCACTTGCGGCGCTGCCTCTGCAACCAGATCCCGAACCACGCACCGGCGATGAACAACACCGCCATGCACAACACTGCCTTGATGAACATGCCACTCCACCCGTTGGCTAGGGTCGGCTGGTGCGCCTGGCCACTTTCAACCTGCTACACGGCAGATCACTGTCCGACGGGACGGTACACGCCGACCGGATCCGGGCCGCGATCACCGACCTCGACGCCGACGTCCTCGGCCTGCAGGAGGTCGACCGGGCCCAGCCCCGCAGCGGCCTGCTCGACCTGACCGCGCTGGCCGCCGACGCCCTCGGCGCGAAGACCCACCGGTTCGCGGCCGCCGTCGTCGGCACCCCCGGCGACACCTGGCAACCCTGGCACGCCGCCGCCGACATCACCCATCCGCAGTACGGGATCGCCCTGGTCAGCCGCTACCCCGTACAACGGTGGATGATCACCCAGCTGCCGGGGGCACCGGTCCGGTCACCGATCTGGATCCCCGGGCACGGGATGATGCTGCTGCACGACGAACCCCGGGTGCTGCTCGCCGCCGTCCTGGACACCCCGCACGGGCCGCTGTCGGTGGCCACCACCCACCTGTCGTTCGTGCCCGGCTGGAACATCCGCCAGCTACGCGCCGCCGTACGAGCCCTGCGGGCCCTGCCCGGACCGCGGATCCTGCTCGGCGACCTGAACATGCCGGCCGGCCCGGTCCGGGCGTTCACCGGCTGGCAGCCCCTCGCCCGCACCGCCACCTTCCCCAGCCCCGCCCCGAGAACCCAGCTCGACCACGTGATCGCCGACCCGCACGGCGCCGCCGCCCTCGGCCGGGTCGTGCAGGTCCGCACCCCGCGCGCCGGGGTCTCCGACCACCGGCCCCTGGTCGTGCACCTCAACCGTTAAGGAGACGACAGTGTTCACCGGCCTGAGCGCGTTCCCGCTCACCCCGCTGCACGACGACCACCTCGACGAACCCACGTTCGCCCGCCTCATCGAACGGCTCACCGCCGCCGGTGTCGACAGCATCGGCGCCCTCGGCTCCACCGGCTCCTACGCCTACCTCGACCGGGCCGAACGCGCCCGTACCATCGGCCTGGCCGTCCAGCATGCCGGGCGGATCCCGGTGATCGCCGGGATCGGGGCGCTGCGGCAGTCACACGTGCTGGCGCACGCCGACGACGCGCAGCAGGCCGGGGCGGCCGGGCTGCTACTGGCGCCGGTGTCGTACCAGCCGCTGCTCCCGGACGAGGTGTACCACCTGTTCGAACAGGTCACCGCCGAGATCGAAGTACCCCTCGTGGTGTACGACAACCCGCGTACCACCGGGTTCACGTTCACCGACGACCTGTACGCGTCGATCGCGAAACTTCCGCACGTCGTGTCGATCAAAGTGCCGCCGCTGCCGGCCGACCCGGCCATCGCCGCCGACCGGGTCACCGAGGTCCGTAACCTGCTGCCCGCCCACGTCGGCATCGGCGTGTCCGGCGACCCGGTCGCGGCGACCGCCCTGCACGCCGGCTGCGACGCCTGGTACTCGGTCCTCGGCGGCACCCTGCCCGTCGAAGCGCTCGCCATCACCCGCGCCCCGGATGCGGCCACCGCGAGAGCCGCCTCCGACCGGCTGCGGCCGCTGTGGGAACTGTTCGCCGCGCACGGCAGCCTGCGGGTGGTCGCCGCCGTCGCCGAACACCTCGGCCTGACCCGCCCCGACAGTCTGCCCCGCCCGATCCGTGGCCTCGACCCCGCCGCCCGTCAGGCGGTCGCCCGGGCCGTCGCCGCGTTCTGAGCCCACCGAGGGGGCCGCAGGGCGTACCCGTCCGCGGCGTCGGTCAGCCGCGGGATCTCACCCACCAGCAGCGACAGATACCGGCCACATGCCCGCCGGGGTCGTTCAGGGCGCAGAAACGGGCCAGGACGTCGGCGTGCCCGGCCGGTTCCGAACTGATCACGAAGACCGAGGACAAATGCGGTGGCCCGGCGGCCCGGCCGTCGGCGAGGATGCGGGCGTGGACAGCGAACAGCGCCTCGACGGCGGCAACACCGGCGGCGCGGTCCGGGTCGGCGGCACCGTCCGGCGTACGGCCGGGCCGTGGACGCCGTCGGTACACGCCGTGCTGCGGCACCTCGCGAACGCCGGATTCGCCGGTGCGCCACGCCCACTGGGGTTCGACGACCAGGGCCGGGAGATCCTGACCTACCTTCCCGGATCTGTGGTGGGCGGGCGGCGGCCGTGGCCCGCGTGGGTGCACAGCGACCAGGCGCTCGTGCAGGTCGCCGGCTGGCTGCGGGATCTGCACGAGGCGCTGGCCGGGTTCGTGCCCGCACCGGGCGCGGTGTGGCGGACCGGGGACCCCTGGCGGCCGGGGATGGTCATCGGGCACAACGACGCGGCCCCGTACAACGCCGTCTGGTCCGGTGACCGGTTGACCGGGTTCTTCGACTGGGACTTCGCCGGGCCGGTCACCCGAGAGTGGGACCTGGCGTTCACCGCGTTCTCGTGGGTGCCGCTGCACGCCCGGTCCGTGGTGGCCGCCGAGGGGTTCACCGCGTTCACCGACCGTCCCCGAAGGTTGCGGCTGTTCCTGGACGCCTACGGCTGGACCGGCCCGGCCGGCGAGTTCATCGAGGTCGTCCGGCAGCGGGCCGCCGCGTCCGCCCAGGGCATCCGCCGCAGCGCCGCAGCCGGGGACCCCGTCTTCCAGCAGCTGGTCACCCAGGGGGTGGACCAGGTACTGGACACCGCCGTCGCCGAACTCGCCGACTTCGGGTGGTAGCCGGGACCGCCGGCCGTGCGGGGACGCTCACGCCCGGCGGACGCGCCGACGGCCCGGGCGGGCCGCCCGCCTCGCGTCGTAGCCACCAGGGGAGACGACTTCGGCGGGAGCCGCTGGGCGTACCGGATGAAAGGGTTAAGCCAGGCCCGGGATGGCCCGGCCACGGAGCTGGGTCTCGGCGGTCTCGGCGCGGCGGCGCAGGCGGGCGGCCTCGGTGGACAGGGCGGCGGCACCGTGGTCGGTGAGACGGTAGTAGCGGCGCAAGCGGCCCTCGACGGCCTCCTCGCGTTCCACGGCGATCAGGTCCTGGTCGGTGAGCCGGTCCAGGGCGCCGTAGAGGGTGCCGGGGCGCATCTTCACCTCGCCGGTGGACAGGGTCTGCACGGCCTGGATGATGCCGTAGCCGTGCAGCGGGCGGGCCGCGAGTGCGGTCAGGATCAGAAACGTGGGTTCCTGCATCAGAGCGCCACCTCCCGGGACGGTGCCGGCCGGTCGGGGCAGGCCGGTGACACGGCGATCGTAGCGGCGGCCAGCAGCAGGCCGAACGCGACGAGGCCGATACCCGCCCACGGCGTGGACGGCCACAGGCCGGACATCCAGGCAGGGCCGGGCGGCCAGAAGCTGCCGGGCTGCAGCACGCTGTGGACGGTGCGGACGCCGGTGCCGAACGGCGGTTCGGTGAAGACCGTGACGGTGGCGGCGGACAGCGACCAGACGGGGGCGAACAGCACCGTGAGCGTGCCGGCCGCGAACAGGGCGGCGAGGCGGGAGCGGCGGCGGGCGACGGCGCCGGCGAACAGCCAGCCGGACACCGCACCCAGCAGCAGGCCGGTGGCGACGGCGGGGCGCAGCAGGGTGTTGCCGGCGACGTGGACGGTGGCGGTGACCACGTCGGATTCGCCGTGGGCGGTCAGGAGCAGGCCGTCGCGGGTGGCCTGGAAGCCGTGTTCGGGACCGGGGACCGGCGCGTCCAGCCGGTCGGTGTCGCGTAGCGGGCCGACCTGCCAGCCGTCGGCGGTGAGCCGGTCCCGGGCGGCGGCCGGATCCCAGGCGGCGCGCCGGACGCTCGTCGTGCCGGACACCGAGGCGCCGGTGTCGGGGGTGCCGTAGTAGGTGTTCACGTCGATCGTGGTGGGGGTGCCGGCGAGCAGGGTGAGGATCTGCGCGCCGCGGGCCTCGGTGGGCAGGGCGGCGAAGGTCTGCGCGGCGGCCCAGGAGGTGCCGGCCGCGCCGAGGGCGGCACCGCCGAGCAGCGCCAGGACCGCTGCCGCCGTGGCGAGAGGGCGGCCGGACGGCAGCCGGAACCGCTGGGCGACACCGGTGATGATCATGTGGCGGACGTCGGCGGCGGCCGGGCGGGTGCGGCCTGGCTCGGCCATCTCCAGCAGGGTGGTGACCAGTTCGGTGCCGTGCCGGTGGCGGTAGGAATGAGGGTAGACGTACAACAGCCGGCGGTAGGCCCGTTCCAGTGCGGGCTCGGCCTGTGGCCAGTCGGAGGTGGACATGACACCACACAGTACGAGCCACGTTATATATCGTCAACCGAGTTATCAGAGGAGCCGTCCTTGCCCCACCTCAAAGCCACCGGCCTCGGCCACTCCCACGACGGCGACCTGCTCTTCGCCGGCCTCGACCTGACCCTGCGCCCCGGCGACCGGATCGGGATCGTCGGCCCCAACGGCGCCGGCAAGACCACCCTGCTGCGCATCCTCGCCGGGGAACTCGCGCCCACGACCGGGGTGGTGAAGACCGAGGCCCGGATCGGGTACGTGCCCCAGCGCATGCCCGACCCGCACGGCACCGTCGGCGCGTTCCTGTCCGGGGAACTCGGCGACCTCACCGACCGGATGCGCGACCTGGAGAGACGCCTGGAGACCGAGGACGTCCTCGACGAGTACGCCGCCGTCCAGGAACAGTGGACCGCCCGGCAGGGCTGGATCGCCGAGACCCGGGTCACCGAGATCCGCCAGCGCCTCGACATCGACCACCTGCCCGCCGACCGCACCCTGAACGCGGTCAGCGGCGGCGAACAGGCCCGCCTGCTGCTCGCCCGCGCCCTGCTCGACGACCCGGACCTGCTGCTACTCGACGAACCCACCCACCACCTCGACGGCGAGGGCGCCGCCTGGCTACGGCAGTGGCTGCACGACTACGACGGGGGAGTCCTGGCCGTCAGCCACGACCGGGCGTTCCTCGACGAGACCGTCACCCGGATCATCGAACTCGACGGCATCGACGAACAACCCCACGACTACCCCGGCGGCGGATACACCCACTACCGCGACACCCGGCAGCGCCGCTGGGAGAAACTACTGCTCGACTACGAAGCCCAGGAGAAGGACCGGCGCCGCTGGGAAGCCGACATCGAACGCACCAAACAGTTCTCCCGCGGCGTGGAGAACACCGTCCGCTCCGGCGCCGACGCACCCCACATCCGCCGGGTCGCCCGGCTCGTCGCCCGCAAGGCCAAGGTCCGCGAACGGCGCCTGCGCCGCCAGATGGCCTCCGTGTCGTGGATCGCCCGGCCCCGCACCCGGCCCCCGCTGACCCTCGCCTTCCCCGCCGACACCGGCGACGACCTGCTGCACACCGGCGAGCACACCATCACCCGCGGCGACCGGATCCTCATCACCGGCCGTAACGGCTCCGGCAAGACCACCCTGCTGAACACGATCGCCGCCGCCCACCCCGGCCAGGTCGCCGTCCTGCCACAGACCGACGACGGCCTGCGCGACGACACCAGCGTGATGGACTTCTTCCGCAGCCGGGTGCCGGTCTACGTCGACGACGCGGAGAAACTGCTCACCGGCCACCAGTTCGACGACGACCAGTGGACCAGCCCCGTCCAGGACCTGTCCGCCGGAGAACTGCGCCGGCTGCTGCTGGCCGTCCTGGTCAACAGCCCCGCCCGGATGCTGCTGCTCGACGAACCCACCAACCACCTCGACTTCGCCGCCCTCGACGTCATCGAGGAAGCCCTGCGCCGCTACCAGGGCACCCTGCTGGTCGTGTCACACGACAGGTACTTCGCCGATGCGATCGGCCACAGCCGGCACTGGCATGTCACCGCCGGGCAGGTGACCGAAGACTGACACACTGTCCGGCATGTCGCTGCAACCCCACCAGTCCTGGACGCCCGCCCTGCCCGGCACGGCACACCAGTTCACCGAAGCCTGGCTGGCCAACCGGCGACTGTCCGAACACACCCGCACCGCCTACCGCCGCGACGTCACCACCTGGCTGCGCTGGTGCGACGACCGCGGCCTGGAACCGTTACGGGCCACCTTCCTGGACGTCAACGCCTACGCCCGCCAGCTCGAGACCCGGCTCGCCCCGGCCACCGTCGCCCGGAAACTGTCCGGCGTCTCCAGCTGGTACGACTTCCTGATCAAACTCCAGGCCGTCGCCACCAACCCGGTCGGCGGCGCGGACCGCCCCTACGTCGACCGCGACCACTCCGCCACCCTCGGCCTCACCCCCACCGAGGTCGACGACCTGCTGCTCGCCGCCGCCCGCAACGGCACCCGCACGCACGCCATGCTCACCCTGCTCGCCGACCTCGGCCTGCGCGTCAGCGAACTCGTCGGCCTCGACCTGACCGACCTCGGCACCGAACGCGGCCACCGCACCGTCCGGTTCATCGCCAAAGGCGGCAAGGCCCGCCGCCGCGCCCTCACCCCGGACACCGCCGCCGTCCTGGACGCCTGGCTCACCGACCGCGGCCTCACCCCCGGCCCGCTGTTCCGCACCTCCACCGGCGGCCGGGTCGACAGGTACGCGGTGTTCCGGCTGATCCGGCGGATCGCCACCCAGGCCGGCATCACCGAAGCCGACCGGCTGTCCCCGCACTCGCTGCGGCACGCGTTCGCCACCACCGCCCGCGCCGAAGGCGTCCCCCTGGAGGACGTCCAGGACGCCATGGGACACGCCGACCCGCGCACCACCCGGCGCTACGACCGTGACCGCCGCAACCTGGACCGTGACCCCGCGTACACGATCGCCGCGGCCCGCGCCCGCCGCAACAACGGGTGAGGAAGCCCCCTATGCTCTGAACCCGGCAACCAGCGACGCGGGCGGAAAACACACACCATGGCAACCGAAATGAGCATCGTCGAGGCGGTCATCCTCGGCGCTGTCGAGGGCATCACCGAGTTCCTCCCGGTGTCCTCCACAGGGCACCTGACGATCCTGGAGAAACTGTTCGGCCACACCATCGACGACCCGGACATCACCGCCTTCACGGTGATCATCCAGTCGGGTGCGGTGCTGGCCACCATCCTGTTCCTGCGCAAGGACATCGCCCGCGTGGTCCCGGCGTTCTTCAAGGGTCTGTTCAACAAAGAGCTGCGCGACACCCCCGACTTCCGGTTCGGGTGGGGTGCCCTGCTCGGCTCGATCCCCATCGTGATCGCCGCCCTGCTCTTCAAGGACCAGGTCGAAGGCACCCTGCGCAGCCTGTGGTTCGTGGCCGGCGCCCTGATCGTCTGGTCCGGGGTGATGGCGTTCGCCGACCACGCCGCCACCCAGGTCCGCCACCAGGAGGACGTCACCTGGAAGGACACCCTGATCATCGGCACCGTCCAGTGCCTGGCCCTGATCCCCGGCGTGTCCCGCTCCGGCGCCACCATGTCCGCCGGCCTGCTGCGCGACCTGGACCGGGTGACCGTCACCAAACTGTCGTTCTTCCTGTCCATCCCCGCCCTGACCGGCGCGTCCATCCTGCAGGGCGTGCAGGAGTACGACCGGATCTCCACCGGCGTCGGCTGGACCAACACCATCGTCGCCACCGTCGTCAGCTTCGTCGTGGCCTACGCGTCGGTGACCTGGCTGCTGAAGTTCGTGTCCAAGCACTCCTACAGCGTCTTCATCTTCTACCGGCTCGCCCTCGGGTCCCTGCTGATGGTGCTGCTCGCCACCGGAACCATCGACGCCAAGTGACACCCACGGAACGAGCGCTCGCCCACGTGCGGGCGCTCTTCCCGTCTCCGGGCCCGGCCCTCACCGCCCCGGTCACCGTCAACTTCCACCCCGACCGGCCGCTGGCCGACGGCCGCACCGTCGCCGAGCACCTGGCCACCGACGGCGTCTACCGCACCCAATACGAGACCGGCATCTCCAACGGCGGCCTCGGCGGCGACCGGCCGGTCTGGGAACAGCGCATGTTCGGCGGCGACTACACCCGCCCCGTCTACGGCGCCCTCAACCTGGCCGGGCACCCCGACGGGGCCGCGCCTCGCTTCGGCAGCTGCCATCTGATCCTGGCCCCGCACGTGCTGGGGCGGGCCACCTTCAGTCTCGGCGACAGCCACACCCACCCGGAACTGCTCGGCACCGCGGACAGCTTCGGCACGATCTGGAACGGACTGCTGGAGCAGGTGGACCGTACCGGCCAAGCCCTCGCCGTGACCGCAACCGGCAGGCACGCGTGGGCGGCCGCACTGACCGCGCCCCGCACCGGCGCCGGGCGGGCCCTCGACGACTACGTCGAAGCCCAGATCCACGGCGGGCTCAGCCTGCACACCGACGTCACCGCGATCGCCGCCGACCCGTCGTTCCGCGGCACCCCCACCGAACGGCACCTGCGCCGGCTGAACCTGCCGATCCGCTGGCAGCCCGGCTTCCAGCTGCCCGCCGCCGAGTTCCCGGCCGACCTGCGCGGCGCCGAGATCCCACCGCTGGCCCGCACCATCGCCGGCCGCTACCGGCAACCGGACCTGGACGCCGCGCTGCTCGGCCGGGCCGCCCGCGACGGCGACCACCCGCAGCTCGTCAAATACCTGTGGCACATCCTCGTCATGCGAGGCCGGCCAGCAGTTTCTCACCGTCCGGCCACGGACCGAACCCCGACGACGAGTCCAGATGCCCCACCGGGCCCGCGTCGACGACCTCGCAACCCCAGTCCGCGGCATAGCTGACCGCGTCGTCGAATGAACATTGCGGATCGTTGCGGGAGACGACGAGTATCGACCGGAACAACAATCGCTCCCGCGGCGCGTCCTCGACCAGCGGCGGCGTCACCAAGAGTGACCCCACCACCGGGCCGTCGTGCTGCAGCGCCCAGCGGGCCACCGTCAGACAGCCGGCGCTGTGCGCGACCAGGACCGCCGGTTCCGGTGACGCCGCCAGCGCGGCCTGCAGAGCCGACACCCGGTCCACGTCACCGCACGGTGGCTCCGGCGCCCACCCGAACCCGGCACGCCGTGCCCACTGCCGCGACCAGTGGTTCGGAAACGGCACCCCGCGGCCGGGCACCAGCAGAAAACGGGTCACCCGCAGGAGCGTAACGGCAAACGTGAATGTCCGCCGGATCGTCTAGGGTCGGAATCGTGCCTGATCCGATCTTCGCCCACCCGCGCCTGGCCGCCCTCTACGACACGTTCGACGGCGACCGTGACGACTTGGACGCGTACGAGGAGATCGCCGCCGAACTGGGCGCCCACGACATCCTCGACGTCGGCTGCGGCACCGGCTGCTTCGCGCTGCGGCTGGCCGCCGCCGGTCACACGGTCACCGGCTACGACCCGGCCGAAGCATCCCTCGACGTGGCCCGCAGCAAACCCGGCGCCGACCGGGTCACCTGGACGGGCACGCTGCCGGACGGCGAATTCGACCTGGTCACCATGACCGCCAACGTCGCCCAGGTGTTCACCACCGACGAGCAGTGGACGCAGATCCTGCGCGACGTCCACGACCGGCTGCGGCCCGGCGGATCCCTGGTCTTCGAGACCCGCCGCCCCGAGTACCGGATCTGGGACGAATGGGCCACCGACACCGGCCCCGACGTGCGCGACGTCCCCGGCGTCGGCCCGGTCGAACACCGCCTCCGCCTCACCGGCGTCACCCTGCCCCTGGTGTCGTTCCAGCACCGCTACACGTTCCCCGGCGGCGATGTCCTGACCTCCGACTCCACCCTGCGCTTCCGGGACCGCAACGAACTCGACGCCGATCTGACCGCCTGCGGCTTCCAGATCGACGACGTCCGCCAGGCACCGGACCGGCCGGCCCGCGAACGGGTGTTCCTCTGCCGGAAGCCCACCATCTGAGCCCCTCCGTCCGAACATGTGCCGCGGGACGACCGTACGTTTCCCGGCCCCGGCCGAAGGTGCCGTGTCATGCGACGACCACCCGCTGTTGATCCATGTGTTCGGTTGCCGTTCTCTCCGAAGGATCACCGATGTCCCGCTCTCCTGCCGGGCGGTGCTATGTGGTCGTGCCGTTGTGGCCTGTCGCCCGGATCATGCACGTCCACAGTTGACCCCGGACGGCAGAATGCGGCCGGTGATGGTGATCCGACCGGTGCTCGCCGGTATCCTGCTGGCCCTGCCGCCGTATGCCGCGCGAACCCTGGTCGACGACTACGACCTCGCCCGGATCCTGACCGCCGTCACCGGCCTCGGCCTGCTGTGGGGTACGACCGTGCTGCTGACCGCCACCGCCACGGCCACCCGGCGGCAGGCGATCATCACGGCCACGGCCCTGCTGATCACGGCGGCCGTCACCTATCATCTGCTGATCCTGCTCGCCGGCGACACCCGGACCGGGCCCGGTGTCGCGCCCGTCCTCTGGCTGGCCGGGCCCGTACTCGGGGCACTCGGGCACACGATCCGGCACGGCGACCCCCGGCAGGCAGCCTCGGCGGCCGGTATCGGATGCGGGCTGCTGGCCTCCGAAGGCGGAACCCTGCTGATCATCGACCCACCGGCCGAACTGATGGAGTTCTTCGAACGAGGCGCCAGCGAGTTCTACGGCCCGCTGCACCCCGCCGACCTGATCGGCCTGATCCTCCCGCTGCTGCTCCTGGCCGTACTGGCCACCCGCCACAGCCTGTGGAAGCACGGGGCAGTCCTGCTGTTCACCGCCGCCACCACGACCGTCGGCGCCACACTGCTGTGGCTGTTCCTTCTTGTGGTCGCCAGCCACCGGTGACCGTCACGCGGCCAGGCAGCGGCCGTCCGGGAGCAGGCCCGCGTGCCACGAGTGCCAGCGCTCCACCGGCGGCGGCGTGACGTCGGTGATCACGCAGACGTCACCGACCCGGACGGCCCAGATCAGCGCGCCCCGAGCCGTCGGGTCCTCGTCGCGTCCGAGCCGCACCACGGCGCCGGTGTACCCGGCCCGGGTCAGGGCTTGCCGCACCTTCGTGACGTACTCCTCGGTGGCGGCGAGTTCCGCCTGCCCGAGGCAATGGCCGGAGCTGTCGAGGTCCTCCAGGCAGCCGCCGTCACGACCCCGGTTGGCTACGGCGGTGGCGGCCTCGTCCAGGGCCTCGTCCTCGCCGATGCCCGGCACCGACGTCCGCAGGTGGCTGTCCTTCAACTCCAGCGCGCAGTGACCGTCGTCGTCGTTGAGGGGGTCGGAGCAGCGCGGGGGCGGCGCGCTGCTCGTCTGTGGCCGGGCGGGGTCGTGGTCGGCCGGTGTGCCGCAGGCGGCCGCCATCACCAGGAGCAGGGCGGCCGGCGTCATCGGTGATCTCACGCTGGGCAAGATAGGTGATCACCGGCCGGTGCCTGATCGCCCGAACCGGCGGAGAAACCGCTCCGACCAGTGCGATGACGGCCGTACGATCGTCGTCCACCGATTTCAGGGCGGGATGTCGTATCGGCGGGCTGCCGTTCGTGGACCATGGGACGACCGGACGAACAAGGAGACCCGATGCCCGAATACCTGATCGCTTTCAACGACGAGTGGGTGCCCGAGCACACCCCGGCGCAACTGCAGGACAAGGCGGAATCCGTCCGGGTGGTCCGTGACGAGATGCTCGCCGCCGACGTGCTGATCTTCACCAACGGCGGACTCGACCGGTCCACCACGGTGTGCAGCGTCGAAGCGGTCGACGGGCAGCCGGTCTTCACCGACGGCCCGTACGCCGAGGCCAAGGAGTACCTCGGCGGCTTCGTCGTCGTCGACGTCCCCGACGACCAGACGGCCCGGTACTGGGCCGGCCGGCTGGCGACCGCGCTCGACTGGCCGCAGGAGGTACACCGGTTCCGTGGCCCCGGGTACTCCCGCAGCCGATGACCGAAGCCGCTCTCACCCGTGCCCACCGGCAGGAATGGGCACGGGTGGTGGCCGCCCTGGCCCGCCGGTTCGGGGACCTCGACGTCGCCGAGGAGTCGGCGGCCGAGGCGTTCGCGGTGGCCGCCGACCGGTGGCCCCGTGACGGTGTGCCGCCGCAGCCCGGCGGCTGGCTGGTCACCACCGCGACCCTGCACAGGGCCGGCCCGAGCCCGTGATCAGTCCCGGCGACGGAGCCCGGCAACTGTTCAGCAGCCCGGACGCGGCGGCGACCGGTCCGCGGCATGCCGTCTGACCCGGTAAACCGATAGCGCGCCCGCACCCGGGCCCGCACTATCGACGGACATGAGCAAGTTGTACGTCGCCCTCGGCGACTCCATGTCGATCGACGACTACGCGGGCGGCCCCGGCCGTGGCGCGGCGAGCCTGCTGCACCGCAACCGCAACCACGACTTCCCCGACTGGTCCGGCCAGGATCTGTACACCAAGGGCTACGACGTGCTGATCCTGGCGCGCGACGGTGCAGTCACCGCCGACGTCCTGAACCGTCAGGTCCCACAACTCACCGCCGCCCCCGACCTGGTCACCATCACCATGGGCGGCAACGACCTGATGAGCGTCTACGGCGACGACACGGCGGCCGCCCAGGTGATCGCCCGTGTCGAAGCCCAGGCCGGTGGCGTCCTGACCCGGCTGCGGCGGCTGACCACCCGCATCGTCCTGACCACGGTCTACGACCCGAGTGACGGCACCGGCATCATCCCCGGCGGGGGCCTGCCCGCCTGGCCACGCGGCCCGCACTGGATCAACACTCTGAACCGGGCCCTGACCGGCCTGGCCGCCCGCCACCACACCCTGCTGGCCGACGTCCACCGGGCATTCCACGGCCACGGTGTCACCGCCGGCGACCCCGCACCGGCAGACCCCACCCCGCAGGCCCCGGACCTGTGGTTCTGCGGAGTGATCGAACCCAACACATTCGGCGCCCGCGCCATCCGCACCACGTGGTGGAACACTGTCCAGGCCGCCGCCGAGCCGCTGCCGCACACCGGGGACGGAGCCCGGTGACCGCGGCGATCGAATTCGTCCACGCCTTCGTCGACCGTTTTCCGGCTGACGAACGGATCAGGGTGTGGCTCGGGGCGCGTACATGATCACGGCCACGCCGATCAGGCAGATCGCGGCGCCGATCAGGTCCCAGCGGTCCGGGCGGAACTTGTCGACGACCATGCCCCACGCCAGGGAACCGGCCACGAAGACACCACCGTAGGCGGCCAGGATCCGGCCGAAGTCGGCGTCCGGCTGGAGAGTGGCGACAAAACCGTAGGCGCCGAGCGCTACGACACCGGCGGCGATCCACCACAGGCCCCGGTTCTCCCGCAAGCCCTGCCAGATCAGCCACGCACCACCGATCTCGGCCAGGGCGGCGAGCGCGAACAACAGCAGCGAACGAGCGATCATCACGGCCGGAATCTACCGGCCGCTGATCTCCGGTCCGCCGGGTGTCAACCTGGCCGGCGCCCGGTAGCTGACCGGACAACGGATGCCACCAGCGAGTCAGTGACTGTGGCCGGCGTCGGCGAGGATCTCGGTGATGACCCGGTGCTCGTCGGCGGCCTCGGCCGGGTTGTCCGCGCCGGCCAGCAGGATCAAGGCCTTCCACAGTGCCCAGCCGCGGGCCCGCACCCACGTGCCGTCGTCGGCGCCGGCCCGGTCGCGGAACTCGGTTCGGCTGCGGCCGGTCAGCATCGTCCAGGCGATCACCAGGTCACAGGCGGGGTCGCCGACGCCGCTGGTGCCGAAGTCGATGACGGCGGCCAGTCTGCCGTCGCGGACCAGGAGGTTCCCGGCGGCGATGTCACCGTGGAACCACACCGGGCGGCCGTCCCATGTCGGTTCCAGCGCCGCGTCCAGCACGTCGGTGACCGCAGCACCCGGGATCCGGTCACCGAGCGTGTGTATCGCCTGCCGGGCCGCCGGGGCGTAACGGTCCAGCGACCCGCCACGGAACCAGTTGTGCAGGCCCGGACCGGGACCGCCGGCCGGGTCGACCTGCCGCAACGCCGCCAGGAACCCGGCCAGGTCGGCGGCGAACGCGGTGAGGTCGGTGACCGTTCCGGCCCGGGCCGGCACACCGTCGATCCACTCGTAGACCGACCAGGGGAAACGGAATCCCTCACCGGGTTCGCCGAGTGCGAGCGGCACGGGGATCGGCAGGGGGAGCCGCCCGGCGAAGACCGGCAGCCAGCGATGCTCCTTGGCCACGGCCTGGGCGTACTCGGCGGCGGTCGGCAACCGTACGGACATGGTGTCGCCGAGATGGAAGGTCTGGTTGTCCCAGCCGTTGACGGCGACCGGCCGCACCGGCAGGCCGGCCCACTGCGGGAACTGGGCGGTGATCAGCCGCCGGACGACGTCGGTGCCGACGAGGCGGCGGTCGGGCAGTGGCACGGTGTCAGCTTCGGTGGTCACCACACCACCTGACCGGTTCCGTCCGCCGGGTGGCAACCGAATAAAGCGGCCGGGAGGCGTCCCGGTTCGTCATCGGCCCGGCCGGCATGTGGCGCATCGTGGCGCCGCGCCCGCTCAGCAGCCCTGCGCCCGCTGGTGTCCAGGTTGATCGCCGACCTGGGTAAGCACAGCCCCGGCACGCCGGGGGATGCCGCGGCGACCGGATAGATTGTGGCGGTGAGCGAGGATCTGCCGCCCGGCGGTGTCGAGCTGTCACCGGCCGCCATCGAGGCGCTCGGCGACCGCTGGGCGAACTGCTGGACTCCGCGGCAGATCGCCGGGCGCCTGGCCGGTACGCCGGTGCCGTGGTTCGTGGCCGCGGGCTGGGCGATCGACCTGTTCCTCGGCAGGCGCAGCCGGGACCACGGGGACCTGGAGATCGCGGTCCCGGCCGGCCGGTTCGCGGAGATCCGCGGCCGGTTCGGCGGGCACGTGTTCGACGCGGCGGGCAGCGGCCGGATCTGGGCGGACGCCACCGACGAGCAGCTCGCGGGCACCCACCAGACGTGGCTGCGGGATCCGGGCAGCGGCGACTACCTGGTCGACGTGTTCCGGGAACCGCACGACGGGGACACCTGGATCTGCCGCCGGGACCCGTCGATCCGGTTCCCGTCCCGCGACGTCATCCGGCACACCGCGGACGGCGTTCCCTACCTGATGCCGGAGCTGGTGCTGCTGTTCAAGGCCAAGCACCTGCGCCCCAAGGACCGGGCCGACTTCGACACGATCCTCCCGGAGCTGTCCGGGGAGCAACGGGACCGCCTGGGCGGACTGCTCAGCCGGGTGCACCCGGGGCACACCTGGCTGAGCCGCCTGTGACGTCAGTGGAAGAAGACCACGACTGACTTCTTGTTCCTGTCGGCGCGGGCCAGCCACTGGAACGTGTCGTGGACCGCGGCGGAGAACTCGTCCGGCATGGTGATGGTGCCGGCCCAGGACAGTCTCTCGGCCGCCTCGGTGATGGTGCCGAACTCGCGGTAGCCGATGCCGGGGAAGTCGTCGATCCGGGGAAGCGGCACCGGGGAACCGCCGAACACCAGGTCGGTGACGGTGAAATCGTCGGCCAGAAGATCGTGCTCCGTCAGGTACTCGTCGAGTTGCTGGGGGAAGTC
>DATMVU010000480.1:0-4284 GCA_035562875.1 Actinoplanes sp. | reverse complement strand
CGTACTTCGGCCGGGTCTGGGGCTGGTGGACCGCCCAGTGTGCGAGCAGCACGTGGACTGTCCGGGACGAGGACGCCTACCGTGGCCCGTTCAACAAGCGGACCAAGGCTCCGGTGCTGATCGTCGGCAACTACTGGGACCCGGCCACCAACTACGCCGCGTCCGTGTCGTCGAGCAAGCTGCTGCCCAACTCGCGGCTGCTGTCCAGCAACAACTGGGGCCACACCGCGTACGGTTCCGGCGCGTGCGTGACCAATGCCATGGACCGTTACCTGCTGACCGGCAAGGTTCCGGCGAAGGGCACCACGTGCGCGGCCGACCACCAGCCGTTCACCGAGCCGCTGTCCTCCGGTGAGGAGCCGGACCCGGACGCCGACCTGTCGAAGCTGTCGGCTGTCGCGCCCGGCAAGCAGCTCCCGCCGGTGGTGCCGCCGCTCGCCGGTATCCGCTGATCCACTCAGGGTGGACGCCGGGCCGTCACGCGGCCCGGCGTCCGTCCCGGCTGGGCTTCCAGTCGGCGCTGTCGTGACTGTCCGTGGTGAGTCCGGCGAACGAAGCGATCAATAGCAGGACGAAGAAGACAACAAGTGTGATTCCCATGCGTATAAGCCTGGTCCTGATCCGCATTCCGGAACAGTGGCAGGAATGCCATACATCTTCAAGAAGCTGCCATCCTGCGGGTACTGTGGCCGCATGTTGAGAAGCGTGGCCGTGATCGCCATGGACGAGGTGGCCGTCTTCGAGATGGGCGTGCTCTGCGAGCTGTTCGGCTACGACCGCACCGCCGAAGGACTGCCCGCCTACGAGTTCGCCGTGTGCAGCGCCGGCGGCGCCCCGGTCACCACCCACGCCGGGTTCAGCATCACCCCGTCGTACGACCTGTCCTTCGCCGAGACCGCCGACCTGGTCGCCATCGCCCCCAACGACACCCGCGAGGCCCCACCCGAAGTGCTCGACCTACTGCGCCGGGCCCACACCCGCGGCGCCTGGGTGATGAGCGTCTGCACCGGCGCGTTCACGCTGGGCCGGGCCGGGCTCCTCGACGGCCGCCGCTGCACCACCCACTGGCGGCACACCGACCGGCTGGCCGCCGAGTTCCCGCACGCGAAAGTCGACCCCGGCGTCCTCTACGTCGTCGATGACAACATCCTGACCAGCGCCGGGACAGCCGCCGCCATCGACGCCGGCCTGCACCTGGTCCGTGCCGAACAGGGCTCCGCGGTCGCCACCCAACTCGCCCGCCGGATGGTCATGCCACCACACCGCGACGGTGGCCAGGCCCAGTTCATCGAGACGCCGATCCCCTCATCGGTCGACTGCGAGACGATCCAGCCGCTGCTCACCCACGTGCTGGAGACCCTGGACCGCCCGCACACCGTCGACACCATGGCCGACCTGGTGCACATGGCGCCACGCACGTTCGCCCGCCGATTCCGCTCGGAGACCGGCGCCACCCCCCACGACTGGCTCACCAACCAGCGGGTCCTACTGGCCCGCCGTCTCCTCGAAGACACCGACCTGGGCGTCGACGCGATCGCCTCCCGCGCGGGTTTCGGCAGCGCACAGACGTTACGGCACCACTTCAGCCAACGCCTGGACACGACTCCGCAGAGCTACCGGAGCACCTTCAAGAGCAAACCCTGAAACCCCTTCTCCGGTACGGATCCACGGCCCCACCACCGCACCACCCCGTCCCGCCTCCGCACGCGAGGTCCGCGTCGCCTTCAGGACACCCCGCGACCGCCGGGCCGAATGCGACCCTTGCGGCCTTCCACGCCCGCCCCACCCCCACGCGACGATCCGCGGTTCGTGGCCGGTCCGGTCGTGGTGATCCGGGGCTGGTCTGCAGACCGCCACTCTGAGTTCCCGGCTGTGGCGCGGTCAGCGCCGCCGGGCCCGGAGCCAGGTCACCGCCTCGTCCGGTGTGGATGCCGCGGGACCCGGCCCGGCCGCCGGGCGGTTCACCATCAGGACGGGGATCCGCAGTTCACGGGCCGCGACGAGTTTTGCCGCGGAACCGCCGCTGTCCTTGGTCACCAGCACGTCGACTCGATGACTGGTGAGGATGTCGCGTTCCCCCGGGACGGTGAACGGGCCCCGCCCGAGCAGCACCTCCAGATTCCGCGGGAGGTCACCGGTGGGCGGTTCGACGGAGCGGGACAGGAACCAGCACTCGTCCAGTCCGGCGAAGACGGCCAGCCCCTGCCGGCCGGTGGTCAGGAGGACCCGGCGGCCGAGGCGGGGGAGCACTGCTGCGGCGTCGGGCAGGGACGCGACGCGGTGCCACTCGTCGCCCGGCCCGGCGCTCCAGGCCGGTCTCTGCAGGACCAGCAGCGGTACGCCGGTACGAGCGCACGCCTCGGACGCGTTCCCGCTGATGCCGGCCGCGAACGGATGGGTGGCGTCGACGACCGCCGCGACACCGGTGTCCCGCAGGAATCCGGCCAGCCCGTCGACCCCGCCGAAGCCGCCGATCCGCACTTCCCCGGCGGGCAGCAGTGGTGTGCTGGTCCGCCCGGCCAGCGAGCTGACGACGTCGAACTCCTCATGGACCAGGCCGGCGAGACGGCGCGCCTCGGTGGTGCCGCCGAGGATCAGCACTCTCATGACGGGCGGCAGCGATCGGCCGAATACAGGTGACTGTCCGGGAACTGGCCGGCGGTCAGCGCGGCGCCGACCACGATCACCGCGGTCCGGCGTACCCCGGCAGTCTTGACCTTCGCCGTGATGTCCTCGAGGGTGCCACGGATGATCAGTTCGTCGGGGCGGGAGGCCCGGGCCACCACCGCGACCGGGCAGTCCGCGCCGTAGTTGCCGACGAGTTCGGCGACCACCGCCTCGATCCGCTGGACCGCCAGGTGCAGCACCATGGTGGCCCGGCTGGCGCCGAGGGTGGCCAGGTCCTCGCCGGGTGGCATGGCGGTGGCCCGTTCGGCGGTGCGGGTGAGGATGACGGTCTGTGCCACCTCGGGGACGGTGAACTCGCGGGCCAGGGACGCGGCGGCGGCGGCGAACGCGGGCACGCCGGGGGTCACGGCGTAGGGGACTTCTGCCGCGTCGAGGCGCCGCATCTGCTCGGCGACCGCGCTGAACACCGACGGGTCGCCGGAGTGCAGGCGGGCCACGTCGTGACCGGCGGTGTGGGCGTCGACCATCGCGGCGATGATCTCGTCGAGGTTCAGGTTCGCGGTGTCGATCTTGCGGGCGCCGGGCGGGCAGGCGTCCAGGAGTTCGGCCGGGACGAGACTGCCGGCGTAGAGGCAGACCGGCGACGCCGCGATGATCCGGTGCCCGCGGAGCGTGATCAGATCGGCGGCACCGGGTCCGGCGCCGATGAAGTGGACGGTCATCGCGGCACCACCGACCAGATCGTGACGGGCATGAACGAACGCCAGCCGGTGAAACCGCCGACCGGTGAGCCACGCTGCACGGTGAGCCGGGTCAGTTCACCACCGAATCGCCGGTACGCGGCAGCCAGCACCGCCTCCGACTCGACAGTCACCGCGTTCGCCACCAGGCGGCCGCCGGGACGCAGCGCGGTCAGACAACGGTCCAGTACTCCGTCGCGGGTCACTCCGCCTCCGATGAAGATGGTGTCCGGTTGGTCGAGGCCGTTCAAGGCCTCCGGGGCCCGGCCGTGCACGATCCGCAGGCCGGGGGTGCCGAGCGCGGCAGCGTTCGCGGTGATCGTGGCGATCCGGTCGGCCGACGACTCGATCGCGATCGCCCGGCACGACGGGTGGGCGCGCATCCACTCGATGCCGATACTGCCGGAACCGGCGCCGACGTCCCACAGCAGCCGGCCGGGGACCGGGGCGAGCGCGGCCAGCGTCACCGCCCGCACCTCCCGTTTGGTGAGCTGGCCGTCACCGTCGTAGCCGGCGTCCGCCAGACCGGGGACCACAGGTAGCTCCGGGCCGTCGGAACAGTCGATCGCCACGACGTTGAGCGGATCGCCGGGCGGCAGCACCCAACCGCCGGCGGTTCCGGTGACGACACGTTCGCCGCTGCCACCGAGCTGTTCCAGGACGGTGAGCCCGCTGTCCCCGTACCCACGCTGGGAGAGAAGTGCGGCGACAGCCGCCGGGGTCTGGGCACCGGCCGACAGGACCAGGATCCGGCGGCCGGGATTGATCACCCGGTTCAGGCTCTCGACCGGCGCGGTGACCAAGGTCACCACGTCGACGGCGGCGAGATCCCAGCCCAGCCGGGCCGCCGCCAGCGACACCGACGACGGATGCGGCAGCACCAGCATCCGTTCGGCGCCGATCACCCTGGTCAATG
>DATMVU010000479.1:0-10702 GCA_035562875.1 Actinoplanes sp. | reverse complement strand
GCAAGCTTCTGTACCCACTGCGCTCGCCCTCATGCCCACTGAGCTCGGATCTTGGTGGATTGGCCACCGATATCGGTGGCCAATCCACCAAGATCCGAGCTCAGTGGGCATGAGGGCGAGCGCAGTGGGTACAGAAGCTTGCTCAGTGGGCACGAGAGCGAGGTTGGCAGGGCATCGGACCAACGGCTTGACATGCACCCGCAGTAATCAAGCAAAAGTTTCTCCTCGCCCGACCAGCGCACACGATCCGTGATATGCGCGCTGATCGGGGGGTGGCCTGACCGGGCGCGAGTCAAGTCATCGAGACATTTGGCCGCGAGGAGTTGGTCGAGATGCGCCGCACCGTGGGGACGGGACTGATCGGGACTGACCGGGTGTGGTCTTGGACGGGATTGATCCTGGACGAGTCCAGTGCAGTCCAGTGCAGTCCGGGCCAGTCCAGTGCAGTGCAGTCCGGGCCAGTCCGGGCCGGGCCAGTCCGGGCCGGGCCAGTCCGGGCCGGGCTGTTGCGTTATGGGTTGGCTGGCATTGGGGGCCGGGGGTGGCTGGCGGCTGCGCCGGCGAGGGCCTGGAGGATTCCTAGGACCAGCAGTAGGAACAGGGTTGGTGTCCACGTGCCGGAATGTTCGGCCAGGACGCCGGCTGCGATCGGGCCCGCTGTGGCTAGCAGGTAGCCGAGTGACTGGGCCATTCCGGACAGCCGGGTGGTTTCCGATGGGGTGGTTCCGCTGAGGCTGATCAGCGTCAGGGCGGTCACCAGTCCGGCGCCCTGCCCGAGTCCGCCGATGGCTGCCCACAGTATCGCGGCGTCCGGGGCTACCAGTAGTCCCGTCACCGCGATGATCACCGGCAGGCTCGAGGTCACCGCGCCGAACCGGGGGCGGGACGTGAGCAGCAGTGGAATCGCCAGCCCGCCCAGGATGCCCAGCCCCTGATAGAGGAACAGGTGCAGGCCCGCTGTTCGTTCCGGTACCCCGTTCGCGATCTCGATCGTGGGCAGCCAGGTGATCAGCACGTAGAAGCAGGTCGATTGCAGGCCCATGAATGCGGTGATCAGCCAGGCCCGCGGCTGCCGCCACACCGCGACCTCGGTGCTTGTCCGTTTCGGATCAGGCGGGGGCGCGTGCCGGGCCCGTGGTGCCCAGGTTGCGGCGACGACGAGCGCCAGTACACCCCAGATTCCCAGTGACAGCCGCCAGTCGACGGCGTCGGAGATCGGGACTGCGACAGCTGAGGCAAGCGCCGCCGCAGAGGTCATGAACGCGGTGTAGAAACCGGTAGCCCGCGACACATCAGATGCAAAATCCCGCTTGACGATTGCCGGAACCACCACGTTCCCGACCGCGATCGCGCACCCGATGACAACGGTCCCCACCCAGAGCCCGGTCTGCCCGGTCCACGACCGGACCGCGGTACCCGCCGCCAGCACCAGCAGCGCCGCCAGCACCGCCCGTTCCATCCCGAACCGTCCGGAAACCCGGTGCACCTGCGGGGACACCACCGCGAACGCCAGCAACGGCAGAGCCCCCAACACTCCGAGAGCACTCTCCCCGAGCCGCAGATCCGTACCGACTTGCGGAAGAACCGGACCGACCGACGTAAGCGCCGGACGCAGACACAGCGCCACCAGAAAGATCCCAGCAACCGGAAGCCATCGAGTCACACCCTCGACCCTCTAACACCAAGGTCCAAAAGATCCACCTTTTTGTACGCCTATCCCCAGTCCCGTGCCTACCCCGCAAGCCGGGCGGCCCGCCCGGACCGTCCCGCGCCTGCCGGGCGTGAGCGGTCCGTCCCGGCCAAGAGTGCCGCCGACCGTGGGCGCTGCGCGCTGGTCAAGTGCTCCCGCCTACCGTGGGCGCTGCGCGCTGGTCAAGTGCGCCCGCCTACCGTGTGCGCTCCGCCCTGGTCAAGAGTGCCTGCCGGGCGCGAGCGTGCCATCCGACCGAAAACGCCCGCTGGTCGTGAGCTCTCGGTCCCGGCCGAGAATCCCCACCGATCCGAGGGCGCCACGGTGATCGCCGCCGACGTGCTGCCCGGCGAGGGAGAGCGCCCGCTCGACTTCCGTTCCCATCAACAGTGGAGTGACCTTGCAGTGAACTCCGCGATACATATGGACGTGTTGATGCAGTCGTCAACAATGCAGGCGTCACCGGCCGGGATCGCCTGCCGGACGTCAACATTGACGACTGGAGGCCCTTCCCGCCGACCATCGAGGTGCCGTCTGGACGATCACCTGAGGTGCCGTCTGGACGATCACCTCAGGCGCCGCCTGGACGATCACCTGAGGTTCAGCCGGGGACGTCGGCGGGGGAGGCGGCCGCTGTGGACGCGTGGGCGCGGTTCAGGGCTGGGGCCAGGGCTGCGGCCACCACGAGCAGGGCCAGGACGGTGATCATCGCGTACCGCAGGCCGTAGTGTTCGCCGAGGAAACCGAGGGCCGGTGGGCCGACCAGGAAGGCGACGTAGCCGACCGTCGCGACCAGCGACACCCGGGCGGTCGGGTTGTCCCCGGAGTCGCCGGCCGCGGACAGCGCCACCGGGAAACCGAGGGACGCGCCGACACCCCACAGCAGCACCGCGGCGGCGGCCACGATCTGGTTGTCGACGAAGACGACGAGGGCCACACCGATGCCGCCGATGACGGCGGAGGCGCCGAGGACCGCGGCCCGGCTGAACCGGTCGAGGAACCATCCGCCGCCGAACCGGCCGATCGTCATCGCGGCGGCGAACACCACGTAGACCGCCGAGCCGAGGGCCGCGTCGAAGCCGTGGCCGTCGACCATGAGCAGTGGCAGCCAGTCGTTGGCGGCGCCTTCGGCGAGGGCCATCGCGAGCACCACCACACCGATGAGCAGCAGGACCGAGTCGCGCCAGACCGGGCGGCCGGTGGTTTCGCCGGTGACCACCGGCGGGTTGATCCCTACTCCGGTGGGTAGTTGCCGGACGGCGACGATCGCCACTGGCGCGGTGATCAGGCCGATGACGGCCAGGTGCCCGGCGACCGGGAACGACGCGGCGGTGAGCAGCATGCCGGCGATGGCGCCGACGACGGTGCCGAAGCTGAAGAAGCCGTGCATCAGTGGCAGGACCGCCCGGCCGATGACCCGTTCCACGTCGGCGCCTTCGACGTTCATGGCGACTTCGCCGCCGCCGACACCGAACCCGAACAGGAACAGGCCGGCCGCGACGAGCGCGCTGCTGGACAGTCCGGCTCCGGCGCCGATGACCGGGGTGCTGATCGCGGTGGCCAGGATGCCCGCGGTCACCACCGGGCGGGTGCCGAAGCGGCTGACCAGCATCCCGGAGCCGAGGATGCCGATCATCGAGCCGGCCGAGAGCCCGAACAGGACCAGGCCCATCTCGGCGGTGGACGCGCCGAGCAGGTCGCGGACGTCGGGGGTGCGGGTCACCCACGAGGAGAGGCCGAGGCCGGGAAGGAAGAAGAGGGCGAACAGGGCGAGGCGCCGACGAGCGGTGGCGTGGTCCATCAGGGGGTCCCTTTCTAAGTGCGTACAAACGTACGCACTTTCGGGGGCGTCCTACAATGGGTTGACCGGGGCGAGGGGGATCACACATGGGTGGGCCCAGGCGGGTGGCCAACGACCCACTGCGCAAACAACGCATTCTCGACGCCACCCTGGCCGTCATCGCCGAGCACGGCGTGCACCGCACCACCCACCGCCGGATCGCCGACGCGGCGGGTGTGCCGCTCGGATCGCTGACCTACCACTTCGAGAGCCTCGACGTGATCCTGGAGCAGGCGTTCCAGACGCTCTCCGACGCGATGTCCGAGCGTTACAGCACCGCCCTGACCGAGGCGCCGGACCAGCTCGCCGCCTGCGAAGCGGTCACCGACCTGATCTGTGCCGGCGACTACCTCCCGTCCCGGGAGATGAGGATCCTGCTGGAGATGTACGGGTACGCCAACCACAATCCGGTGGTGGCCGAAGCCTGCCGGAGCTGGCTTCTGCGCAGCCGGGAGAGCCTGGCCGTGCACTTCCCGCCGCGCGCCTGCCGGGCCATCGACGCGCTTGTCGAGGGCTGGCCGATGCACCAGGCCTGGGAGCGCGAACCCCTGGACCGAGACCTGGTGCTGTCGACCATCGTAGCGATCGCCGAGCGGATCCGTTGAGAAGCATCAGGTCCGGAACGGGCCGGTGACGCAGTAGGTGATGCCTCCGGACGACGAGCCGCTGGTGCCCCGCTGCGACGAGAAGTAGAGCCGGTTCCCGGCCGGGGTGAACGCCGGCCCGGTCAACTCGGACGACGACTGGCCGGTCACCCGCAGGAACACCGAGATCTTGTCGTCCGGCGTGATCAGGCAGATCTCCATGTTGCCGCCGTCCTCGGCCACATACAGATCGCCGTACGAGGAGCCGGTCACGTTGTCGACCCCCGTCAGGGGAGCCGATCCGGGCGTGACCAGGCTGTCATCGTACGCAAGCTCGAAGGTGTTGCTCGTGAGGTCGACCTGCCAGACCCGGTTGTCGCCCTTGGTGGTGAACCAGACGGTGTCGCTCGCGTAGTGGCAGCCTTCGCCGCCGTTGAAGGATTTCGCGCCGCTGACCTGGTAGCGGGTCCGGGTCGGCGAGCCGTCCGGGTCGGGCACGTTCTGCCAGGTGAACGAGCCGCTGGTGCCGGTGCCCGCGACGAGTACCTGTAGCGTGCCCGCGGAGAGGTTGCCCCAGGTGGTGGGCGTGAACCGGTAGAACCGCCCGTCGGTCTCGTCCTCGGTCAGGTAGATCACCTGCCGGACCGGGTCGGCGGCGGCCGCCTCGTGTTTGAACCGGCCCATCGCCGGCCGGACGACAGCGGTGCCACCCAGCGGGTACGTCTCCCAGACCCGCCCGAGGGTGATCTCCTCGCAGCTCAGCCAGGTGTTCCACGGGGTCTTGCCGCCGGCGCAGTTCTGGCTGGTGCCGGCGAGGATCCGGGACGCGCCGGTGACCGCCCCGGTCCAGTCGAACAGGATGCGGGACGCGCCGCCGCCCGCCGACGAGCTGACCTCGGCGTTCGACACGTAGATCCAGCCGGTGCCGTTCGGGATGACCGCACCGCCGTCGGGGGCATCGTGCCACACGTAGGAGGTGCCGGGTACGGCCTGCCGGGACCGGGCGATCACCGTGCTGGTGAACCCGGCCGGGAGTTGGATGCCGTTGTCGTCGGCGGCCTGCAGGGCGCCGTACGGGCCGGTCGCGTTCTGGGCCGGCGCGGCGTACGCGGCCGACCAGGTGGTGAAGGGGAGGGCCAGGCCACCGGCACCGGCCAGGGTGCTGCGCAACAGTTCTCGCCGATTCATGGAACCGATGGTGGGCGTCCTTTGAAGACGGTTGTGCAACATCGGGAATCTTATCGTTGAACTTCAATATGACACCAGGTTCGCCCGATTCGAGGTCTTTGCCCGGACCTCCGTCTCAGTTGTTCCGGAAATGTTGTCGATCGGCGTCCGGTGAATAAACACTCGATCGCACAGGACGTTTTATCAGTGGGGAGAAAGAGAATGGGCAAGACAGTCCCGAAAGTATTCGGAATCGCTGCCGCAGTCGCTCTCGGTGCCGCTGGAATCACGCTGATCCCGCAGGCGAACGCGGCCGAGGGGTCCTTCGCGAAGGGCCCGGCACCGAGTAACGCGAGCATTCAGGCGGCCCGCGGGCCGTTCGCGATCACCGAGACCGGCGTCTCCCGCGCCTCGGTCTCCGGCTTCGGTGGCGGCGACATCTACGCGCCCACCGACACCGGCGCCGGCACCTTCGGCGCGGTGGTGATCGCGCCCGGGTTCACCGCCCGCAAGTCCAGCATGGCGTGGCTGGCACCGCGCCTGGCCTCACAGGGTTTCGTGGTGTTCAACATCGACACCCTGACCACCTCGGACCAGCCGGCCAGCCGGGGCCGCCAGCTCCTGGCCGCCGCCGACTTCCTGACCGGGAGCAGCAGCGCCAAGGCGAAGATCGACCCGAACCGGGTGGCAGTCGTCGGGCACTCGATGGGTGGCGGCGGCGCCCTGGAGGCGGCGGCCAGCCGGTCCTCGCTGAAGGCCGCGATCCCGCTGACCCCGTGGAACCTGACCAAGAACTTCCGGCAGGTGCAGGTCCCGACGATGATCGTCGGCGCGGAGGCGGACACCATCGCACCGGTGCGCAGCTTCTCCACGCCGTTCTTCCAGAGCCTGCCCGCAGCACCCGGCAAGGCGTTCCTGGAGCTCAACAACGCCAGCCACTTCGCGCCGAACACGCCGAACGCCACCATCTCGTCGATGAGCGTCTCCTGGCTGAAGGTGTTCGTCGACGGTGACACCCGCTACCAGCAGTTCATCTGCCCGGGCCCGAGCCGTGGGTCGGCGGTCGAGCAGTACACCGCCACCGCCTGCTAGCCGGTCAGCAGCGCCCGCAGCGCCGGCTCGGCCGCCGCGAACGCTATCGGCCCGCTGCCCAGCAGCGGGCCGTACAGCACCCCCTCCAGGGTGCGCACGTAGAGGGCGGCACGGCGGCGCAGGTCGTCCGGGTCGCCCTCGATCCCTGCGTCCCGGAAGATCCGGGCCTGGGCCTCGATCGACCGCTGTTTGACCTCGGCGGCCGCGGTGAACAGGACCCGGGCCGCCGCCTCCGGCTCGGCGGCCATGAACCGCCGCATCTGATCGGCCCGCTCCAGTGTCTGCGCGAACGCCCGCGAGATGTCGATCACCCGGTCCGGCCCGGTGCCGGTGGTCCGCCCGGCGGCCTCGGTGATCAGGAACTGCGCGATCGTCCAGAACACCTCCCCGAGCAGGGCGTCCCGGCTACCGACCGCCCGGTAGAGGGTGGCCCGGCTGATCGCGAGTTCCCCGGCGAGCACATTCATGTCTATCGTCGAATTCTTTCCGAAATGGATCGCCGCACCATGCAGCAGAACCTCCGGTGTTATGACTCGCCGAGCGGTGGGAATGGCTATTCTCCGTCCTCGAAGAATGGAGCTGGCCGTCGGGGATACGGTTTCCGGGGATGGTCGGTTCAATCCCGCGGAAGATTTCATCCGGACGGGTTGCCGGAATATCACTCCCGGACGGGTGACAGGATCCGGTAGTGGCACCGGGCTCACCGAAAGACTGCGAACATCGCTCGTCGAGTCGGTTCGAGGAGGTCCGGTGGGCGAGACGATGCAGCGTCGAGCATCATGGTGGGCGCGACTGGCCGTCGCCGCCGTCACCCTTCTGCTGCTACCGGCGGCGGGCGCGCTCGCCGTCACCGGCGCGGCCCTCACCCTGAGCGGCCCGGTCAACCTGCTGCTCGTCGGCATCGACCCGCGCGGCGAACACACCAGGCCCCTCGCCGACACCATCATGATCGCGCACATCCCGGGGAACCGGCAGGGTGTCTACCTCTTCTCGCTGCCCCGCGACCTGGTGGTCGGGATCCCCGCCTTTCCCCGCAACGGCAGCCCCGCCCAGCGCGCGAAGATCAACGCGGCGATGGCACTGGGCAGCCGGATCGGCCCGAACCGGTACGACGCGGCCCAGGGCTACCGGCTGCTCGCCCGCACCGTCCGCAAGGTCACCGGCATCCCGAGTTTCCACGCCGGGGCGATCCTCAACTTCGGCGGCTTCCAGAAACTGGTCACCGCGATGGGTGGTGTCGCCGTCGTCATCGACCAGGACGTGGTCTCCGAACACCGCAAGCCGGACGGGACGCCGCGCGACCGCAGACCCGAGTGCCGGGGCCATCACGAGTGCCCGCGGCCCTACACCGGGGTGCAGAAGACCTACCACAAGAGCCCGGTTCCGGTACGCCTACAGGGCTGGGAGGCCCTCGACTACGCACGCCAGCGTTACGGCCTGCCCCGTGTCGACTACGACCGCCAGCGTCACCAGCGCCAGCTGGTCCGTGCCCTGGCCGGGCAGGCCACCCGGGCCGTCGCCGCCGATCCGGCCCGGCTGCCCCGGGTGATCGCCGCCCTCGGCGACTCGCTCACCTTCGCCGGTGGCGCGCACAGCGTCGTCGCCTGGACGACAGCGGTGAACAACCTGCGGCTGGGCACCCCGGTGTCGGTCACCCTGCCGGGACAGGCGTACTTCGAGGACGGCCGCTACCTGGGCGAACGGCTGGAACCGGCGGCCCGCGACTTCTTCACCGCGGTCACCGGGGACCGGGTGGCCCGCTACCTGGCCGACCACCCGTCGATGATCGACTGACGGTCCTTCTACCTGCGGCGCCGCATTCGGGCGCTCACCAGCACGATCAGCCCGGCGGCCACCGCGAGGGCTCCACCGGCGAGCAGTGCCCCGGTGGGCAGTTCCCGCTCGTTCGAGGCCGGCTTCGATGCGGCCTCGGCCGGTGGATCCGTGGACTTCTCCGGCGCGGTGGTGGTGCCCTTCACCTCGGCGGGCGTGTCCTGCAGGGGATGGGTCAGCAGGTCGACCTTCGTCAGGCCGTCGGCCATCTCGGAGATCGTCAGCAGGGCGGTGCCGTCGGCCGAGTACGCGATCGACTCGCCCTGCGGTTCGTCCGGCAGCGCGACCGTCCGTGCCGTACCGCCGCTGATGGTCTTGACCAGGCCCTCCGCATCGGTCTGGCCCTCGGGAACGTCGAACTCGAACGCGTCGGCGTAGGTCCGCAGCGCGATCCGGCGGCCGTCCGCGCTCACCGCGCCGCCGGTCACCACCAGGCGGCCCTTGAAACCGTAGGGGTTACCGGTCGTGGTGATCGGGATCGAGAAGTCCCCGGCCCGCCGCAGCGGTGTCGGCGTGTCCGCGTCCAGCGGCCCGGTGGGGAGATAGACGCCGGCGGTCAGCGGGTCCTTCGTGACGATGACCGGCACCCCGTCCGAGCCGACGAGCAGGGCCTCCGCGTCGTGGGCGCCGTCCGGGTAGGACAGCCGGAACAGGGCCGGCTCCTTCTCGCCCGGCTTCAGCCGCCACAGCCCGACGGTCTCCCGATCCCGGTTGTTGTCGCCGATGTCGCCGACCCAGATCGTGCCGTCCGGGCTCCGGCCCAGGTCCTCGGTGTCGCGCGGCCGGGACGGGTAGGAGATCCTGTCGGTGACCTTGCACTTCTTGTTCAGGAAGAAGATCTTGCGGCCGTCCGGGTCGTCGGCGCCGTCGTTCACCACCACGTAGCCGCCGCCGTCGGCGAGCAGGCCGGAGATCTCGGCGAGCAGATCGTTCTTGACCGTGCACGCGGTCTCGGGGGCGGCGGCCACCGGCATCGGGACGGCTGTCAGGGACACCGCCAGCACGGCAGTGGTCAGGAACGTCATGCCTCCAACCCTGCCATGGCCTTCAGAAACTCCACAGCAGGCTCATGGGGTGGGCAGACCTTGCGGAGTCACGCTGGGGGCATGACACAGATGGCTCTCCCGTACGCGTACCCGTCCACCCGTCGTGCAGTGCCGGCCGACACCATCCCGGCCCGGTGGCGCCTGTTCGGCGCCGAGGTCACCACCGCGGTCGTCGTCACCATCGGCCCGGCCGCGGCCCCGTCCCCGAGCCGTTTCACCGATCGCGGGGTGATGACCACACAGGCCGCGGCCGGTGCCGTGATCGTCGGCCCGCAGACCAGACTGGTCGCGGTTCAGCCCTCGATCACCTCGTGGTGACCACTGTGCCGCATGTCACGTGTCCCAACATGTGGACCACTGGCCCGCCGGGGTCAGTGGCCCCGGCGGGCCGTCAGCCACCGCGAACAGCGATCTTGACGCGTGATGCGTCCGATTGACGACTGATCGACGACCCTCGCAAGGGGACGCACGCGGCCCGTCGATGCTTTACCGTGCCGCAGTGCCGAATGTGATCGCAGAACGTTACCGCCTGGTAGGCCAGCTCGGCCAGGGCGGCATGGGCCGTGTCTGGGCGGCCCGTGACGAGTTGCTCGCCCGCGACGTCGCGGTCAAAGAACTGGTGCCCCCACCCGGCCTCTCCACCGCCGAAATCGCTGCGCTGCGGGAACGCGCCATCCGCGAGGCCCGCGCGATCGCCGCGCTCGACCATCCCAACGTCGTCCGCGTCTTCGACGTGGTGTTCCGCGACGGCGACCCGTGGATCGTCATGGAGCTGGTGCCGTCCCGCTCCCTCTTCGACACTGTCCGTGACGACGGCCCGATGGCCCCGGAACGGGTCGCCCGCGTCGGCCTCGGCGTCCTCGCCGCCCTGCGGGCCGCACACCGGGCCGGACTGCTGCACCGGGACGTGAAACCCGGCAACGTGCTGATCGCCCACGACGGCCGGGTGGTGCTGACCGACTTCGGCCTGGCCACCGCCGCCGGCGACTCCGCGATGACCAGCACCGGCGTGGTCCTCGGCTCCCCGCAATACCTCGCCCCGGAACGCGCCCTGGACGGGGAGGTCGGCCCGCCGGCCGACCTGTGGTCGCTGGGCGCCACCCTGTACGCCGCCGTCGAGGGCCGGCCGCCGTACGTCCGGTCGTCCCCGATGACCACCCTGGCCGCCCTGGCCACCGAACTCCCCGACCCGCCGGAACGCGCCGGCATCCTGCGGCACGCCCTCACCGCCCTGCTCCAGCGCGACCCGGCCCGCCGCGCCGATGCCGAGGTCGCCCAGCGCCTGCTGCTGGCCGCCACCAGCCCGGGTTCGGCACCACCGGCCGACGTGCCGGCCTTCACCGAGCCCACCTTCGCCGCCCCGAACACCCGCACCCCCGCCCCGGTCCTGCGCCCCACCCCACCCTCCGTCCCGCCGTCCCCCGTTCCCCCGCCCGCGGCCGGCCAGCCC
>DATMVU010000478.1:0-11329 GCA_035562875.1 Actinoplanes sp. | reverse complement strand
ACCCCGCCGAGCATCGGGTCGACCAGCCGGTCCACCACCTCGTCGCCGTACCGGTCCCGGACCAGCGCGCCGACCGCCACGTCCTGACCGGGCGCCAGCAGCGGACGGCCGGTGTCCCGGTCGGCGTGCGCCATCGGCAGGGCCACACCGTCGAGGGTGGAGAGGTCACCGGGCACACCGACCAGGGTGCCGCCCGGGATCGGGGCGAGCCGGCCCTCGATGGCCAGGGCAGCGGGCCGGGCGGCCGGGTGCACCAGGTCGAGGCCGAGCCGGCGGGCCAGGGCGACGGCTGCCGACTCACCACCGTCGGCGGCACTGTTCAGGAACGACTCGGCGCCCCGCTCCACCGTGAGTCCACCCAGGTCACCGGTGCGGAGCTTGCCTCCCAGGGCACTGCTCCGCTCGTAGACGATGATCTCGGATCGTGGGGTGATGTCTCGCAGGCGCACCGCCGCCGCGAGTCCGGCGATACCGCCGCCGATGATCGCGATCCGTTTCCGCACGCCTGTCACCCTTCCCCTCGTCACCACCCGAACCCCAGGGTCTTAGGTCCCGGAAACCTCGTGCACCAGGGCCACCAGCCGGGTCAGAACCTCCGGATCGGTGTCCGGCATCACTCCGTGGCCCAGGTTGAAGACGTGCCCGGGGGCGGACTCGCCCTGCTTCAGCACCCGGCGGGTCTCCCGCTCCACTGTCTCCCAGCCGGCGAAGAGCATCGCCGGGTCCAGGTTGCCCTGCACCGAACGGTCCGGGCCGATCCGGCGGGTCGCCTCGTCCAGCGGGGTCCGCCAGTCGACACCGACCACGTCCGCCCCGGCCTCACCCATGGCCTCCAGCAGCACCCCGGTGCCGACCCCGAAGTGGATCCGGGGCACGCCGGCGTCGACCAGACCACGCAGCACGGTCGCCGAGTGCGGCATCACGTAACGCCGGTAGTCGGCCTCGGACAGCGCACCGGCCCACGAGTCGAAGAGCTGCACGGCGCTCACCCCGGCGTCGATCTGCACCCGCAGGAAGGCCGAGGTGATCTGGGCGAGCCGGCTGAGCAGCGCGTTCCACAGCTCGGGATCGCCGTACATCATCGCCTTGGTCTTCAGGTAGGTCCGTGACGGACCGCCCTCGATCAGATAGCTGGCGAGCGTGAAGGGCGCACCGGCGAAACCGATCAGCGGTGTCGTGCCCAGCTCGGCGACCAGTAGCCGCACCGCCTCGCTGACGAAGTCGACGTCACCGGCGGCCAGCGGGCGCAACCGCTGGAGATCGGCAGCGGTGCGGATCGGCTCGCCCACCACCGGGCCGGTGCCGGCCACGATGTCCAGATCGACACCGGCCGCCGCGATCGGCACCACGATGTCGCTGAAGAGGATGGCGGCGTCCACGTTGTGGCGGCGCACCGGCTGCAGGGTGATCTCGGTGACCAGGTCCGGCCGGCGGCACGACTCGAGCATGCCGACCCCCTCGCGGATCTTGCGGTACTCGGGCAGCGACCGCCCGGCCTGCCGCATGAACCAGACCGGGGTGTGCGGGACGGGCAGTCCACGACAGGCCCGGACGAAGGGGGAGTCAGCAAGAACCGTCACCCGGCCATCCTGTCACGCGAGGAGAACCGTCCCGGCGGCGCGGCGAGCACCGGTGTAACGCTTGATCGGCATAGGCTGCCCCCATGGCGTCCCCCTCCGCTGCCCCCGAGGCGTTCACCCGCGCCGTTGCCGGGTTGCGCGCGGAGTCGCCACGGCCGGAGATCCTTCTCGAGGAGATCGCCGCGCCTCAGCGGCTCGCGCCCTTCGCGTTCGCTCTCAGCGCCACCGTGCTCCGCGCCGGTGACGAGGTGGCGAGCGGCCGGCTCATCCTGTTGCACGATCCGGCCGGGCACGACGCCTGGCGTGGTGACCTGCGGCTGGTCACCCTGGTCACGGCGGAGCTGGAGGAGGATCTGGCCTCCGACCCGCTGCTGCCGGAGGTGGCCTGGACCTGGCTGACCGACGGGCTGGACCAGCATGAGGCGGCCTACACGGCCATCGGTGGCACCATCACCCAGACCGCTTCGACCCGATTCGGGGAGCTGGCCGGGCCGGCACCGACTGCCGATCTGGAGGTGCGCGCGTCCTGGACGCCGACCTCCGGTGACTTCGGCGCGCATCTGCGCGGCTGGTGCGTGATGCTGTCGTCGACGGCGGGACTGCCGCCGCCCGGCGTGGCGTCGATCACCGACCGCCACGCCCGGGCGTAAGTGGCGTAGTTCTAACCGTTTCCGCAGGCCCCGAGGGTCTCGCAGGCGACCTCGATCGGGATCGCCAGGCCGATGCCCTCGGCGTCCCGGGCCTTGGCCGTGGCGATGCCGACGACCTCCTTCTCCGCGTTCACCACCGGGCCACCGGAGTTGCCCGGGTTGATCGGCGCGTCGAACTGGATCGTCGGGCCGTCCTCGGTGTTCCGGAAGGCGCTGATCACGCCGGTGCTGACCGAGTCCTCCAGGCCCAGCGGCGCGCCGACGGCCATCACCTGCTGGCCCGGCTTCACCTCACCGGACGCCACCGCCAGCGGGGTGATCTCCCGGTTGGCACGCAGCAGCGCCAGGTCCTTCTCCGGGTCCACCTTGACGATCGTCGCGTTGATCCGGGTGTTGCCCCGCTCCAGCGCGACCTGCCGCTCGCCACCCTCGAAGGTCTCCTGCACCACGTGGTAGTTGGTGAAGAGACTGGTCCGGCCGTCGGCCTGACCGACCGAGAACGCAGTGCCGGTGAACTCGCCGGCCCGCACCCGGAAGACGCTGGGCAGCACCCCCTCGGCGACAC
Source organism: Actinoplanes sp. (assembly GCA_035562875.1). Classification (GTDB taxonomy): domain Bacteria; phylum Actinomycetota; class Actinomycetes; order Mycobacteriales; family Micromonosporaceae; genus Actinoplanes. Next base: position 8,534 of record DATMVU010000478.1, on the reverse strand, counting down.
TCTCCGAGTCGAAGACCGAGGTGAGCTTCTTCTCCAGCTCCTCGGAGCGGCCCTGCGAGGCACCGACCGCCGCAGCCAGGTCCTCGCTGCTCTTGATCACCGTCTCCATCCGCAGGATCTGCCAGCCGGAGACCGCCACCAGCGCCGCCACCAGGCCGATGCCGATCACCTTGAACCTTCCGCCCTTGGACCGGCCCTCGGCCCGCGGAACGTCCTGCACCGGCGGCGGCATGTAGGCCTGCTGCTGGTAGGGCTGCTGGTACTGCTGCTGATATCCGGTCGACCAGGCCTGCGGCTGCTCGTAGACAGGCTGTTCGTAGGCCGGCTGCTGGTAGACCGGCTCCTGGTAGGCGGGCTGCTGCGGTTGCTGCTGAGCCCACGGGTCCTGCGCCTGGGTGTCGCTCCAGGAACGGTCTGACTCCCGCCAGGACCAGTCCTGGGAACGCGGTCCTCCACCCGCTGAGTTGGCGGGTGTGAAGGGTTCGAACGAGTTGCTCATCCGGCGCGGCCTCCCGGTCGGTCTCGGCGCTGCGGGTATGGGTACGGATGAAACGGCAGAACGGATGAACTCCCCGAAAGATCGAGAATCGCCGCGCCGGGACCCCGGCTGCGCACGGCAAGGGTGCCACCCCCGTACGGTTACGGTGTGACCGACGAAGCACCCCTGCGCCGTCGGGACTCGCCGGACACGGCAGGGGACGGACCGCACGTCGTGCCGCCCGACCCGACATCTGGCGGTCCCGAGGAAGAACCCCGCCCCGCGACACCCCTCACCGCACCCCGGGACGGCACGCCACGCCCGGTGGAGACGTCGGCTGAACTGGCCGAAGTCGTCGCCCGGATGGCCGCCGGCACCGGCCCGGTAGCGGTGGATGCCGAGCGCGCCTCCGGCTACCGCTACACCCAGCGCGCCTACCTGGTGCAGCTGCGCCGGGCCGGCGCCGGGACGGTACTGCTCGACCCGATGCCACTCGACGACCTGCGCACCCTGGACGCCGCCCTCGCCGACACCGAGTGGGTGCTGCACGCCGCCAGCCAGGACCTGCCGTGCCTGGCCGAGATCGGGATGCGACCGCGCCGTCTGTTCGACACCGAACTGGCCGCCCGGCTGGCCGGTTTCGAACGGGTCGGCCTGGCCGCGCTGACCGAGCATCTGCTCGGCTACTCGCTGGAGAAACACCACTCGGCAGCGGACTGGTCGACCCGCCCGCTGCCGGAGTCCTGGCTGACCTATGCCGCACTCGACGTGGAACTGCTCACCGACCTGCGTGACCTGCTCGCCGACGAACTGGACCGGCAGGGCAAGACCGCGTGGGCGGCCGAGGAGTTCGCCGCCCTGGTCGCCGGCGCCGACCGACCACCCCGGGTGCGTCCCGACCCGTGGCGCCGCACGTCCGGCATCCACCGGGTGCGGGGCGCACGGGCACAGTCCCGGGTGCGTGCGCTCTGGTATGCCCGCGACGGTGTCGCCGCCCGCCGGGACTCGGCGCCCGGCCGGGTGCTGCCGGATTCGGCGATAGTGGCAGCGGCCGAGGCCGATCCGAAGGACGAGCGGACCCTGCTGGGCATCCCCGGGTTCGGTGGCCGGTCGGTGCGCCGGCTCGCCAAGATCTGGCTGGACGCCCTGGAGCAGGCCCGGGACCTGCCGGACGACGCGCTGCCGGTGAACCAGCCGGTCGAGGGCCCGCCGCCGCCGCACCGCTGGGCGGAACGCGATCCGGTCGCGGCGGCCCGGCTGTCCCGCTGCCGGCAGATCGTGGTGGGCACCGCCGAGCAGCACAACCTGCCACCGGAGAACCTGATCAGCCCGGACTTCATCCGCCGGCTGGCGTGGTCCCCGCCGAACGAGATCACGCCGCGCACGGTGGGCGACACCCTGCTCGGCTTCGGAGCCCGGAACTGGCAGGTGGTCCTCCTGGCCGACGATCTGGCCAAGGTCCTCCCGGAGTAGAAGACCTCCTTCGCGGTACGGATCACCGAAACGCCGACCGTGGCTACGCGCGAGCGATGCGGCCCCACCGGGCCTCATCGCGACCGCCGGGCCGAATGCGGTGGTCGCGGTCTTCACGGTCCGAAACCGCACCACGACTCACCTCACCAGGTCGCGCCGCGCCTCGCGTGGTGAGTTTCGGTGCGGTGGGCGCCACAAGTCACCACACTGTTCCCGGTGGGTGTGGCAGCTACTAGTTACTGGCGAGTAGCATTGCCGACACATTCTGGGTTCACGCCCGCAAGGAGGCTTGCTGTGCCCCGTGAAGTACGCGAGGTCGTCTTCGTCGACGGCGTCCGCACCCCGTTCGGCAAGGCGGGCGGCATGTATGCCGAGACCCGCGCCGACGACCTGGTGATCCGCTGCATCCGTGAACTGCTCAAGCGGAACCCGGACCTCCCGCCGGAGAAGGTGGAGGAGGTCGCGATCGCGGCCACCACCCAGATCGGCGATCAGGGCCTGACCGTCGGCCGGACCGCGGCCCTGCTCTCCGGCCTGCCGAAGACCACTCCCGGCTATTCCGTGGACCGGATGTGCGCGGGCGCCATGACAGCGGTGACGAATGTCGCCGGCGGCATCGCGATGGGCGCGTACGACATCGCCATCGCCGGTGGCGTCGAGCACATGGGCCGGCACCCGATGGGCGAGGGCGTGGACCCGAACCCGCGGATCCTGGCCGAGAAGCTGGTCGACCCGTCCGCACTGGTGATGGGCTCGACCGCGGAGAACCTGCACGACCGCCTCCCGCACATCACCAAGGAGCGGGCCGACCTCTACGGCCTGAACTCGCAGGTCAAGACCGCCAAGGCGTATGCCAACGGCAAGATCCAGCCGGACCTGGTGCCGGTCGCGATCCGCAGCGCCGAGCTGGGCTGGGGCCTGGCCACCGTGGACGAGGCGCCGCGCGAGACGTCGCTGGAGAAGCTGGCCACGCTGAAGACCCCGTTCCGCCCGCACGGCCGGGTCACCGCCGGTAACGCCGCGGGACTCAACGACGGCGCGACGGCGGCGATCCTGGCCGACGAGGCGACCGCCCGCGAGCTGGGCCTGCCCGTCGCGATGCGGATGGTCTCCTACGCCTTCGTCGGTGTCGAGCCGGAGATCATGGGTTACGGCCCGATCCCGTCGACCGAGAAGGCGCTGAAGAAGGCCGGCCTGACCATCGACGACATCGGCCTGTTCGAGCTGAACGAGGCGTTCGCCGTGCAGGTGCTGGCCTTCCTGGACCACTACGGCATCGCCGACGACGACCCGCGGGTGAACCCGTGGGGTGGCGCGATCGCCATCGGCCACCCGCTGGCGTCCTCGGCGATCCGCCTGATGACCCAGCTCGCCCGGCAGTTCGCCGAGCGCCCCGACGTCCGCTACGGCGTCAACGCCATGTGCATCGGTATCGGCATGGGCGGCACCGTGATCTGGGAGAACCCGTACTGGGAAGGCGCGGCCAAGTGATCGAGAACCCGAACGAGGTAGTCACCAAGGCTCTGCTGCGCCTGGTGCGGGTGCCGGGGCTGGACAAGCCGGCCGCCCTGATCACGCTGGACAACGGCTTCGACCACAAGAAGCCGAACAGCTTCGGCCCGGGTGGCCTGACCTCGCTGGACGAGGCGATCACCGCGGCCACCGCGGCGGAACCGGCGTTCATCGCGCTGACCGGCAAGCCGTACATCTTCTGTGTCGGCGCCGACATCACCGGCATGCCGCTGATCAGCTCCCGCGAGCAGGCCCTCGCCCTGGGCGAGATGGGCCACCGGGTCTTCGCCCGGCTACGGAACAGCACGATCCCGACGTTCGCGTTCGTCAACGGCGCGGCGATGGGCGGCGGCCTGGAGGTGGCGCTGCACTGCCACTACCGGACCGTCTCCACCGGTGCTGCCGCGCTGGCGCTGCCCGAGGTCGCGATCGGCCTGATCCCCGGCTGGGGCGGCTCGCAGATCCTGCCGAACCTGATCGGTATCATCAACGCCGCCACGGTGATCCTGCAGAACCCGCTGACCCAGAAGCAGCTGCGCCCGAAGCAGGCCAAGGAGTGGGGTGTCGCGGACGCCCTGTTCGAGGCGGCCGACTTCCTGGAGGACTCGCTGGCCTGGGCGGCCGGTGTGGTCAAGGGTGAGGTCACCGTCGAGCGCCCGGAGATCGAGCGCAAGGACTGGGACGGCGTCCTGGAGTTCGCGAAGGCGGTGCTGGACGAGAAGCTGCACGGTGCCGTCCCGTCCGCGAACAAGGCCCTGGAGCTGCTGGCCCTGGCCAAGACCGCGTCCTTCGAGGAGGGCACCGCGGCCGAGACCGAGGCCCTCGCCGACCTGATCATGGGCGACGAGTCGCGGGCCAGCCTGTACTCGTTCGACCTGGTCCAGCGCCGGGCCAAGCGCCCGGTCGGGGTCCCGGACCGTTCGCTGGCCCGCAAGGTCACCAAGGTCGGCATCGTCGGCGCCGGTCTGATGGCGTCCCAGCTGGCGCTGCTGTTCCTGCGCCGCCTGCAGGTGCCGGTGGTTCTCACCGACCTGGACCAGGAGCGGGTCGACAAGGGTGTGGGCTACGTCCACGCCGAGATCGACAAGCTGCTCGCGAAGAAGCGCCTGGACGAGGGCACCGCGGCCCGGCTGCGACTGCTGATCAGCGGTTCGGTCGACAAGTCGGTGTTCGCCGACGCCGACTTCGTGATCGAGGCGGTCTTCGAGAACCTGGAGCTGAAGAAGCAGATCTGGGCCGAGTTCGAGAAGATCGTCAAGCCCGAGGCGATCCTGGCGACGAACACCAGCTCGCTGTCGATCACCGAGATGGCTGCCGGTCTGGAACACCCGGAGCGGCTGGTCGGCTTCCACTTCTTCAACCCGGTCGCCGTCCTCCCGCTGCTGGAGATCATCCGCGGCGAGCGGACCGACGACGCGACGCTGGCCACCGCGTTCGAGGTCGGCAAGACCCTGCGCAAGTCGTCGGTGCTGGTCAAGGACGCCCCGGCGTTCGTGGTCAACCGGCTGCTCACCCGGGTCACCAGCGAGATCTTCCAGGCCATCGACGCCGGCACCCCGCTGGACGTGGTGGACGTGGCGATGGACCCGCTGGGCCTGCCGATGCGGCCGATCGCGCTGTTGCAGCTGGTCGGCCCGGCGGTCGCGTACCACGTGGGTGAGACCCTGCACACCGCCTTCCCGGACCGGTACGTGGACTCGCCGAACCTCAAGCGGATCGTCGACTCGAAGCTCCCGGTGATGGTCGACAAGACGATCAACCCCGAGGTGATCGCGCTGCTGGAGGTCGGTGACGCCCCGCTGACCGCCGACCAGGTCCGGCAGAAGGCCCTCGACGGCCTGGCCGAGGAGATCCGCCTGATGCTGGACGAGGGTGTGGTCGCCGAGGCCCAGGACATCGACCTGTGCATGATCCTCGGCGCCGGCTACCCGTTCCACCTCGGTGGGATCACGCCCTACCTGGACCGCAGCGGCACCGCCGAGCGGGTCACCGGGAAGAGGTTCCTCGCCGACGGCGTGGCGAACCTGCGCGCCTGATCAGGTGACCGATCGAGGCCCCCGCACTGCCGGTGCGGGGGCCTTCGGCGTTATCGTGCACGAATTCAGTCCGCAGCATTCAGTCGGCGTTCCGGCCGTCGATAAGACCCACGACCCATGGAGCCGTCGATGACATACCCCCCGCCCGGTTACCCGAACCCCGGTGATCCGAACCAGCTGCCACCGACCCAGCCGTTCGGGACACCACCCCCGCAGCAGTACGGGCCGCCGCAGCCGCAGTACGGCCAGCCCCAGTCCCCGTACAGCGCACCCCAGCCCTCGTACAACGCACCCCAGCCGCCGTACGGTGCGCCCCAGCCGCCGCAGTTCGGGGCACCGCAGTCCCCGTACGGCGCGCCGCAGCCGCAGTACGGCCCGCCCGGCTACCCGCCGCCCCCGATCGCGCCGCGACAGTCCCGGACCCTGCCGATCGTGCTGGTCTCGATCGCGATCGGTCTGGTGCTCTGCGTCGGCGGCACAGTGGTCTTCTACCTGATCGGCAAGAACGCCGAGGACACCGCCGCCCGGGTCACCATCACCGAGCCGGCCACGCTCGGCGGCCTGGCGAAACTGGACAGTGACGAGTTCTCCGCGATCACCGAGAGCATGGGCAAGGAACTGTCCCAGTACCCGGGTGCGGAGAGTTCGTTCGGCGCCTTCTACGGGTCGCCCGAGGACAAGAACATGGTGGCCGCGCTGGCCACCAAGGCGACTATCGCCGATCCGCAGAAGGAACTGGACGCCTCGTTCACCACGTTCAGCCAGAGTTCCCCGGTGACCGAGCGCACCGGCGCCGCCCTCGGGGATCTCGGCGGTGTCGCCCAGTGCGGCAACAGCTCGTTCTCCGGCATCGACGTGGCGGTCTGCGGCTGGGCCGACGAGGGCAGCGTCGGCATGATCATGTACTTCTTCAAGAACAATCAGGAGATCCTCGACGTGTTCCCGGCCATGCGGGCCGAGATCGAGTCGAAGAGCTAGGTTCTGGCCCGGGACACGCTGGCGGTGGCCGTCACCACGGGAGTGGTGTCGGCGGCCGGCAGGGACACCGTGACCTCCAGCCCGCCGCCCTCCATCGCAACCGCCGAGACGGTGCCGCCGTGTGCGTCGCAGACCGCCCGCACGATGGACAGGCCCAGCCCCGATCCACGGGACCCGGTCCGTTCCCAGCCGCCGCGCTGGAACGGTTCGAACAGTCCCGGCACGTCGGCCGGTTCCACCTCGTAGCCGGTGTTGCCGACGATCAGCAGGGACCGGCCGTCCACCGACTCGGTCCGCAACCACAGCCGGCCCAGCAGGTGGTTGTAGCGGATCGCGTTCTCGATCAGGTTGCCGGCCAGCCGGTCCAGCAGGCTGGGGTCACCGACCACCGGGGCCGGCGACAGGTCCTTGGTGACGTCCAGTTTCAGCCGCTCGGCCTCGGCCTTCACCGCGGACAGCGCGTTGTGCACGCTCATCGACAGGTCGGCGGGCACCTTGCGGACCAGCCGGCGGCCGGACTGCGCCTCCGACCGGGCCAGCACCAGCAGCGCGTCGACGAGCCCGTTGGCCCGTTCGGAGGCGTTGCGGACCACCTTGGCCATCCGGCGGTACTCGGCAACATCCGCCTCGTCGTCACTGAGCGTAACGTCGATCTCGGTCCGCATCACCGCGAGCGGGGTGCGCAACTCGTGCGACGCGTTCGCAACGAACCGCTTCTGCGATTCGAACGCCGCGGTCAGCCGGTCCAGCATGGCGTCGAAGGTGCGGGCCAGCTCGGCCACCTCGTCGTCCCCGCCGCTATAGCGGATCCGCTGGTCCAAGGTCTCCTCACCGAGCCGCTGCGCGGTCTGGGTGACGTAGTGCAACGGCCGCAGCGCCCGCCCGGCCATCAGGTAGGCGAGCGCGATCCCGATGATCCCGACCGCGAACAGCGCGCTGAATCCTTTGATCAACAGCTCCTGGGAGGCCTGGGCGACCATCTCGGCCTGCCAGGTGAGCGCCTCCTTGGTGCCGCCGTCGGCGAGTGTCACGGTGGATCCGGCACGCAGCTCGTCGACCGGGTGCAGCGACTCGCTGACCAGCAGCCAGGCCAGCAGCACCAGCACCACGCCGGCACCGATCAGCAGGATGCCGTTGAGCAGGGTGAGCCGCAGCCGCAGGGTGGGCCGCATCCCCCGCTTGACACCCGGGTAGACGGTCACGAGGCCACGACCGGGTCGGGAATCCGGTAGCCGGCCCCCACCACGGTCTCGATCAGCGGTGGATCGCCCAGCTTCTTGCGCAGCGTGTTGATGGTGACGCGGACGGTGGTGGTGAACGGGTCGGTGTTCGCGTCCCACACCCGGTCCAGCAGCTCTTCGGTGGAGACCACCCCGCCCCTGGCCTTGAGCAGCTCCTCCAGAACGCCGAACTCCTTGTTGGTCAGCTCCAGCGGGACACCGCCCCGGGTCACCACCCGGCGGGACTGGTCCAGGGCAAGGTCACCGGCGGTGAGCACGGGCGGCGCGGCCGGGGTGGCCCGCCGGCCCAGCGCCTGCACCCGGGCGACCAGCTCCTTGAAGTCGAACGGTTTCGGCAGATAGTCGTCGGCGCCCAGCTCCAGGCCCTCGACCTTGTCGTCCACCGAGGCGCTGGCGGTCAGCATCAGCACCCGGGTGAGGGCGCCCGATCCGACCAGGGCCGCGCAGATCTCGTCGCCGTGCATGCCGGGCAGGTCACGGTCCAGGACGACCACGTCGTACCGGGTCACGTAGGCCATCTCGTGGCCCTGCAGACCGTCGTAGGCGACATCCACCGCCATACCCTTGCGGCGCAGGCCACGCACGATCGCGTCGGCCATGTCCCGCTCGTCCTCCACCACCAGCACACGCACCGCTGCCTCCATGAACCGCTGTAGCTGCAGGCTACGTCAGAGCTGCCACACCCCCACCGACGAGTCGAGGCGACGGCAGATCAGCACCCCGGACTCGAACCGGCAGTCACCGGCGATCCGGTCGGCGGTCCCGCGCACCCGGACCCGGCCGGTGCCCAGATCGAGGATCCCGTACCGCAGCTGG
>DATMVU010000477.1:0-3133 GCA_035562875.1 Actinoplanes sp. | reverse complement strand
TGAGGTCGCAGGTTCAAATCCTGTCACCCCGACGGCATGAGAGCCGCCTTGACTAGGGATTCAATCCCCGGTCAGAGCGGCTTTCGGCGTCATGCATCCTAACCGCACCCTAAGCACGGCCGACTCGCGCAGGCTTCTGCGCACTCTGTCACGCCGTCGTGGGGATGCTGGACTCCCCGACTATTCGTTCGCATCGGACGATGTCAATGGCCATTGGGACTTCCCTGTGGGCGGTCACGTGATGTCCTTGTGTATGGTCACGTGATGTCCTTGTTGGTGGCCAGCTGATCTCCTTGCCGTTTGGTTTAGATCAGGGGCGTTACTCCTCTCCCGGCGACGGCGTCGGACAGCCGTAGCGAGTTGCCTTCGGTGATGATCACGTGGGCGTGATGGAGGAGCCGGTCGACGGCGGCGGTGGCCAGGGTTTTGGGCATGATGGCGTCGAACCCGGAGGGGTGGATGTTGCTGGTGACCGCGACGGATCGTCGTTCGTAGGCGGCTTCAACAACGCGATAGAACGCTTCGGCGGCAGCCTGCCCGGCAGGGAGCATGCCGATGTCATCGATCACGACGAGATCGGCGCGGGTGATCCGGGCGACGGTGCGGGCGATGCTGCCGTCGGCGTTGGCGCGGGTGACCTGGTTGGTGAGGGATTCCAGGGTGAACCAGGCGACTTTCAGGTCGTTGTCGATGGCCTTGTGGGCCAGGGCTTCGACGAAGTGGGTCTTGCCGGTTCCCGACGGCCCGGCGATGGCAAGGTTCTCGTGACGGCCGATCCATTCCAGGCTCGCGAGCCCGGTTTGAGTGGCTGGCGGGATCGAGGAGTCGGGCTCGCGCCAGGTGTGGAAGGTTTTCCCGGCGGGCAGGCCGGCTTGTTTGCGTCGGCTGGTGCGGGTGGCCTGGTCGCGGCCGCGGATCTCTTCGGCGAGCAGGACCCTTACGACTTCGGCGGGGTCCCAGCGTTGCGCCCTGGCGGTGGCCAGCACGTCGGGGGCTGCTTGGCGTAGGTAGGGCAACCGCATCCGGCGCAGCGCCGCATCGAGGGCATCGGGCAGGGCCGGTGGGGTGGTATCGGTGATCATCGGCCAGCCTCGATCCGGGTGGTGGTGAACCCGGCCCAGCCGCCGGTGCCGGGCTGGGTCGAGCTTGCCTCGCCTGCACGAACCGGAGGATCGTGCCGGGTGCCGGTGGCGGCAATGAACTCGGCGATCGACTCGGCATCACCCCAGGCGAACCGGCCCGAAAGGGCCGCGGCCTCGAGCGCTTGGCAGGCCAGGTCGGAGCCGCGGAGCGCGGCCAGGTCCACGATCGAACGCATCTTCGACTCGATCCGTTCCACGCCGTGGGCGCAGGCGGCGACCAGCCACAACTCGGCGGCCGGCCCGATCGAGAGGAACACCTGCTCCAACACCGAGCCGGCCCTCGGCCTGGGCACCGCAGGGGTGCCGTCAGGGTTTTGGGGATGATCGGGATAGTGCGACAGGTTGATCCGCGGGTTCCCTGGCGTCGACGCCTGGTGGCGGGCCACCTCGAACAGGCCACGGCCCTGGGCCCATTCCGGGACCACCGGCAGCCGGCGGGCATCAGCCCGGATCACCACCTCATCGCCTTGGACCGCGACCCACACCGTGGCGCCCTGCAGCTTCGGCGGGGTCGAGTACCGCACCGACCCGAACGAGATGGTCTGATCCGCAGCGACGACCCGCGCCTGACCCAACGCGGCCGTGTGAGGCTCGGCCGGCACCGGGTGCAGGAACCCTCGCTCCGCGGCCAGGGCGTCCTCGGGGCGCCGGCGGGTGGCCTGGTGGACCCTGCCGTTGACCTTGGCCATGAACTCCTGGCAGGCGCTCGCGAGCTCGTCCATCGTGGAGTACTCGGCGCGCAGGTTCGTCTTCTTCGGTAACAGGTCATCTTTCGCGACCCGGACCGAGGACTCGACGCCGCCCTTGGACTGAGGGTCGTACGGCACACAGGTGTGGACCGTGGTGCCGTAATGGCGTCCGACGTCGACCATCAACGGATGCCTCACCGGCACCCCGGCGATGTGGCGGACGGTGACCGTTTTGGCGTTGTCGGTCAACACGTAATCGGTGACCCCGCCGACCAGCCGGAACATCGAGTCCAGGCAGGTCGCCAACGACTCCGAGGTCTGATCCCAGCACGGGATCACGACCCGGAACCTCGACCACGCCACCCAGGCCACGAACAACACCGTCGACCGCAGCCGGCCGTTCAGATCCCACACCTTCGGGCCATCACCCCAGTCGAACTGGCACCACATCCCCGGCAGCGTGATCCAGGGCCGGTTCGACCGGGCATGGTCGGCCCGCCACCCGGCCTTCGCCGCCGCGACCGCCCGCCGGGTCGTCCGTTCCGACCCGACATAGCCACAGGCCACCAGCTTCTCGTGGGCCACATCCGCCCGGATCACACCCTCCGAACCGGCCACCAGCTGCTCGACCACCCCGGTGAACCCGTCCACCAGCCGGGGCCGCACGATCAGGGCGTCGGCGCCCAGCCCGGCCTCCCGGCGGGCGACCAGACGTCGCACCGTCTTCGGGTCACACCCCGCCAGCGCCGCAGCGCTGTGAGCACACCCCGTCTTGTCGAAAGCTTCCAGAATCTCCATCGTCTCCACACCGTTCTTCTTCACGTGCCCCCGGACCCCTTCGGTAGTAACCAGCACCGAACGGCTATCCCGGGCAACACCAAGGACAAGGACCGACACGCCGTCGGCCAAGGACACGGCAGGGAGATCAGCTGGCCACGAAACAAGACATCACGTGACCACCAGAAGGGAGATCAATTGGCCGCCTACAAGGACGTTACGGTGGCCATGGACACCCCTCGACCTGCTGGCGGCGAACCGGGCCCGGCGCCCGTCTAGATGCTCAGTAGAAGCCTGTCGAGATGCGCAGTAGCAGGTTGTCTGCTTGTGGCAGCTGGAACCGCAGGTCTGGGACCGGGTCCGGATGGCCGTGGATGACCAACCGGCCGGGGGTGGACGCTTCCTGCTGGCCGGGTCGGCTGGTTTGGCTCCGGGTGTCCGGATTCACAGTGGCGCCGGCCGAATCATCAGTCTGACCATGCGGCCGATGGCGTTCAGTGAGCGTGGCTTGCAAGAGCCGACGGT
>DATMVU010000476.1:0-1992 GCA_035562875.1 Actinoplanes sp. | reverse complement strand
GGATCCGCCCGTCAGCGGATGCCCGGATGTTCCCGGCATTGCCCACCTGGTAGCTGACGTCGAGTGAGCCGGGCCGGAACGGATTCCAGGACGGGCGATACCTCACGGCCGCGCCCGAGATCACGAGCTTCTCCACGAAGGCGCCGGTCACCCGGATGTTGAAGCGGACGCCGACCCGGTGCTGCACCTGCACGAGACCGTTGCGGGTGTTCAGCGAGGCGGTGACCCCCGCGGGATGGTCACCCGGGGTGGCGCCGGCCGGCACCTCGATGGTCACCGGCACCACGCCGGTGGCGCCACCGGCGACGGTGACCGTGTCCGGCGTGGTGATCCAGGACCCGCCGTCGACCGGTTCGGCATCCGCCGCCCGTATGTCGAACAGACCGCTCGCGGTCAGGTATCCGTCGTTGGCATCGACCAGGAACTCGACCGGCGCGGCGGTGTGGTTGGTGACCGCGACGTGCTCGGTGGCCTTCTTTCCCGCTTCGAGTTCGAAGTCGACGACGCGGCGCCCGTCCGGCCCGATGGCATTCGCGGGAACCACCGACCAGGTGACGTCAGGTGCGGCGACGGCGGGTGCCGCCGCGCCGAGCACGAGGCTCAGCACGGCAACGACCACGACAGGCGTACGGGTCATGACTGGTCGAACAGCGACAGCGTCAGCGTCGACCGGTACTGCCCGGCGGCCACGTTCGTCGGGGTGCGCAGCGTCAGATCCGCGTTGACCTGCCAGGAGCCGGTCTCGTCGGCGGCGTTCGCGGTGGAGACGAGCAGTTCCTGGCCCTGCAGGCCGACCGTGGGTGCTCCGGTGCCGTCGGAGACGACGCTGGAGACCGGTTCACCGGCGGCGACCGCGCCGGTCTGCGAACCGGTGAGCAGCTGCGGCGCCCAACCGAGGTACTGCGGCCCGAACGCGGTGCCGGTGCTGCCGGTGGGGGTGAACGGGCCGGCCTGACCGACCACGGCCCAGAACGATCCGGCCGGGATGGTGGCCGGATCCCGGGTGTCGGAGACGGTGACCGTCGGCAGGGTGCCGGTGAACTGGCGGGCTGACGCGTCCGACCCGTGCTCGAGGAGGGTGATGCCGGTGTTGGCGACGACGGTCATGGTGAGCTCGCCGGGGGTGGTGAGCTTCTCGATGGTGACGTTCAGGTCGACGTCGCCGGGGTCGGCCAGAACCGGGTTGGCAGCGGCGACCAGGACGACGGCCGAGATGGCCCCGGCCCCGAGAATGCGGCGCATGAGGACTGCTCCTTAGTTGCAGGTGATGGCGGAGTAGGCAACCTGGTGGCCGGCGACCGTGGCGGTGCCGGCGGGGATCTGCGGGGCGCGGCTGTTGAAGGACTGGTAGGCCTGCTTGCCGGTGGCCACACCGGAGACAGTCTTGGATCCGTATGGGGTGTTGATCCGGATCGCGATGGCGTCGGGGTGGTTGTTGGTGGCCGACACGCTGACGTGAGCGGTCGAGCCGACGCACCGCGACTGCGCGCTGACCGTGGTCTGCACCCTGGCGAGGCGGTCCCACTCGTCGCCACGCAGCGCGATGACCGCGCCGTGCTTGGTCTGCGACGGCAGCTCGAACGTGCCGGTGACCGGCGCCCAGTTCCCGGCGGACGGGTCGGTGCTGGTGGTCGGGCGGTAGCCCTGCACGCTGCCGTACCGGTCGACCCAGAGGTGCCACTTCTCGGCGTAGCTGTCCTTGAAGACCAGCGGCCCCTCGACGCCGCCCCAGGCAGCCTGGCCGATGTTGGTCTGCAGTACCCGGAAGTCCGGGGCGAAGATGCTCGAGCCGACCTCTGCGTAGACACCCTTGCCGAGTCCGTTGTCCTTGCTGAACCGATAGATCTTCCCGGCGTGCCTCATCATCGAGGTGTCGATGAGCTCCCCACCGGAGTCGATCAGCACCTTTGCCGGCGTGAACGTGCGGAAGTCCCGGGTCTTGGCGTAGAGGATCCGGGCGTAGCTGGAGCCGGTGTGGTTCGGGTCGGTCTC
>DATMVU010000475.1:0-2173 GCA_035562875.1 Actinoplanes sp. | reverse complement strand
CGCCTACGGCCTGGACGAGACGGACCGCCGTGCCCTCACCCCGATGCTGGCCGTCCGAACGTGGGCGATGTACAACTTCCTCCGGGATCAGGCGATCCTCGGCACCGAACCGTGGACCACCCACTGGAACACCGGCCACGGCGACGCGTGGCGCACCGATGCCGAATACACCGAGCAGCACACCGCCCGCTGGCTGGCGGAATTGCTGGACTGATCGTCCGGCGAACGGACACGCCCCCTGTCCCCAGCCACGTTCTGTCTGCCGGCCCGCTGCGGTCACACGATCGCGGATCGGGTGCGCCTGCCGGTGCCAGAGGGCGGTCGCACGCTGGCCGGGCTGATGTCGCGAAAGCTCCCCGAAGACGCCGGAAAATAGGTTGGCAGGTTTTGTGGGCGCCACTAATGTCTCTCTCAACAAGCCGCACCGAGCGCGAGAGGAGCACCCCCATGATGTCGCAGGAATCGTCGGATCAGGATGCCGTCGCGGTTGAGGAATCCGAACGGCAGGACATCTTCGGGAGGGGCGCCTGACGCCCAGATGCAGCTTCGAGCCGCCTCCCGACAATGGGTAGGGCGGCTTTTTTATTGGACTCGTGGAGCAGTGGAACGCTCGTCAGCCTCTCAAGCTGGAGACGCCGGTTCGATCCCGGTCGGGTCTACTTCGTCGCACAGTGACGATATTCCGAGATGGTGCAATATGGCAGCACGCCCGATTCTGGATCGGGAGGTTCGAGGTTCGAGTCCTCGTCTCGGAGCGCAATTCCGGCACGACTGAATAATGGATGGGCCAGCCGATCGGCGCCGGCCGCGGTCCCGAAAACCGTTGGGGTTCACGCCCGTGCGAGTTCGACTCTCGCCCCATCCGCGTCCGGCTGGCTCAGCCTGGTAGAGCGCCGCCCGTCACGGCGGAGGACGCTGGTTCGAATCCAGCGCCGGACACGCAAGGCGCAGTGGGCGAACAGGTAGAGCCGCCGGTCTTTCAAACCGGACATTTGCGGGTTCGAATCCCGTCTGCGCTACTGGAATGCCGGCCTGGCCGAGGTCAGTCGATCGGGTGGCTTACCAGCCGTCGTGGCGACAAGCCACGACCATGCGTCAGCTGCGATATGTGAACAACGACCCGAGCCGGGTTCTCCAGTCCTGTGAGGTCGGCGAGGTGATCTACAGGTAGGCGAAGAACCGCCAGAACCAGGTCGCATCGGACGATCCGCATACCCATTGGTTCGGTCCGTCATACGGCTCGAGGAGGATGTGCTCGGGGACGAGCCGAAGTTGCAGGGCGGCCGACACCTGCTCGATGCGGCGGTGGTCCTGCTGATGTACCGGCGGTGTTCGGCCGACGTCAGGGGTGGGCCCGATCCGGTACGGCAGGCAGGCGGTCAGTGCACCGAAATTGCTCAGGTAGACCGCCAGCGGAAAGCGGGCCCCGCTGTGCCGGTCGTGGGTGTGGGTGACGTCTACCGGGATCCGGATGACGCCGAAGCGGGCAGCGTCCTCCTGCGGGCCCTGCCCTCCGAGTAGCGGACAGCCGAAGGCCTCGCTCAATCCCTCGACCAGCTGATCGAATCGGGCCTGCGTCGCCGCACGATCGAAGTCGCCCGGGAAGTCCAGGCCGGCGGCCTCGCCCAGTCTGCCCGGCTCGTCCAGGGAGCGCAGTATCGACCGCCAGTCCTCTTCGCCCGCCGCCCGTGCACCCAGCGTGACACCGGTGACATCATCCGTGCCGGGAGAGGCGCCCGGAGAGGCGCCCGGCCGTGGGGACATGCCTGGTGCCGAGGGTGGATGGAGGGCGAGGACGCGACGTTTTCGGGTGGGCTCACCCGGGAGCCGGGCCGCATCCTGGAAGGTCGGTGGTTCCAGCGCCACCGCGGGAGTACGCGGGTGACCCGAAGCAGAACTTCGTACGGTGGGGTCCGGATCTTGCATGAGGGACGCGACGGCGTCCGGAGGGGTGTTCGGGTTCCGGGCGGTCCACACCCGTACCGGTCGAATCGGGTCGGTCGCCAGCTCTCGGAGGCGCTGCTCTGTCGTATCGGCGGAGCGGGCTTCGTTCACCCTGAGGAGTCCGAGCTTGCGCTCCGCCGCCGTCGGGATGTGCTGTGATTCCATCGCGGCATGGTCTCAACTGCGAGCCTGCGATGCATCTGCAATTCCGCTCGTGGGTGCACTCGCC
>DATMVU010000474.1:0-3053 GCA_035562875.1 Actinoplanes sp. | reverse complement strand
GGTGTCCAGCCCACCGGTCACCGTGCCGAGCACCGAGTACTGCGGGTCGGCGGTGGTGAAGTCCTTGTGGAAGATCAGGAACTGGCTGCTGTTGACGCCCGCCGGGTTGCCGATCACGGCGACCGTCCCCTTGGGATAGGTCACCGCCGTGGTGGCGGGGGCGGCGCTGGCACTCGGCTCCGGTGCCGGGGCGCCGGCCGGGAGGTTCTCGCTGTAGTAGCTGTAGGTCGGGCCGCCCTGCCCGGTGCCGGTCGGGTCACCGCAGTGCAGGGCGCCCTCGGTGGTCAGCTCGTGGCACTCGGTGTTGTCGAAGAACTGCCGGCCCGCCAGGTAGGAGAAGCTGGCCGCCGCGCACTGCGAGGCGGTCACGTCGACGTCGACGACGATCGGCGCACCCTTGTCGGTGGTGATCGTCATCGTCTCGGTGCCGTCGGCGGGCAGGTCCTTGACGGGCGGTGTCCCGACGTTCTTCAGGCTCGGGTTGCTCTCGGTGCTCATCGGCTGCCAGATGCAGTCGTCGGTGGCCGTGGTCTCGGTGGGGTCGTCGTCGAAGACGCCGCCGATCCAGGCGCCGCCCGCGGCGATCAACAGAACAGCGAGAGTGGCCCCGACACCGGCGGAGACACGGCGGCGACGATGCTCCCGGTCGGCGCGGCGGGCTTGTTGCCTGTCGAATTTCGCCCGCGCGAGTTTGCGCTGCCGGTCCCTACTGGAAGCCACCGAACGCCTGTCCTTCCCTGTGCCTCAGGAGGTGAGGCCCGTCGCCCCGCAAGGAGGCCCTGTATGTCAAGGGGTGCGGCACGCCACACGCCCGCAAGAGTGTACGGGTACCTCCTGAGAAAGTGGCGTGCGCCCGCCCGGCTAGGCTCGTTACGATTTGCGCCCGCTCCAGAGAGGTTCGCCACCGTGCTCGTCACCGGCTTTCCGGCCGACGCCTTCGGCACCAACTGCTATGTGGTCGCTGTGGGCGAGGGTGAACAGTGCCTGATCGTCGACCCCGGGATCGGTGTGCTCGACCGGCTGGAGGAGACCCTGGTCAAGCACCGTCTCCACCCGGCCGCGGTGCTGCTGACGCACGGTCATCTGGATCACACCTTCTCGGTCGCGCCGGTCTGCGGGGCGCGGGGCATCACCGCCTATGTGCACCCGGCCGACCGGGAGATGCTCGCCGATCCGTCGAAGGGGCTGAGCGCCGATCTGAGTTCGCTGTTCGGCGGCCGACTGCAATACACCGAGCCCGATGACGTGGCGGAGCTGACCGACGGCGCGACGATGAGCCTCGCGGGTCTCGAGGTCACCGTCGACCACGCGCCCGGCCATACCGGCGGGTCGGTGCTCTTCCGGCTGCCCGGGGCGGGTTCGTCCTGGGAGGCGGAGCAGATCTGCCTCTCCGGCGACGTGCTGTTCGCCGGGTCGATCGGCCGCACCGACCTGCCGGGTGGCAGCACACCGACGATGATGACCAGCCTGCGGGACAAGATCCTGCCGCTGGCCGACGACACCGTCGTCCTGCCCGGCCACGGCCCGTCCACCACCATCGGCCGTGAGCGCGCGTCGAACCCGTACCTGCGGGATCTGACCGCCGCGCCCGGCCGCGGTCTCTGAAAGTCTTTTCGCGTCAGGAGCAACAGTGCCCATTTCCGGCTTCCCCGAATGGCTGCCGCCGCAGCGCATCATCGAGCAGCAGGTGCTCGACAGGATCAGATCCACTTTCGAGCTGTACGGGTACGCCTCGCTCGAGACCCGGGCCGTCGAGCCGCTGGAGACCCTGCTCAGCAAGGGGGAGACCTCGAAGGAGGTCTACCTGCTGCACCGTCTGCAGGAGGACGAGGGATCGAAGCGCGACGATCAGCTCGGCCTGCACTTCGACCTGACCGTCCCGTTCGCACGGTTCGTCACGGAGAACCACGGCAAGCTGCAGTTCCCGTTCAAGCGTTACCAGATCCAGAAGGTGTGGCGGGGCGAGCGACCGCAGGAGGGCCGCTACCGCGAGTTCCTGCAGGCCGACATCGACGTGGTCGGCCGGGACACCGTGCCGTTCCACTTCGACACCGAGATGCCGCTGGTGATCGGTGACGTCTTCAAGTCACTGCCCATTCCGGACGCCACCATCCTGGTCAACAACCGCAAGATCTGTGAGGGCTTCTACCGCGGCCTGGGACTGGCGGACACCGCGCAGGTACTGCGGACCGTCGACAAGCTCGACAAGATCGGCCCGGAGAAGGTGGCCGCCGCGCTGGTGGAGACGGCCGGTGCCACCGACGCCCAGGCCGCCGCCTGCCTGGCGCTGGCGGAGATCTCGACGACTGACAGCTCGTTCGCCGACCGGGTGCGGGCGCTCGGGGTGACCGACCCGATGCTGGACGAGGGCCTGGACGAGCTGGTGCGGGTGGTGGACGCGGCGAACGAGCACGCGCCGGGCCTGGTCCGCGCCGAGCTGAAGATCGCCCGGGGCCTCGACTACTACACCGGCACTGTGTACGAGACCCAGCTCAAGGGCTACGAGCGGTTCGGTTCGATCACCTCGGGCGGCCGTTACGACACACTCGCGTCGGTCGGCAACACCCGCTTCCCCGGGGTGGGCATCTCGATCGGCGTGTCCCGGCTGCTGGGCCTGCTGTTCGGTCAGGACGCGCTGACCGTGTCCCGGTCGGTGCCGACGTGTGTGGTGGTGGCCCTGCCGAGTGAGGACCAGCGGGCCGCGTGCGACCGGATCGCGGCGAAGCTGCGCCGCCGGGGCATCTCCACCGAGGTGGCGCCGGCTGCCGCGAAGTTCGGCAAGCAGATCCAGTTCGCCGACCGCCGCGGGATTCCGTACGTCTGGTTCCCGGGGGAGACCGACACGGTCAAGGACATCCGCTCCGGCGAGCAGGTGGAGGCCGACCCGGACACCTGGCAGCCGCCGGCAGTTGATCTCAACCCGTCGGTGTCCGCGCGCTGACCTGCGACGATCCTGGTCCGGCGGTACCGTGAACGGATGCCGCTGGACCAGACCGCGCTGCTGATCGAGCTGGAGCCCGTCGTGGCCGTCAACCTCGACCGGCACCTGTCCC
>DATMVU010000473.1:0-10649 GCA_035562875.1 Actinoplanes sp. | reverse complement strand
CGTGGCCCGGCCCGGTAGTGCCGCCGCGGCCGAGCTGAAGGCGGACAACAAGGCCCGCCGGATCCTCGTCGACGACGCCCGGACCACGAACCTCGCGGACGCCGGCCTGCCCCCGGCGTACATGACCAAGGACGCCCCGCTGCGTGTCGGCGACACCGTCCAGAAGTTCGGTTCGAGCGTGCTGAGCTTCGGCTTCAGCGAGTGGCGCCTGCAGCCGGCGAACCCGGCCGCTCCCGGCACCACGTTCACCGCCTCGAACCCGCGGACCAGCGCCCCGGTGAACGTCGGCGGTGACATCCGGGTCGCCAGCTTCAACGTGCTGAACTACTTCGTCCACTTCGGTGGCGAGGCGCGTGGCGCGGCGAACGAGGCGGCCAAGGACAAGCAGGAAGCGAAGATCGTCTCGGCGATCACCGCCCTGGACGCCGACGTGGTCGCGCTCATGGAGATCGAGAACTCGGTCCGGTTCGAGACCGTCGAGACCCAGCTCGCGCTGAAGACCCTGGTCGGCAAGCTGAACGCGGCCGACGGTGCCGGTGTCTGGGACTACGTCCGGTCGCCGGCCGAGCTGCCCGCCCCGGCGCAGCAGGACGTCATCACCAGCGCGATCATCTACAAGAAGGCCTCGGTCACGCCGAAGGGCGACCCGAAGTCGGTGAACGACGAGACGGTCTGGGGCAACGCCCGCGAGCCGATCGCGCAGACGTTCACCGCCGGCTCGATCGACTTCACCGTGGTCGCGAACCACTTCAAGTCCAAGAGCGCCTCGGTCGCCCCGACCGGTGACAACGTGGACACCGGTGACGGGCAGGGCGCCTACAACGGCGACCGGAAGCGGCAGGCCGCGGCGCTGGCGAGCTTCGTCAAGACCCTCGGCAACGACAAGGTGATCCTGCTCGGCGACTTCAACGCGTACGGCCAGGAAGATCCTCTGAAGGTCCTGTACGACGAGGGTTACACCGACGCGCACGCCACGCACGCGCCGGACAAGTCCTCCTACGTCTTCGGTGGCGAGTCCGGTTCGCTGGACCACGCGCTGGTCACCGGCGAGTTCGCGAAGCGGATCACCGGCGTCGACATCTGGAACATCAACTCGGTCGAGTCGTTCGCCTACGAGTACGACGGCTACGGCCCCTTCTACGACAACGGCCCGTTCCGCTCCAGCGACCACGACCCGGTCGTCGTCGGCCTGGAGACCGGTGCTGCCGCCCCGATCGACCTGCAGCTGCTGAGCATCAACGACTTCCACGGCCGGCTCGAGTCGCCGACCACCGGCAACGGTGGCGCGGCCCAGCTCGTCGGTGCGGTCAACCAGTTGCGGGCGGAGAACCCGAACACCGCGTGGGTGTCCGTCGGTGACAACATCGGCGCCTCCACCTTCATCTCCGCGATCGACGACGACAACCCGACCATCGACGCGCTCAACGCCGGTGGCCTGAACGTCTCCGCCGTCGGTAACCACGAGTTCGACAAGGGCCTGTCCGACCTGCTCGGCCGGGTCGAGGAGAAGGCCGACTTCCCGTACCTGGCGGCGAACGTCTACAAGGACGGCCAGCGGGTCCTGCCCGGCTACGTCGTGCAGACCGTCGGCGGCGTCAAGGTCGGATACATCGGTGTGGTCACCGAGCAGACCGGTTCGCTGGTCAGCCCGGACGGCATCCGGGGTGTGGAGTTCCGCGACCCGATCGCCGAGACCAACACGCTCGCCGCGCAGCTCTCCGACGGCGACCAGGCCAACGGCGAGGCCGACGTGCTGGTGCTGCTCGCCCACGAGGGTGCTGCCACCGCGAACATCAGCTCCGCCGAACTGCTCGCCGCCGACCCGGTCTTCGGCGAGTTCACCAAGGTGAGCGCCGAGATCGACGCGATCTTCAGCGGCCACACCCACCAGCCGTACGCGTTCCAGGTGCCGGTCCCCGGTACCGACAGGACCCGTCCGGTGATCCAGGCCGAGGACTACGGTCTGCGCCTGGGCAAGGCGGTTCTGACCGTCGACCCGGCCACCAAGTCGGTGACCTCGTCGACGGCCGAGCTGCTGAACGTGACCGGCTACCCGGCCGACGCGGGTGTCGCGCAGATCGTGGCCGATGCCAAGGTCAAGGCGACCGAGCTGGGCAAGCAGGAGCTCGGCAAGATCAGCGGTGACATCAAGCGGGCCTACACCGCCGCCGGTGCCGAGGACCGCGGTTCCGAGTCGCCGCTCGGCAACTTCATCGCCGACGTGCAGCTCGACCAGACCAAGGACGCCGGCCGTGGTGGCGCGCAGATCGCCTTCATGAACCCCGGTGGCCTGCGTGCCGACCTGCTGTACGGCACCGACGGCACGGTGACCTACTCGGGCGCGTTCGCGGTCCAGCCGTTCGCCAACGACGTGGTGACCCAGACCCTCACCGGCACTGAGATCAAGAAGGTGCTGGAGGAGCAGTGGCAGCCGGCCGGTGCGTCCCGGCCGGTGCTGCACCTGGGCTCTTCGAAGGGCCTGACCTACTCGTACGACGTGAGCCGGCCCCGGTACTCGAAGATCATCGCTTCGACGCTGAAGCTGAACGGTGTCCTGATCGACCCGGACACCGAGTACCGCGTCACCTCGAACTCGTTCCTCGCCTCCGGCGGTGACAACTTCGAGACCCTGGGCACGGGCGACGACAAGGTCACGACCGGCGACAACGACCTGACCATGCTGGTCAACTACTTCGCCAAGTACACCCCGATCGCCGCGGACACCACGCCCCGCAGCACCCCGGGGGTTGCCGACAGCACCGCCCCGACCGGCACCTACGCGGTGAACACCGCGGCGATCTGGCCGGGTCAGTCGGTGACGCTGACCGAGTCCGCCCTGGACGACGACGTCAGCGACAACGCGAAGATCACGCGAGTGGTCAACTGGGGCGACGGCAGCGCCGTTCAGACCCTGCCGGCCGGTACGACGAAGGCCACGCACGCCTACACCAAGGCGGGCACCTTCACCGTCACGGTCGCGCTGACCGACGAGGCGGGCAACACCGGTGCGGCGACTGTCACCGGCTCGGCCGTCGTGGTGAAGGCGCAGGCCGGCACCTACAAGCTGAGCACCACGGCGATCTGGGCCAAGCAGTCGGTCAACCTCACGATCAGCGGGGTCACCGGTGCCACCAAGCTCGCGATCAACTGGGGCGACGGCACCACCGACACGATCACGGCGAAGAACCTGACCGTGTCGCACACGTACACCAAGGCCGGCAGTTTCGCGGTCAAGGTGACGCCGTCCAACACGGCCGGTTCCGGTAAGGCCGTCACGGTCGGCACCGTCAAGGTCACCAAGGACACCGTCAAGCCGACGGTGAGCGTGACCACGCCGAAGCAGCCCGCCAAGGCTGCCTCCTGGAAGACGGTCACCGGCAAGACCGCGGACAAGGGCCTCGGTGTCGCCCAGGTCAAGGTCAAGGCGATCGAGCAGCGGTCCGGTGCCTGGTACTACTTCAAGGGCGGCAAGTGGACCAAGGCCAAGTCGAAGAAGGACGCCCGGGCCAAGGCGGCACAGCTCGTCGTGACCCCGAACGCCAAGGGTGTCTGGAGCGTCAAGCTCGGCAACGTCACCAAGGGCACGCTGGTGATCACCTACAACGCCACGGACAAGGCGGGTAACACCGCAGCGGTCCGGACTCACACGGTGCGTATCACCAAGTAACAACCTGCGCACATGTCGAGGCCCCCGCTGTATGGCGGGGGCCTCTTCACGTTTTGTAGCGGTACCTTGATCACTAGCCGTACACAGGAGGTCGGATGGGCGCCCGGACGAGTCGATCCTCGTGGATCGTCCTTATCGTCGGACTGGGGATTCTCTCCCTCGGGGTCATCCTGTTGCTGAACGGCGGAGCCTCCTGCCGGGCGGCCGAAACTCAGGTCGGCGGCCAATGCATCACTTACGGTGACGGCGAGTCGCGCACTCTGGAGAACGATCACGCCGGCCGTCTCGCGGCCCGGCTCACCATCGGCGCCGGTGGGCTCATCGCTGCCGGCGGAGTGTGGCTGGTCTTCTTCGCGGACCGGTCGATCCCGCGTTCGGCCGGGGTCGGCGACCGGATCGAGCTGGCCCGCCGGCACGGCTGGCAGTTCCTCGACGTCGACGACGATCTCCTGGACGCCTGGAGCGACACTCCCGACTTCGGCGCGGATCAGCCGGCCTACGCGGTGGTGCGCGGCTATTACGACGATCTGGAGTTCGTGGTCTTCGACTTCCGCCGGCCGGACACCGGGGCCCTGCGGACCGCGTGGATCGTCTACCTGCCGGATCCGTCCCGGTCGTTCGTCAGCTGGGCCACCGCGCAGGAGCCGCTCTACCGGCGGCCGCTCACCATGGTCGGGGTGCGCGCCGACGCGATAGTGGACATCGCCGCGCAGCCGCACCGGTCCACCGAGCCGGAAGCCGTGCTCCGGCAGGTCCGGGCCCTGGTGGAGATCGTCCGCCGGTTCGAGAGTCAGGCCGCGACCAGTTCCTGACCGGTCAGGGCTGTCGATACGCGGTAGCGGCCCGCCGCTGGTGCAGCCGGTGGACCGCGGCGGCGAGCGTGATCACCGCCCAGGCCGCGACGATTCCGGTGGCGATCCACCAGCCGACGAGTCCCAGCACGACGGCGGCGACGATGATCACGGCACTCACCACGAACAGTGGCAACGGAGGGCGATGCGTAGGTGACACGCTGAAGTTTCCGCCGCCCATCCGGGCACAGAAGTCGGGATCGTCCCGCTGGAGTTGCCGTTCCAGCGCAGCCAGTCGCCGGGTGTCCTCTTTGTTGAGCATGATCGCTACCTTCCGGTCTGCCGGGCCGGTGAAGCATGGATCGAGATGTGCAGATCCCGATCAGTGCTCATTGTTACCTCTGAGTTGCCGCTGTGATACATCTGCGTGTGCCGAATTTTCGGCCCGTTCCGTTCCGGGCAGCAGGACCTGTTGCCGTCCCCCGGTTTCGGGTACAACGGTCCTGTTGATCTCGGATGACGGCCTGGGCCACTTCAGGGCGACACTTCGCGGCGAGGAAGGCAGATCGCGATCAGTTCGGCGCGGGCCGGAAGACCCAGATGCGCAACATCAAAAAGCGTGCGGCGGTGGCCACCAGGTTGGCCAGGACCAGCACCAACAATTCGGCGGTACGGGGGGCGCCGGCCGCCGTGGCATGCAGCAGGGCCAAGGCGCCGCTTGTCAGCCCGAGACCGATTCCGAACACCACCAGCCCCTGCGCCTGATGCCGGACGGCACCGGTTGTCCCGCGCACCCCGAAGGTCAGTCGCCGATTCGCCGCGGTGTTGGCCATCGCGGTCAGCAGCAGCGCCCACAGGTTGGCCCACTGGGCCTCCACGCCGGTCCGCAGCAGTGCATACAGGGCCAGATAGGCGAGAGTGCTCGCCACACCCACCGCGGCGAACCGGATCAGCTGCCCGGTCAGCCCGGCCGGCTCACCCGCGACCGACAGCGGATCACGGCCCAGCTGTTCGCGCAGCGTGGCCAGCGGCAGACGGCCGGTGCTCAGAGCGCGGGCGACCCGGACGATTCCCTTCAGATCGGCCACCGCCGTCGCCACGATGTCGACCCGGCTGTCCGGATCGTCCACCCAGTCCACCGGCACCTCGTGGATGCGCAGGCCGGCCCGCTCGGCCAGCACCAGCAACTCGGTGTCGAAGAACCAGCCCGGATCCTCGACCATCGGCAGCAGCCGGGCGGCCACATCGGACCGGATCGCCTTGAACCCGCACTGCGCGTCGGAGAACCGGGCGGCCAGCGTGCCCCGCAGGATCAGGTTGTAGCCCCGCGAGATCAGCTCCCGCTTCGCGCCGCGCACCACCCGCGAACCCCGCGCCAGGCGCGACCCGATCGCCAGGTCCGAGTGACCCGAGATCAGCGGCGCGACGAGCGGCAGCAGGGCGCCCAGGTCGGTCGACAGATCCACGTCCATGTACGCGAGGACCGCCGCGTCGGAGTGCGACCAGACGTGCTTGAGTGCCCGTCCGCGGCCCTTCTCCGGCAGATGCACCGCTTCCACCTCGGGAAACGTCTCGGCGAGACGGTGCGCCAGCCGGGCCGTGCCGTCGATGCTCGCGTTGTCCGCGATGGTGATCCGGAACCGGTACGGGAAACTCTCCGCGAGATACCCGTGCAGCCGCCGGACACACGGCTCCAGATCCACCTCCTCGTTGTAGACCGGGATCACCACGTCCAGCACCGGGGCCGCGACACGACTGCGGCCGGTGCCGGGCGAGGGCATCGTCGAAAGGGTCATGGGTTCACCGCCGTCAGGTCGTAGAGGGTGGTGCCGCCGACGGTCTGCGCGGTGAAGTTCGCGGCCACCCACTCGGCGATCTGACCGCTCGCGTTGCTGCCGCCGTTACCGCCGTTGCGGGCGAAACCGCCGCCGCCGATGAAGTAGTGGATCCTCCCGTCGGTGACGTACTGCTGGAACCGGGCCAGAGTCGGCGACGGGTCGGTGCCGTTGAAGCCGCCGACCGCCATCACCGGCTGCTGCGTCTCCAACTGGTAACCGGACGCGTTCTGCGAACCGATCGCGGCGGCCACCCAGGTGTACCGGTCGGCGTTCGTCTCCAGCAGCGCCTTCACCTCGGCGCTGACCTCGCTGGCGTTGAGCAGGCCACTGTTGCCGCCGCCGCGTGTGGTTCGGCTGCTGTTCTCACCCTGCTGGTTGCTGCGGTTCTGTCCTCTTTGTCCACGCGGTGCGGCGCCGCCGTCACCTGCCTGGGCGTTGCTCGGACCACCACGGCTCCGGCCGCCACCACCCGTGCCACCACCGCCCGTGCCACCACCGCCGGGGAAACCGCCCCGGGAACCGGAGACCGACGGGCCGGCGGTCGGGATCGAGCCGGTGTGCCCCTCGGAGACCGTCTGTACCGCGTACGCAGCCGGTCCGGCCAGCCCCGCGACCGCCGCGACAGTTGCGGCGACCAGGCCCAACCGCGCCGTGAGCCGGACCGACAGGACCACCGCAACCGCCGCCAGCAGCCCCGCGATCAGCACCGGCAGCCGCAGCCACGGCACGAAGTCGGAACTGCGGCCGAGCAGCGTCCACGACCACCAGGCCGTCACGCCGATCGCCGCGGCCAGGGTGAGCGCCGCGAACAGGTCCGCCCGGCGCTTCCCGAGCAGTGCCGCGCCCATCGCGACCACCGCGGCGATCGCCGGGGCCAGCGCCACCGTGTAGTACGCGTGGAAGATGCCCTGCATGTAGCTGAAGATCAGCCCGGTGACGAGCAGCCACGTGCCCCAGACGATCAGGCCCGCGCGCTGCACGTCGGTCCGGGGCCGGCGCGCGGTCACCACCAGACCGGCGACCAGCAGGATCAGCGCCGCCGGCAGCAGCCAGGAGATCTGACCGCCCTGCGCGCTGTTGAAGAGACGGCTCAGACCGACCTCGCTCAGCCGGGCCGTCGTATTGCCGACGCTGCCGGACTCCTCGCCGTTGAGCCGGCCCAGGCCGTTGTAGCCGAGGGTGAGTTCGAGCAGGCTGTTGTTCTGCGAACCGCCGATGTACGGGCGCATCGAGGCGGGCACCAGCTCGACGATGCCGATGTACCAACCGGCCGAAGCGACCATCGCGGCGAACGCCAGCAGCAGTTGCACCAACCGCCTACCGAGCTTGGGCGGGCCGGCGATCAGGTACGCCAGGCCGAACGCCGGCACCACCAGCAGCGCCTGCAACTGCTTGGCCAGGAACGCGAACCCGATCAGCACACCGGTCAGCACCACCCACCTGGTGGCGCCCGACTCGACGGCACGCAGGATCGTGTACGCCCCCGCGACCATCAGCAGCACCAGCAGCGCGTCCGGGTTGTTGAAGCGGAACATCAGCACCGCCACCGGGGTCAGCGCCGAGATCGCACCGGCGAGCAGGCCGGCCGCGGGACCGAACGAGCGCTTGACCGTGGCGTACAACAATCCGGTCGTGGCGACTCCGAGGAGCGCCTGCGGGACCAGGATGCTCCACGTGCTGAGACCGAAGATCCGAACCGACAGCGCCATGATCCAGAGGGCGGCCGGTGTCTTGTCGACGGTGATCGCGTTCGCGGCGTCCGAAGAGCCGAAGAAGAAGGCCTTCCAGCTCTCCGAACCCGCCTGCACAGCGGCCGAGTAGAAGGCGTTGGCCCAGCCGGACTCGGACAGCCCCCAGATGTAGAGGACGCCGGTGGCCAGCAGCAGGGCGTAGAAGGACGGGCGGACCCAGCGGGCTGGTGGGTTTGTCACCCTGCCAAAGATTCGTCGATGCCCTGTCGTGGGGTTGTTGCGGCACTGTGTGACCCCTGTGAGTCACCGCCGGACTCACCAGGGGTCACATCGCGTCAGACCGTTCGCCGCTTGGCGGAGGCCGCGGCCAGCCGCTCCAGGACACTCACCGTGGCGTCCCAGCCCATGCACGCGTCGGTCACCGACTGCCCGTAGGTCAGCTCGCCGCCCAGGTCCTGCCGGCCCGGCTCCAGGAAACTCTCCAGCATCACGCCGCTGATCGCGCGGTTGCCGGCCTCCATCTGCTGCGCGATGTCCTCGGCCACGATCGGCTGCCGGTTGTGGTCCTTGCTGCTGTTGCCGTGCGAGCAGTCGATCACCAGGCGCTCCGGCAGGCCGGCCTTGCGCAGCAGCGCCAGCGACGACTCGACGTCCTCGGCGCTGTAGTTCGGCTTGCCACCGCCACCACGCAGCACCAGGTGACAGTCCGGGTTGCCGGCGGTGTGCAGGATCGCCGGAGTGCCCGAGTAGTCGATCCCGGGGAAGACGTGCTTCGCCTCGGCCGCCTGGATCGCGTCGACAGCGGTGGAGACACTGCCGTCCGGACGGTTCTTCATCCCGATCGGCATCGACAGACCGGACGACAACTGGCGGTGGACCTGCGATTCGACGGTACGGGCACCGATCGCGCCCCAGGCCACGGTGTCCGCGATGTACTGCGGGGTGATCGGATCGAGGAACTCCACGGCCACCGGCAGGCCCCTGTCGACGACCTCCAGCAGCAGCTTGCGGGCGATCCGCAGGCCGGCGCCGACATCACCCGAACCGTCCAGGGCCGGGTCCATGATCAGACCCTTCCAGCCGACCGTGGAACGCGGCTTCTCGAAGTACACCCGCATCACGATCAGCAGGTCCTCCTTGAGCCGCTCGGCCTCCAGCTTGAGCCGGTCCGCGTACTCGCCGGCGGCCACCGGATCGTGCACCGAACACGGGCCGACCACCACGATCAGGCGTTGATCTCGGCCGTTCAGCACGTCCTCGACCTGCTTGCGGCCCGCCAGCACGGTGTCATGGCACTCACTCGTCAGCGGCAGCTCGTGGTGCAGCAGAGCCGGGCTCATCAGCGGGACGACCTTCTCGATCCGCTGGTCACGGACGCGCTGAACCTCAGGGGCGGTCATTGCTCTTCTCTTCTCCTTCGACCGGCCCTGCGTCAGAGCCGGTTTGCTCGGGGCAAACAAAAAGGCAGCGACATGGTCGCTGCCTTCGCCGGCTCTGGCGGGTGTCTCAGGTCATGCGGTCATGGCCGAGGCACCGGCTTGAGCCGGCCTCGTAAACCAATAGAAGGACCACGTCTGAGACATGTCCGCCAGCATAGCCACATCACCGGACCGGATGCAGCATCTGTGGCCGTTGTTCAGCTGTTGGGACGACCGGGGGAGGGCCGAGCGGCAGCATCACGGTGAAGACGGTCTGGCCCGGACGGCTCTGCACCCCCACCTTGCCGCGGTGCGAGGTGACCACCGCGTGCACGATCGACAGGCCCAGGCCGGTGCTGCCGGCTGCCCGGGACCGGGAACTGTCCCCGCGGGCGAACCGCTCGAAGATCCGGGGCACCAGGTCCTGCTGGATACCGGGACCGTTGTCGATCACCTGGACCACTGCGGCGTTCGGCAACGCGCCGACCTTCACCGTCACTGTCGAACCCTCCGGCGTGTGCGTGCGGGCGTTGGCCAGCAGGTTCGCCACCACCTGGTGCAGCCGGGCGCCGTCGCCGATCACGGTGACCGGCTCCTCCGGCAGATCCAGCTGCCAGTAGTGCCGGGGACCGGCCGCGTGCGCGTCACTGGTCGCGTCGACGGCCAGCATGGTCAGGTCCACCGGGTCCTGCCCGAGCGGCCGGCCGGCGTCCAGACGGGCCAGCAGCAGCAGATCCTCGACCAGGGCGGTCATCCGTTTAGCCTCGGACTCGACACGGGTCAGCACGTGCGAGATCTCGTCCGGGATCGGCTGGCGGCTGCGGCGGCTCAA
The DNA here is from genome assembly GCA_035562875.1 of Actinoplanes sp. GTDB lineage: Bacteria > Actinomycetota > Actinomycetes > Mycobacteriales > Micromonosporaceae > Actinoplanes. The sequence continues at coordinate 412 of DATMVU010000473.1, read as the reverse complement.
CTCGGCGTAACCGCGGATCGCGGCCAGCGGGGTGCGCAACTCGTGGCTGGCGTCCGCGACGAACTGGCGGACCTGCATCTCGCTCGCGTGCCGCGCCTCCAGAGCGAGGCCGACGTGGTCGAGCATCCGGTTCAGGGCCGCGCCGACCTGGCCGACCTCGGTACGGGGGTCGGTGTCCTGCTCGGGAACCCGCTGCGCGAGTTGCACCTCGCCGCGGTCCAGGCGCAACTCGGAGACGCGGGTGGCGGTGGCCGCGACCCGATCCAGAGGCTGGAGGGTGCGGCGGACGATGATCGCCCCACCCCAGCCCGCGATGATCAGCGATCCGAGAATGATGCACCCGGTGAATCCCGCGACCTTCAGCAGTGTGTTGTTCACCCGTTCCAGGGACAGGCCGACGTACTGCGTCGTG
>DATMVU010000472.1:0-2607 GCA_035562875.1 Actinoplanes sp. | reverse complement strand
CTGTCCGTCCTGTTCACCGAGTCGGACACCTGGCAGTACTCGGTCGAGGTCTGCGAGGACGCCTGGCGGTTGATCGTCGCGGACCAGGGCCAGGGTGATCCCCGGGTGGTCCGCGAATGGTCCGACCCCGCAACCGACGCCGGAGAGGACATCCGCCTGCAACTGCTGGTACAGGACGGCATGGTCCGGATCGGTCACGACGGTGTCCTGATCGGCGACCACAAGATCGGCCCGGGCTTCGGCCTCCGCAACGAACTCGGGGTGACCAGCGCACCGGCCACCGAGCAGGGACCCTTCCTGGTCTCCTACGCCGACGCCGAGGTCCACGCGCTCGGCTGACGCCGCCTACCCGCCGAGCGCCTTCCGCGCCATCGGCACGAACCGGGCCGCCCTTATCCGGAGTTGACACGTCAACTCTCATACCGCAGATTGACGTGTCAATCCCCACCGCCACAGCCCCGGCCTCGGCGGCACGGGCGGCGGGCGATCCACATCGTCGAGCGGGTCCGCTGGGCCTCACGAACGCGTGGCGCCCGGTTCTGGAACCGGTACGCCCGGCGCCGGCCGGCACGACCGGCTCTGCCGTGTGAGGTTGCGGAACGGGTGCATTTCGGTTGCCGGGTGTCCCCACCGGGCGGTGCCCTGCCGATATGTCCGGTGTGCGGAAAACCACGACAGACCTGCCCTGGACGGCACGAGCGCTGATTCTGGTGGTTCTGGCAGGTCAGGTGGTGGCGTTCACGGATACCCGTACCCGCAGTGCGGTCCTTGGCCTCTCGCTGTTGATCCTGGATCTGATCGGCACCGTCTACAGCGTGCGGGCCGCCCGGCGCAGCGCGAATCCGCTGCCCTGGCGGCTCGCCGGAGCGAGCCGGGCCCTGTCGCTGTCCGCCACGGTCGGCTTCACCGTCAACGCCGTCACCGGGCAGCTCGCCTGGAAGTGGATGGCCGTCTCGTGCGGGCTGGCGATGTTCGGCTGCCTGACCGCCACCGCGCTGTCGTTGTCGGCGCTGCGGCTGCGCCGGGCCGACCGGTGGGCCTTCGTCATCGAGGTGCTGATCATCCTGAGCAGCAGCTTCATGATCATCTGGTATTTCGTGATCGACAAGGCGTTCAGCACCGCGGACGGTGTGGAACTCATCTACGAACTCGGCTATCCGCTCGGCAACCTGATGGCGCTCGCGGCGGTCACCGCGGTGGTGCTGCGCGGCGCGGTCACCCAGCTCACCGGGCCACTGACGACGCTGGTCACCGGGATCCTGCTCTACACGATCGCGGACGTCGCCTTCACCGCCGTCCGGCTGCGCGGCGACACCGGCACCGGCTCACCGACGGCGAACGCCGCCCTGGTGATCGCCACACTGCTGATGGCCGTCGCCGCCATGGCGGTCCGCGCCGACCGGTCACCGGCCCACGACGCCGCCCCCCGCGCGCAGATGCCGGCCTGGTCGGCGCACCTGCCGTACATCGCGGTCGGCATCGGCAACGGGCTGCTGCTGGTGGTCACCCTGGGCGGGTTCCGGGTGCAGCACTGGAGCGGGCTGATCCTGGCCGAGACCACGATGACCATCGCGCTCGCCGTCCGCCAGATCATCTCGCTGCGGGAGAGCCGCCGCCTCAACGTCACCGACCCGCTCACCGGCCTGGCCAACCTGACCGGGTTGAAGAACGCCATCGAACGGGCGTTGCAGCGCCGCGGCCGGCCCGCGCTGATGCTGCTCGACCTGGACGGCTTCAAACAGGTCAACGACCGGTACGGCCACGACGTCGGCGACCGCATCCTGGTCGAGTTCGCCCGGCTGGTCCGCGGCGTGATCCGGCAGGAGGACGTGTCCGCCCGGGTCGGCGGCGACGAGTTCATCGTCCTGCTGGACAACATGCCCGACGCGGACAAGGCGGTGATCGTGGCCGAGCGCATCCTCGCCACACTGGCCGCCAACCCGGTGACCGCGGCCGGCGACGAGATCACCATCCGGTCCAGCATCGGCCTGGCGACAGCGGTCCCGGACGACACCGCCGAAGACCTCAAACGCCGGGCAGACCTGGCCATGTACGAATCCAAACGCAGCGGCAACCACAGCTGGCGGATGTACGAGCCGTCGATGACCGACCGCCGCACCCGCGACGCCACCCTCGCCGACGGGCTGCTCCAGGCGCTGGGCACCGACCAGCTGAGAGTCGTCCACCAGCCGCTCGTCGCGCTGGACACCCACCGGCCGGTGTCGGTGGAGGCCCTGCTGCGCTGGACACATCCCCGGCTCGGCCCGATCTCGCCGACCGAGTTCATCCCGGTCGCCGAGCACACCGGGCTGATCCACCGGATCGGGATGGACGTGATGCGGGAGGCCTGCACCCAGGTGCGGCGGTGGCGTACCGAGATCCCCGGCCTGGACCGTCTGCACGTCAGCGTCAACGTGTCCGCCCTGCAGCTGCGGGAGCCGACGTTCCTGGCCGACGTGCTCGGTGTGCTGCGGGACACCGGACTGCCCGCGGACGCCCTGGTCCTGGAGATCACCGAATCGGCGATCGTCGACGAGGACATCGCCATCCCGACCCTGGAGGAGATCCGTACCCACGGCACCAGGATCGCCGTCGACGACTTCGGCA
>DATMVU010000471.1:0-8111 GCA_035562875.1 Actinoplanes sp. | reverse complement strand
CCCGGGCGGGTTCGCCGCCTACGGCGGGGTGTCGCCCCACCACCGTTCCCACGGCGAGTCCTTCCTCGACCTGGCCGTCCACCGCTTCGGCCCGAACGGCCTCTACCTGCTCGACGAGCCCGAAGCCGCACTGTCGGTGCAGGGCTGCCTGGCCCTGCTGCTACGGATAGCCGACCTGGTGGCCGACGGCAGCCAGTTCCTGATCGCCACCCACTCCCCGATCCTGCTGGCCTGCCCCGGCGCGACGATCCTCGAAATCGCCCCCGGCGGCCACATCGACGAGGTCCCCTACGACCGGGCCGAGGCGGTTGCCATGACCCGAGCGTTCCTGGCCGACCCGTCCCGCTTCCTGACCCCCTTGACCACCGAATCCCCCTGACACCGGCATGGAGAGCCTCCCTCCGGCATGGCGGCCGGCCGTCGCGTGAGTCCTCGCCCGGGTGCCCCCGTCACCGGCACCCGCCGGGCCTGAACCTGGGCCCCGGGCACCACATTCGGCCCGGCGGTCGCGGGGTGGCCCGGAGGGACGGGGCTTGGGGACCAGTGCCCGCTAGAACGGCGTTAACGATGATCACGTGATAACGATAGATTGATCGATTCGTTGACCTGTCCAGCGCGGCGGGCGGCCCACCATGCCCGGCGAGGCGATCGCCATGCACGGGACGTCGTCGGGCACCACTCGTTCCGCCTGCCCGACCTCGGCGGAGCCTGGCGCGAACTGCGCGATCCCGGCCACACCAACCCCGGCGAAGACGACTCACAAGCGCCTGGAGTGCGGCGGGCGCCGAGCCGCCGAGAGTCGAGTGCGTTGTCCGCGGTGGATCAGGATGCGCCAAGGGCCGTACCTGAAACCTCGCACGTCCCTGCGGACGGAGTGGGCAGTCGGTTGACTATGTCGCTGGCCCTAGTTTGGCGATGACTGCGGCCATTTCCATGGTGTCGGCCTCGTAGGCCGTTTGGCCAACGTGCGGGTCACGAGCGTGCAAGGTGTGGAAGACCGGCGAGTGTGGGCCGCCGAGATCGATCAGCGACGCGGACGCGCCCTTGACCGCCCGCTCGGTCCCTGGGGTGGCGGTCAGATCGATGCGGGTCACCACGCCCGGGGTGACCCAGACCGGCACGGAAGCGAGCATTCCGAATAGCTGAAGGTGGAAGTGTCCGCAGAGGATGAGCCGCACGTCGGTACCGCTGATCGCGTCGGCGAGATCCCGTCCGTTACGCAGCCCGAGGGCCTCTTGGACAGCCACGCCGGGGACGGCCACGGGCGGATGGTGAAAGGCCAGGATGGTTCCGTGCGGCGCGGGCTCAGCCAGGACGTCACGCAACCACGACAACTGCTTCTTGCTGATCTGCCCGTAGCCTTTACCTGGCACGAGTGAGTCGAGAGTGACGATGCGATATCCGGAGACCATGGTCACCGCTGCACGTGCACCGTCAGCCCCGTTGATCTGCTCCGTCGGCTGTTCTCGGCCTTCGGCGTCGAAGTGGCCACTTCCCAGCACTGCCGTGAATGCCGCTCGCTCGTCGTGGTTGCCGGTACTGAAGATTGCTGGGAGGCGGCGCTGACGGGCGAAGGCACTGACGAGTTCGAGCGCGTCGGTGTAGGCCTCAAGAGAGGCGTCGTCGGCGATATCCCCGGTCACCACGACAACGTCCAGGCCGGGAACCTTGCGACAGTCATGCAGGATGCGGCGTAGTGACTCGCGGGTGTCGACGCCGTCACCGTCAGGACCGGACGCTCGAGTCAGGTGGGTGTCCGACAGGTGCAGTATTCGCATGCCGTAAACCTATCGAAGATCCTCTACCGTAGGGTCCCGACGACAACTGCGTGCCTGTGGACCCGCCCGATTGAACCGATACGGCCCCCGCATCGCTGCCTTGAAGACAAGAACTCCGAGTCCCGGAAACGGTCCCGGTGCTCAAGCTCCGGAAGGCGGTAAGGGGACGTGTTGCGGGACTGGTCGTCCTGGGGAAACACGTCGCGATCTTGGCCGTCCCGTATATGACGGATTACGGGACGATGCGGCCATGCCCGCGAGGTGATCGTCGAGACGGCCAGCACTCGCGGCGATCGCCCCCAACCGCGACGGACTCTGGACCTCCTCAAACCCGGCGACACCCTGGTCGTCTACAAACCCGTCCGGGCAGCCCGGTCCATGAAAGAACTCCTCGTGCTTCTCGAAGACCAACTCCATGGGCGGGAGATCAGCCCGCACATCCTCACCGGCATCTGCGTCGGCCTGCACGAGCCCAACGGGCAGACCATCGCCGACAGCTGCTGTTCATGGTCGCGGCGATGGCGGCCGCGATGGAACGCGAACCGATCCAGGAGCGAACCCTGGACGGGCTATGCACCGCCGAATCCCAAGGCCGCAAAGGCGGCCGGCCCTTCGCCCTGAACGCTGACACCCTCGCCGTCGCCCGGTGATAGCCGCGTCTCACCGTCCGAGCAGCTCTTGCCCTCGGTCCGGGACGATCTCTACCGTCGTCCGGTCTGCTGGTTGAACGGGGAGGTGGGTCGAAGTGCGCGATGAGGCGTTCCGTGCGTATTTCGAACGGCATCATGCCTCGCTGTCCCGGCTGGCCTATCTGATGACCGGCGAGTCCCAGGTCGCCGACGATCTGGCCGCCGACGCGCTGACCGAGGTGTGGCGGCACTGGGATCGGGTGACGGCTGCCGACGACCCGGCCGCGTACGGGCACGGCATCGTGATGAACCTGGCCCGGAACTGGGTGCGCCGCCGTGGCCGGGAGCGGCTGTTGTCGTTCGAGTCGCTGCGCCGCCAGCGGGACACCGATGTTCCGGCGGTTCTCGACGTGCGGGGTGCCCTGCGCCGGCTTCCGCACCGCAGGCGGGCCTGTGTGGTGCTGCGGTACGCGTTCGATCTGCCGGAACGTGAGGTCGCCGCGATACTGGGGATCTCGGTGGGTGCGGTGAAGAGTGCCACCTCCCGGGGTGCGAAACAGCTCGCCGGGTTGTTGGGCGATCATGTCGGCATCGACGGTTGGGAGGCGGCACGATGAACGATCAGCTCCGGGCCGCTCTGCGGGCCGCCGCCGACGAACACCGGCCGGACCGGGAGGCGATGCTGGACCGGATCAACGCCGGGAGGACCGGCCGCCGGCATGTGGCCCGGCCCGGGGCCCGGGGCCGGGGTGCGCTCATCGGCGCGGTGGCGTTCGCGGTCTTCGGCGGTGGCGGGGTCGGCACGTGGGCGCTGGCCGCCTCGTTCAACCGGGCGGAGCCTCCACCGGCACCGCTGCCGCCGGTCGTCGCCACGCCGAGCCCGGTGGACACCGCCCCGGTCAGTGTCGCCCCGTCCCCGTCGGCCGCCGCGACCACCCTTCCGCCGCCGGTGACGAGCCCGTCGCCGGTGAGCAGCCCGACCAGCCCGTCACCGTCGGCGAGCCCGTCGGTGCAGGCCACGAACCCGCTCTGGGCGGACGGCTCGGTCGTCTCGACCGGCTCCAGCGTCGTCACCCTGACGACGACCACCGAGCTGACCTCGCTGACCGTGGAGATCAGGCTGGCCCGCACCGACGGCCTGACGGCCCGCAGCGGAGCGAAGAAGACGCCCGGTGCCAGCGTGACCAGCACGGTCATCGAGGAGCCGGACGCCTTCGTCTACCGCTTCGTCATGGCACCGTCGGACACGCTCGGTCCGGGCACCTACACGTTCACCGCGCGCTACACCCACCCGGACGGCGGCCGGGACGCCGGCGGTGACACGTATCAGGCGGTCTCCGGCGATCTGCAGGTGTCCGGCGACTTCTTCTAGGCCTACCGGGCAGTGCTGACACGAGTCGTCCTAGTTCTCCCGGACGTCGGTGAGCGGGCTCAGCTTGGTGAGGTTGGCCGGCGCGTTCCACTTCTGCAGCTCCGCGCTGCTGCACGGCTCGACCTTCACCTTGCTGGTGCCGTCGGAGTGGGTGTCCTTCGGCGAGGCGTTGAGGTCGGTGGGCTGCAGGCAGTTGCCGTATTTGTCCTCGATGCGGTAACTGGTGGCGTACACCCCGGTGTTGTGGACGACGGTCCACATCAGGTCGGGGCTGTTGGCGGGGGTGGGGTTGGCCGGGCAGGCGGTCGTCTTCACGTAGGCGTTCGAGGCGACGCTGTTCGGTGTCACGAGGCAGTACTTGTTCTTGCCGTCACTACTGGTCACGGTGATCGGGCCGGTCGCCTTGACCGCGGGCGCCACCGGGACCGGGTGCACCCAGATCTGGTTCCAGTCCACCTTGCCCTGCGGGTCCTGCTTGCAGAACCAGGCGATCATGTAGCTGTAGCCGGCGTTCTGGTTGGTCACGTCCAGACAGCGGCTGAACTGGGCGAAGTTCACGAGTTGTGAGGTCGACTCGCCGGCCATCCCGGCGCCGACACCAGCGGAGGAACGCCACACGGTGAGGGTGTTGCTCACCGAGCAGCTGCCCATCACCACCGCACTGCCGTTGGTGTTGGCGGACTTCATGTTGATGCAGAGGTTCTCGGCCACCGACTTGGTGCTGACCGAGTGGAACATGCTGGACCCGTCCAGGCTCCACTGGTACAGGTTGTTCCGCGTGTCGGTGGGGCACTTCTGCAGGGTGATCGGATTGCCGCTGGCGTGGGTGGCGCCGGAGTGCAGGCAGAGCCCGTCCGGTGCGGACGTCGACTCCGAGTTGACCAGCTTGAGGTACAGGTCGACGGTGTAGCCGAACTGCTGGTTGCTGGCGCCGCTGCAGCTCCTGGCCACGAGAGCGGTGCCGATGGTGGCGGTCTTCGAACCGGCGTCGAAGCAGAGACTGCCGACGCTGGAGGAGGCGATCTGGATCGAGCCGCCGGGGATGTTGGTGTTGCTGGTGAAGAAGTTGTAGGTGGCGCTCAGGCTGCGCGAACCGGACGTGTCCGAGCTGGCGGCGCTGCTGCGCTGGCCCTCGGAGACGACCTGCGCGGTGGTCGGCACCTTGGTGAGCGGGCAGGCCATGGTCTTGCCGTCCTGGTCCTTGTAGACGATGGTGACGGCGTAGCGCAGCGACTCGCCGGTGCCGTCGACCCCGGCGTCCCCGGTGATCGTGCAGCCGGGCATGTCCTCCAGTTGGCCCATGAGCTGGCCCTTGTCGTTGGTGGCGGAGGCCGCCCGGACCCGGGCCATCACCACGTCGAGGCCGATCTGGGCGCCGTTCAGGGCGGTGTTGCGGTCCACGATGTTGCGGGTGTCGGTGATCTGCCGGAGGATGACCGGCGCCAGCATCGCCGACAGCGACAGGCCGATGGTGACGACGAGCATCGCCATCGGCAGCGATCCCCGTTCATCCCGGAAGAGGCGGTGTGGGCTCATGAGGTGGGCCTCCCCTTGCTGCAGTCACTGGTGACCGTCCGACTGGCGTTGCGGTCGATGTTCTGGGCGGTGAAGATGCTGTCGAAGGGCAACGCGACCTTGCCGACGGTCACCGAGAACCGCAGCCGGACCTGCGTGTACTGCGGCTTGAAGACGGAACCGACCCCGGAGGCGCCGCCACTGGCGCTGACGTACGGCCGGTCGTCCGGGAGATACACCGACACCGGTCCGGTGGCGGTATCCGCGGTCACGCCGGTGGCCAGCACTGTCTGGGACGTCGACGCCGTCGCCGGCAGGTTCCAGGCGGCCAGGATGAGCTGGCCGTTGTTGAGGATGATCTGCCGGCACGGTCTGTCCCCGGCGGCGTCGTCCGGCATCGCGTACTCGACGTACCAGCGGGTGCCGACCTTGCCCGGCGTGGACACCCAGGTCGCGTACCGCAGTTCCCGGTCGAGCCGCCGGAAACTGATGTCGAGCTGGTCGCGGGCCTCAGCGGTCTGCTGGGTCTTGTTGGTGTCGGAGTAGAACTGCACGATCCCGGTCAGCGCGATGGCCAGGACGAAGGTCATGATGGTCGCCGCCATCATCACCTCGATCAGGGAGAACCCCTGGTCGCCGGCGAGCCGCCGGGTCAGCCGCTTCACGTGACGGTCCAGATGAAGTTGTAGATGGCCGTGGACACCGGCGACGTGCTGATGCTCTTCACGTTCACCACGTAGACACCGGGTGTGGTGGGGGTTCCGCTGAGGGTGCCCTTGCCGCTGTTCCACGTCACCCCGGTCGGCAGACCGGTCACCGTGGTGGTCGGCGGGATCGTGATGCCGAGGAGGGAGGCGTTGGTGCTGACCGGGATAGTCACCGCCTGGCCGGACGACGAGGTCGGATCACCGCCCGGCACCGTAAGGGTCAGCCCGGTGGTCGTCACCGTCAGCACGAACCGATCACTGATGGCCGAACCGAAGCCGTCCGTCACGCTGATCGTCGGCACGTAGCGCCCGGGGAGGGCCGGGGTGCCGCTGATCACGCCGGTGGACGCGTTGATCGTCACGTTGACGGGCAGGCCGGTGGCGGAGAAGACCAGCTTTCCGGGCTCACCGCCGGAGGCGCTCGCGGTGGCGATCACCGACGAGCCCAGGGCCACACTCTGGTCGGCCGGCTTGGTCAGCGTGATCGCCGGGTGGATCGTATGGGTGTACGTCGTCTCGCCGACGATGTCGTTCGCGTCGGTGGCCTGGATCGTCGCGGTGTAGTTGACACTCGCCGTGCCGGTGATCTTCCCGGTCGCCTCGTCGATGGTGACACCGGCAGGTAGCCCGGAGGCGCTCCACTTGTAGGGCGAGACGCCGCCGGTGACGGTCGGCTGCAGGGTGAAGGTCTCACCCACGTGGTTCTTCTGCGCACCCGGCCCGGTCACCGCCGGCGGCACCACCACGGTGTACGGGATGCTGCTGAGGGTGTCCGAACGGCTGGAGTCGTCGGTGACCTTCGCGGTGCCGTTTGTCGTCTTGCCGGCTGTCGTCGGGGTGCCGCTGATCAGGCCGTTCTTGTCCCCGGTCAGGCCGGCCGGCAGGTTGGTGAAGGTCCACGTGTTGGGCAGCGTGCCACCGGTCGCCTTGAACTGGTAGGTGACCGTGTTCCGCCCGACGTAGAAGGTCGGCATCGGGTACAGGTCGAGCCCGCGGACCACCGGCGACGGCCGCTTGATGTCGAACTGCGGTTCCACGAGCCGGGAGACCAGCGTCGAGGCGAGGTACCCGCACCGGTCGGTGGCGCAGCCCTGCTGTGCCCAGGACTCCAGCACGACGACGCGGAAGTACTTGAGTTTCTGGGTCTCGTCGGCCGGCACGTTCGTCGCGGTGGCCGGGTCGACACAGCGGTCGGTCGTGGCGTAGTACACCTCGCAGTTGCCGACGAAGATCGTCTGCTCGAAGGCGGTGCCGTTCACCGTCTGCGTCGTGGTGACGGTGGGGATGGCCGCGTCGGTGCCGCCGGTGGCGTCCTCGTCGAACCCCATCGTCATGCTGTCCAGGTACGGCTTCAACCGGTCCTTGAAATTGCCGGTCAGACCGTTGGTCCACTGGGTCTGCACGGCCGTCTTACCCCGGCCCACCAGCAGCGCGGTGCTCTGCAGCGCCCGGACCTGCTCGATCGCGGTGGCCGCGAGCTGGGCCGCCTGCCGCTGGTCACGCTGCTGATCGACGGCCTTGGTGCCGTTGACGAAGAACGTGCCGAACCCGGCCATGGCGATACTGAGCACGCCCATGGCCATGATGAGCTCGACGATGGAGAAGCCGTCGTCCTTCTCGCGCATCTCACTCCCCGCGGTGTGCCGTACAGAAATCGCACTGGCACCTTCGGCGGGGAACGCGAGAAGTGAAGGAAATCAGCCGGTGCGATCCGCGATGTAGTGGCACAGCGCCTCGAGCGTGCGGCGGGCCGCACTCTCCGGCAGTGTCCCGGCGCTGCGGCGGGCGGCGCTCGCGTATCCCTGCACGGTCTCCCGCGCCTGATTGAGGGCGGCCGACTCGCGCAGCAGCCCGAGCGCTTCGGCGTGCAGCGTGTCGTCGACGATCGGACCGGACGACAACAATTCCTTCAGCCGTCGTACGTCAGCCCCGGTGTCGTCGGCGGCCAGCGCATACAACATCGGCAGCGTGGGCACACCCTCGCGCAGATCGGTGCCCGGAGTCTTGCCGGACTGCTCCGACTCCGACGCGATGTCGAGCAGATCGTCGGAGAGCTGGAAGGCGATGCCGATCGCGGTGCCGAACTCGGCGAGCGTCTCCACGTGCGGTG
>DATMVU010000470.1:0-20736 GCA_035562875.1 Actinoplanes sp. | reverse complement strand
CTGACCCTGGCGGTGGTCCATGCCGAGACTCTCGTCGCCTGGGGGCGGTCGGCCGAGGCGGTTCACGAGCTTGCCGCGGTACGCGAGGACGTGCGCGACCGGTTCGCCCTCGACCAGCCCGTCCGGTTCCGGGCCGAGCAGCTGTTCGGCTGGGCCACCCGCGGTGACGAACACTTCGAGGACGCGTTCCGTGGGGCGTCCGCTGCCCTCGGCGAGACCCACCCGCTGGCGCTCCGTGCCGAACTGGGCCTGGCCGTCGCCCTGAAACCGGTGAACCGGTCCCGTGCCGCCCGCCACCTGCTGCACGTCCTGCGCCATGCCCCGGGCATGTTCCTGCCCGGCCAGCACTGGCCGAAGCACGCCTGATCCCTCTCCCGCCCGGTTCCTCGCCAGTCCGTCGACACGTGTCGGGTGGTGAACCCCGCACGCGCCGGGGCCGGACCCGGAGATCGAGCATTGGTGATAATCGCTGGATCTGACGGGGGATGTGGAAGGAGGAACCGATGGCCACATTGGAGGAGGTTCGGCGGCAGTCCGGGCTGACGGCGCTCTACTTGGGAATCTTCTCGGCGATCTGGCTGAGCGTCCCGGAGGCCGAACCGCCGCTGGGGCCGTTCCTGGTAGCCGGCAGCATCGCCGCACTGGTGACCGCGGCCGCCGGGACAGCCCTGGTGATCCGGTCCCGCGCCGACGGCCCGATCCCGTGGGGCACCGCCGCGGACCGGAGATACCTGGTGATCCTCGCGGCCGAACTGGCGGCGGCCGGCTTCGGCGCCATGCTGCTCGCCGTCACCCATCGCTCCGAATACATCCCGGTCCTCGTCGGGGTGGTCGTCGGCGTGCACTTCTGGCCGCTCGCCCCGGTGCTCAAGGACCCGGGTCTGCGGGTGCTGGCCGTGCTGGTCACGGCGGCCGCCCTGATCGGGCTGGTCACCGGCCTGCTCTCCGAGGTGCAACCGGCCCAGGCGGCCGGATCCGGGGTCGGGGTGCTGCTGCTCGGGTACGGCCTGGGTGCCCTGATCCGCGGCGCGCTCACGCTGCGTGGTAACCGGCCCTGACTTCGCACCGCCGGTTACTCGATCGGGTGACCCAGAAAATCTATGGCGCGTTGCCTAGATTTTCTCAGCGGGACTGGGTAATGTTCCTCCCGTAGCAAGCAGAGGATCTACGAAAACGTAGACGAAGCCAACCGAGCGTCAAGCAGGGCCCGGAGTTTCGTGGCTCGCTCGGTTTCGCGGCGGAGACATGCCGCCGCGGGTAGTTGAAGTGCACGGCAAGACCTTGACGTTTTTCCAGGTCAAGGCGAGCCAGTCGCACGTGTGGGGGCCATGAAGTCGCGTGGGGCTCCGGCACCGGCTGGTTGGAGAAGTGATGTTAGAAGCAGAGGAAAGGGAGGGTAGGACACCGTTGGATCGCCCGCGTCAGGGAAGCAGTTCGAGCCCGGTGCGGACACCGCAGTTTCCATCGAAAGAGAGGTGGTCTCCGGTCACGCTTACGCGATCCTCGCACCCAGTCCGTCGATGGCGGCAGGTGCGGATACGAGTAGATGGTGTTTACAACCCGTAACCCTGGGCCCCGGCGCTTAAGCGCCGGGGCCCTCGTTCTATGGAGAGGTGCATATTGGGTCAAACCGACGATATGTTCGGTGACGACGACTACCCCGCCTACACGATGGGCCGCGCCGCGGAGATCACCGGAGCCTCGCAGGACTTCCTGCGCCGGCTCGGTGAGGCGGAACTGATCGTTCCGTTCCGGTCCGGCGGCGGCCACCGGCGTTACTCCCGGCACCAGCTGCGCCTCGCCGCTCGGGCCCGGGAGATGGTCGATCAGGGGGTGGCTCTGGAGGCCGCCTGCCGGATCATCCTCCTCGAGGATCAGCTCGAGGTGTCGCAGCGCCAGAACGAGGAGTACCGGCGCCGGCTCGAACCCGGCGCCTGAACTGACGAATGCGGCCCAGCGTCATGCCGGGCCGCTTCGCGAACCCACCGGGATCAGCCGATGGCGTACGCCCGGACGATGGTCGCCTCGGTGTAGCCACCGCTGGTGTAGGTGGCCCGGGTGCGCAGCGAGACCGCGCCGGACGCCGGGTTCTTGACGACAGCGGTCCAGACCCCGGCGACCTTCCGGACCGGAACGGCCCGCCACGTCTTGCCGCCGTCGAAGGAGGCCTTCGTGGTCAGCGACTTCAATTTCGGGGCGGCGCCCTTCTTGATGTCGCCCCAGATCAGGTGGCGGCTCAGCTTCAGGGCCACGGCGGTGCTGCTGCCGGCGATCTTCTTCGACGCGGTCGGGATGGCGTAGAGCGACTGGCCCTCATCGGCGTAGGCTTCCACGTCCCAGTCCGCGCTCCGGCCGGTCCGGGTGCAGATCTGAGCGCTGATCCGTGGGCTGAGACCGGTCACGGCCGGGCTCATGCCGATCCGGACCAGCCTGCCCTGCCGGGCGTCGATGGTCAGCTTCGAGGCGCCGGAGACCGTCACGGTCTTGCCGCCGAGCGTCGTGCTGTTGCCGGTGCTGATCGAGGTGATCACCGCGTATCTGCCTTTCGGCAGTTTGCGCTTGGTGCCGGTGCGCACCTCGTAGTGCCCGCTGCCGTCCAGGTTGACCACCGTGGCGGTGGTCGCGATCTTGGTGCCGGAGCGGTTGAGCGCGGTGATCGTGAGCGTATTGGCGGCGGCTGTCGCGGGGCCGGTCGTTCCCAGCAGGAGTGCCGGGATCAGAGCCGACGTGGCGAGCGCGGTGCGCGATATGGACATTCTTCACCAGTCCCGTGCTGGGCGGGACGGGTCCGTCGCGTCCTCGCGGGTGGGACTCTACACAAGACAATCGATGAATGCCGTCTCCACCGCATTCGGCCCGGCGGTCGCGTTGCGGCCTTCCCTGTCGCCCGCTTCGCGTGTGACGGCGGGGACCGTTCTGTCCCGTACCGAAAAATAGTTTTAAGGTACTTCCGGGGTGGGAAAGGGGGTTTTGCCGGGTAGGGTACTGGTTCCGGTGGAAACCGAGGACGGTCCGTGGAGAAGCTGCCGAGCGCCACCGACCCGGCGACGCGTGATGTCGACCGGCTCGCCGATCTGTTCCCGATGGCTGTCACCGAGGTCGCCGATGCGGCCGGCAATCCGGTCCGGGTGATCGATTTCGACCTGTTGCGGGATCACCTGGACGGGTATGCCGTGGAGGGCGCGCCGGAGCGGTACCGGCTGGACTGGCCGGGGAAACGGCGGGCGCAGCGGGCGGTTCGGGAACCGGCGTCCGGGAGGCTGCGACCGGTGCCGGAAGAGTCGTCGGATTTCGACGACTCGTCGCATCTTTTCATCGAGGGCGACAACCTGGACGTGCTCCGGCTGTTGCGGGGGTCGTTCCTCGGGCGGATCAAGGTGATCTACATCGATCCGCCGTACAACACCGGCAACAGCTTCCTCTACGACGACGACTTCGCCGAGACCCGCGCGGGTTACCTGACCGGCGACGGGCAGGCGGACGGGGCGGCGAACCCGGCGTCCGGCGGCCGGTTCCACTCGCGCTGGCTGAGCATGATGTATCCGCGGCTGGCCCTGGCCCGGGACCTGCTCACCGACGACGGCGTCATCTTCGTGTCGATCGACGATCACGAAGTCGACAATCTGCGGAAAATTCTCGCCGAGATCTTCGGGGAACAGAACTTCGTCGCCCAGATCATCTGGCAGAAGGTGTACGCCCCGAAGAACTCGGCCCGCTGGTTCTCCGAGGATCACGACTACATCGTGGTGTTCGCCCGGAACCGGGAACGCTGGCAACCGCGCCCCCTGGCCCGGACCGCGGCGATGGAGGCGCGGTACCGGAATCCGGACGGCGACCCGCGCGGCCCGTGGAAGGCCGAGAACATGACGGCCCGCAACCGGTACGACGCCGGCGTCTATCCGATCACCACCCCGGCCGGCCGGGTCATCGACGGTCCGCCGCGCGGCACCTACTGGCGGATCTCCCGGCAGCGTTTCGACGAGCTGAACGACGACAACCGGATCTGGTGGGGCGCCGGTGGGGACAACGCGCCGGCGGTGAAACGCTTTCTCGCCGAGGTGTCGGCCGGCCGCACCCCGCAGACGCTCTGGACCTACGACGAGGTCGGGCACACCCAGGACGCCAAGCGCACCCTCTTGCGGTACGTGCCGTTCGAGAACACCGCCAACGTCCTGAATTCCGTGAAACCTGTCGAGTTGTTGCAGCGCATTCTGCAGTTGGCGGGCCGGCCCGAGGACGGTGACATCGTGCTCGACTTCTTCGGCGGCAGCGCGACCACCGCGCACGCGGTGCTCGCCCAGAACCAGGCGGACGGTGGCAACCGCCGGTTCATCAGCGTGCAGATCCCGGAACCGTTGCCGGTCGCGGAGAGCGGCCTGTCGTCGATCTTCGAGATCGGCCTGACCCGGATCCGGAACGTGGCGGCTGAGCTTCCCGGCGGCGCCGGTTTCCGAGTGTTGCGTTTCGACCCCGGTGGCGAATCGGACCGTACCGCCGAGGACCTGCTGTTCCAGGTGCTGATCGAAACCGGTCTCGACCCCGGCTTGCCGATCAGCCGGTCCGGGAGTGTCGTCGACGTCGGCGCGGGCGCCCTGGTCGCCTGTTTCGACGAGCGGATCAGCCCGGCCCTGTTGCGGGAGATCGCTGGCCGTCGGCCGGTCCGGGCGGTCTTCCGGAAGTCCGCGGCGGCCGGCCGGATCTTCACCGAGCTGTCGCCCGGCACCGACGTGCGGGTCGTCTGACCGGCGTCGTCTCAGCGTCGCGGCACCACCATCGGCGCACCCGTCCGCGGATGGTCGAAGACTTCCACCTCGTGCTGATAGACGTCCCCGAGCAGTTCGGCGGTGAAGACCTCCCGAGGTGGTCCTTCGGCGCGGACCCGGCCGGCCGCCAGCACGTAGGCCCGGTCGGCGTATGCCGCAGCCAGCCCCAGATCGTGCAGCACCACCACGACCGCGGCACCCACAGCTGATCGTTCCCGGACAGTCCGCAGGACCAGTTCCTGATGCCGCAGATCCAGCGCCGCTGTCGGCTCGTCGAGCAGCAGCACCGGCGTGCGCTGGGCCAGCACCCGGGCCAGGGCCACCCGGGCCTGCTCACCACCGGACAGTGCCGGGAACGGCCGGGCCGCGAACCCGGTCGTCTCGGTCTGCCGCATCGCCTCGACCACCGCGTCCTCGTCGTCGGCGCTCTCCGGCCGCCCGTGCCACGGCGCCCGCCCCATCCGGACCACTTCACCGACGGTGAACGGGAAGGACAGGGCAGCCTTCTGCGGCAGGACCGCACGGCGGCGGGCCAGTTCCACCGGCTTCCACGTACGAATGTTGCGGTGGTCGATCTCGATTCTTCCCTGGTGTGCCAGATCGCCGGCCAGGGCCGCGAGGAGACTGGACTTGCCCGCCCCGTTCGGCCCGACCAGGGCGATCACCTCACCGGGCCCGACGCGCAGATCAACGCCGTCCACCACGGTGCGGCCGCCGAGCGCCACGGAGACGCCGGAAGCCGCCATCCCCGGCGTCCCGGACACGTCGTCAGTCGTCATCCCCAGCCTCCCGCCCGTTCCCGGGTACGCCGCAGCAGCCAGAAGAACGCCGGTCCGCCGACCACCGCGGTCAGCACCCCCAGCGGCAGCTCCTGGTATTCGATCGCGGTCCGGGCGATCAGATCACCGGTCACCACGACGATCGCCCCGCCCAGCGCACTCGCCGGGATCAGCACCCGGTGCCCCGGCCCGACCGCCATCCGGATCAGGTGCGGCACCACCAGGCCGACGAAGCTGATGATCCCGGTGAACGCCACCGCCGACGCGGTGAGCAGGGCGGTCACCACGATCGCGGTGATCCGCAGCCGCTCGGTGTCGACACCCAGGTGCTGGGCCGGGCGTTCACCGAGGGCCAGCAGGTCGAGTCGGCGGGAGAGCACCGCGGACACGATCAGCCCGGCGACAGCACACGGCCCGGCCACCGCGACGGCACCCCAGGTGGCCTGCGCGAGGCTGCCGAGCTGCCAGAACGCGATCGCCCGGACCCCGTCGTCGTCGGTCATGAACATCAGCAGGCCGAGCAGGGCGCCGGCCGTCGCGTTGACCGCCACCCCGGTCAGGACCAGGGTGACCACCTCGGTGCGGCCCTGCGCCCGGGACATCGCGTAGACGACGAACGTGGTCACGATGCCACCGGCGAAGGCGGCCGCGGCGGTGGTCCAGATGCCCGCGACGGTGACCCCGGAGACGATCGCGGCGGCCGCACCGACCGCCGCGCCCGACGAGACCCCGACCACTCCCGGTTCGGCGAGCGGGTTGCCGAACACACCCTGCATCAGCGCGCCCGCGCAGCCCAGCGCCGCGCCGACGGTCACCGCCAGCACCACCCGCGGGAACCGGACCAGCCACAGCGCGTTCTCGCCCTGCACTGCCGACGGCAGCGGCCCGAGGTCCAGCCCGAGCCGGTGCAGCACCGACCCGGCGACCTCGGCCGGCGAGATCGGCACCTGACCCTTCCCGGCCGCGACCAGGCAGACCACGACCAGACCGAGAGCCAACCCGACGATCAAACCCGACTTGGCGTACGCCTTCAGCACTGTGCGTAGACCGCCCCGGCCAGCGCTTCCACGGCCTTGCCGGTGCGGGCGCCGAAGTTGAGCAGCACACCGTCCTCCATGTCGACGACCCGCTTGTTCACCCCGGCCGGAGTCTGCGCGACACCGGGCAGTTCGAGCAGCCCGCCCACCCCGCCCACCGAGTTGAGGCCCTCGGTCATCACCAGGATCACGTCCGGAGCCGCGTTGATCAGGCCCTCACTGGTCAGCGGCCGGAACTTCGTCAGCCCGGCAGCGCTGCCCGCGTCGACGGCGCCGATCGCCTCGATCATCGCGTCGGAGCCGGCGCCCTCACCACCGATCAGGTAGACCCCGGCCGTACCGCGCACGTAGAGGAACGCGATCCGCGGCGGAGTGCCCTGCTTCGGCGCCGACTTCCGGGCCGTGTCGATCTCCGACTGCACTCGGGTGACCAGCCGTTCCCCGGCCTCGGTGACACCGAGCGCGCCGGCCACCGCCCGGATGTGCTCCGGGATCGCCTCCAGGGTCTGGGTGTCGTCGACGATGACGACCGGGATGCCCGCGTCCCGGATCTGCTTCAGCACGGTGGCCGGGCCGATGCTGTCGTCGGCGATCAGCACCGTCGGGTTCAGCTTGAGGATCGCCTCCGCCGACAGGTCGTGCCCCTGCGGTGTGACGAGCGGAAGCTTCGCCGCGGCCGGGAACGCCGTCGAGGTGTCCCGGCCGATCACCTTGTCGCCCAGCCCGAGACTGAAGACGATCTCGGCGAGCGAGCCGTAGAGGTTCACGGCCAGGATCCGGTCCGCCGACTTCACCGTGACGTCGCGCTTGTCGGCGGACTTCACGGTCACCGGCAGCTGCGGGGTGGGCTTGGGGTCGAGCGGGTCGACGTCCTCCTCGGTCAGTTTCGCCGTGGTGGCGCCGCAGGTGGTGCCGGCGGCGGCTGTCCCGTCCTCCGGGCCGACCTCACTGACCGTGGTGCAGCCGCCGGTGAGCAGCAGGGACGCGGCGAGCGCCAGGACTGAAGTACGGCGAATCATGCCTTTTCCTGCCTTGTCGTCGGACGCCGGATCCGGCTGATCACGGTGGCCGCGAGGATGCCGACCAGGAACGCGCCGCCGATGGACCACCAGTGGCCGAGCGGGGTGGCGCTGCTGGTGCGGGCGAGAGCCGGTTCGGCTGCTTCGAGGGCGGCCACTGTCGCGACGGCCGGTGGGGCGGCGGTGGCGAGCTTGCCGGTGGGCGGGCCGACCGCGGAGGCCTTGCCGTTCGCGGTGGTCTTGGAGCCGTTTGTCGTGGTGGTGTTCCGGGTGGGCCCGGCCGCCGGAGCGGGTGTGGCATTGGTCACAGTGGATGGTGCGGCGAAGCGGACCGGGATGCGCTTGTCCTGGGACCGGTCCGCGGTGCGGGTGTGGTCGTTGCGGGTGACGACGGCGCAGGCCCGGATCGCGCAGTCGATGTCACCGATCATCTGGCTGACCTGGATGGACACTCGGAACGAGCCGTTGCGGCCGTACGGCTTGGTGAGACCCTCCGCATAGGACGGCGGGTTCGAGGAGATCCACACCGAGGCTCCGGAGTCGCCCGACATGTCCGCCCCGCCACCGCACGGTGAAGGCAGCACGCCGGGTCCGTTGTCCAGGCAGAACGCGACGTAGATGCCCTTTGTCTCGTCGTACCCGCTGCCGGTGACGGTGACCGTCTCGCCGGACCGGTTCAGCTTCTTGGTCTTGGAGGCCGTGAGACGTTTCGCAGCGGATGCCGGAGACCCTGTCACGGCAACGATTAGCAGTGCCAGAGCGGCAGCCGCCGCCCGCGACCCGACACGCATCGAGTCCTCCATCTCACACGCTTCCGCCATGACCTTGATTGATCACGAGAATTAGGTGAGGCTACCCTAACTGAACCCGCACTCGCGGGTCACTGCCCTCTTCGGACCTCTTCGGACTTCGAAGCTCATGGAAGGAAAGAGCGTGGGCAAAATCAAGGGCTCGCATCGGACAGCACTGTTCGCGAGCGCCATCGCCCTCGGCGCCTCCACCGCGCTGTTCGGCCTCACGCCGGCGCAGGCCGCCTCGGTCAACGTCGCCGGCGGCAGCCTGGACTGGGGATTCAAAGCCTCGTTCCGGGCGTACGTCGGAACCGGCAACGGCACCCCGCCGATCGCCACCCTGAACGGAGCCACCCGCAACGCGGACGGCACGTTCGACTTCCCGGCGACGGGAGGCACCTACGACGCCTCAGCTGGCACCGCAACTGTCAGCTACGGCGGCACGGTCGTCTTCTCGTACCCGGCCCACATGTTCGAGATCACCGTGGCCAACCCGACAGTGGTCGTGGACGGCGACGGTGTCGGCTCGCTCAAGGCCGACGTGGACCTGGTCGCCAACGGCGGCACCACCAACCAGCACCTCGACCAGGCCGAGATCGCCACCCTGGTCACCACCGCGCCGACGGTCACCGACGGGGACGTCTCGTTCACCAACCTGGCCGCGACCCTCACCGCGTCCGGTGCCTCGGCGTTCGCCGGCTTCTACTCGGCCGGCACCGCCCTGGACCCGGTCACCGCGTCGGCCTCGGCCACCCGGACGACCGACCCGACCGATCCCACGGACCCGACCGACCCGACGGATCCCACCGATCCGACGGACCCGACGGACCCGACCGGGCCGGGCACCGGTAGCGGATCGGCCGCGCAGACCATCAAGGCGGCCGTCTCCGGTGGCGCGCTGACCCTGACGTCGGCCGGTGCCGGCGTGTCGCTCGCGGCGGCCACCCCTGGCCAGACCGCGACCGGTGCGCTCAACGCGGTCACGGTCAGCGACCTGCGGGGCACCAACTCCGGCTGGGACCTGGTCGGCCAGGTGACCGACTTCACCTCGACCGGCGGCGGCAGCATCCCGGCCGCCAACCTCGGCTGGACCCCGACCGCCCAGGTCGCCGGCACCACCCTGGTCTCGGCGAAGGGTGTCCAGAACGCGGTCACGCCGGGCGGCCCGGTCGCTCCCGGCACCGGCCTCGGCACCAGCCGCACCCTGTGCAGCGCCGAGACCGGAAGCAGCCTCGGCAGCGCCACCTGCGGCGCGGCCCTGAACCTCGGTATCCCCGAGTCCAGTGCAGCGGGTGAGTACAGCGCGGTTCTCACTCTGACGCTCGCCTGATCCACTCGGGTGGGGAACCGGCCGGGGAATCCGCAACATTCCCCGGCCGGCCCGCACCATCGTAAGGAGCCACATGACCGTCCGAGGCCTGCTGGCCGCGGTTCTTCTGCTGATTCTGATACCGGCCCCGGCACAGGCCGCCCCGAGCAGCTCCGATCTGCGCTGGTCCGTCCAGCCGTCGAGTGCGAAGGGCCCGGACGGGCGTGACTTCATCATCCGGCGGGCGGCTCCCGGCGAGCGGCTCACCGACTACGTCGGCATCACCAACCTGACCGAACGGCCGCTGACCTTCAACGTCTACGGCACCGACGCGTACAACACCGAGGACGGGTCGTTCGCGCTGCTCCCGGCCGCGGACAAGGCGACCGACGTGGGCTCGTGGGTGCAACTGGGTGCCACCCGGTTCACCGTCGAACCCAACACCCGTCTCGACGTGCCGTTCTCGATCTCCGTCCCGGTCAACGCCACCCCCGGTGACCACGCGGGCGGAGTGGTCGCCTCGATCGCCGAGGAGGTGGTCGACGCTGCCGGGCAGAAGGTGCTGGTGGACCGCCGGGTCGCGGCCCGGGTCTACCTGACCGTCGCCGGTGCCGTGGCACCCACTCTCAAGATCGACACGGTGCGATTGGAGTACGTGCAGGCGGCGAACCCGGCCGACGGCGGCGAGATGACCGTCCGATACCTGGTCCGCAACACCGGCAACCTGCGGCTCAACGGCACCGGCGTCGTCCGCGTCACCGGCCCGCTCGGCTGGGAACTCGCCCGGACCGGAGTCATGGAGATCCCCGAACTGCTGCCCGGTGGATCGGTGACCGTGACCGAGAAGATCACCGGCGTGCAACCGACCGTACGCCTCAACGCCGAGGTCACGGTCGAACCCGCCAACTTCGAGCAGAAGCTTCCGGCAGTCACCCGCGGCACCACCGTCTGGGCTTGGCCCTGGGCGCTGATCGGAGTGCTGGCCGCCGGTTTGTTGTACCTTGCCTTCCGATTTGTCCGGATCAGGTCGGCCCGCAGGCGCAACACCGAACCGGTGGGTCTGGACCCGGCCCCCGCTTCATGAGGATGATCAGAACGACACCGTCGTCGTGCCGCGCCACCAACCGTGCCACCCCACCACGCGTCACCGCTTCGCCTCGGTGATCAGGAAGGACGAGCCGACATGACCGACTTCTCCACCCGAGTTCGCCGGGCCACCATGGTCGAGCACCGGGAAGCCGAAACCCGCGGCTTCATCTCCCGGCTGATGGGCGGATCGGTGCCACTGCCCGGTTACGCCACACTCACCGCCCAGTACCTGGCGATCTACCGCGAACTCGAAGCCGCGTCCGCCTTGATGCGCGCCGAAGAGGGTCTCGCCGCCACCTTCGCCGACCCCGCCCTCACCCGGGTGCCGGCGCTGGAGGCAGACCTCACCCACCTGTACGGCGCCGACTGGGAATCGACTGTCACCATCCTGAACTCCACCAAGGCGTACACCGCCCGTCTCCGGGACCTGGCCGCCACGTCACCGGTCCACTTCATCGCCCACCACTACGTCCGCTACCTGGGCGACCTCAGCGGTGGCCAGATGATCGGCCGAAAACTCTCCACCGTGTACGGGCTGGGCGACACCGGAACCGCTTTCTACCGCTTCGACCAGATCCCGGACGCTCGCGCCTACAAGATCGAGTACCGCGCGAAGCTGGACGCCCTGAACCTCCCCGAAGACCAGGCGTCCGCCCTGGTAGCCGAGGCCCAGCAGGCCTTCCGCTACAACGGCGACATCTTCGTCGAACTGGGCACCCTGTTCCCGGAAACCCCCAAGGACCTGGCCCCCGCAGCCTGACCCACCCGCCTCCCGTTCCGGACGGCCCCTCGGCAGGCGCGACCTCGGTCGATCAACCACCTGAAACGGTGGCGAAGCAACCGAGATCTGTGACAGGTCCCGAATTCTCGGTGCCCGTCCGCCTGGAGCTGCCCTCTGGGCGGCCGGGCACCGGTCCACCCATCCCGCTGCGACACGCGACCCGATCCGGACCTCAACCCACCACTCCCGGAGGGCTGGGTGGGTGAGGCCGGATGGGTCAGGAAGTGGCGTCGGTCAGGTCGCGGAGGATTTCGGAGACGATGACCTGGTCGAGGTTGCTGAAACTGATCCGGCCCCGGCCGTCGTCACCCCAGCGGTGGCTGGTGCCGTCGTACGGCCGCGGCGCCCAGTGGCCGGGCAGCCGGATCACCGGTCAGCCACTCCCGGGCGGCCAGCCGGGTCGACTCCTCGGTCGTGGGCGCGGCCAGGACGGCCTCGATCCGGGCGCCCTCGTCGGCGAGCCGCTGCGTGACGGTGGCACGGGATTTCGCCGCCGGAGTGAAGGGCCGCAGCCCGGCGGTGCCCCGGTGCGGCGCACGATAGCGCTGCCAGGAGGCCGGAAGGACGAAGTCGTCGGTGTCCATGGCGCGCACAGTAACGACAGGGTCCGACAAGAACCGTCGGCCGTGCGATCATCCGCGGATGTCCGAAGATCTCAAACAGCGACGGATGCACGCGAACCGGAACGCCGACCGCATCCTGTCCGGAGTCCGCCCGAAGACGATGCGGGAGCGGCTCGCGGCTTTCGAGGCGGGCGGTGACCTGGACGGATTTCCGGACCACTACGGCACCGGCCCGATCACGGTGCTGGAGGAGCGGGTGGCCGCCCTGCTCGGCAAGCCGGCCGCCGTCTTCTTCCCGACCGGCACGATGGCCCAGCAGGTGGCGCTGCGTTTCGGCGCCGACCGGAGCGGCATCCGGACCGCGGCCCTGCATCCGCTCGGCCACCAGGAGATGTACGAACGTCGCGCGTACGCCCAGCTCTCCGGGTTGCAGTCGGTGCACCCCACGAGCGCCCCACGTAATCCGGACGCCGCCGAGATCAGGGCCCTGGCCGACCCGGTCGGCACCGTCGTCTTCGAGTTGCCGATGCGGGAGGCCGGTTTTGTGCTGCCCGGCTGGGACGAGCTGACCGCGGCCACCGAGGCGGCCCGCGAGATCGGCGCCCGGGTGCACTTCGACGGCGCGCGGCTCTGGGAGTCGACCACCCATCTGGGCCACTCGCTGCCGGAGATCGCGGCGCTCGCCGACAGTGTCTACGTCTCGTTCTACAAGTCGCTGGACGGGATCAGCGGTGCGGTCCTGGCCGGTACCGAGGAGTTGGCCGAGTACGCCCGGGTGTGGCGGCACCGGTACGGCGGTCTCGCCTTCCAGGCCTGGCCGGCGGCGCTCGCCGCCCTCGCCGGGCTGGACCGGGAGCTGCCCCGGCTACCCGAGTACGTCCGGCACGCGCGCACCATCGCCGACGCCCTGGCCGAGCTGCCCGGCGCCCGGGTCTTCCCGCACCCGCCGCACACCCACCAGTTCCGTCTCTGGCTGCCGTACCCGGCGGATGCCCTGGCCGAGGCCACGTTGACGCTTGCCGAGCGGGAGCGGATCTGGTTCGCCGACTACTGGTCGGACGCGGACGTGCCCGGCTACGCGCTGACCGAGGTCACGGTAACCGGGCACGCTCTGGAGTGGACCGCCGAGGACGTGTCGGCGGCCGGCTGGCTGTTACTACAGGAGCTGGATCAGAGCTTTCCGGCACCCGAGCCGGACTGAACCGCGGCCGAGACCGTACCGGTGGCGTCCAGCGTCACCGCGTACGGCGCCTTGGTGAAGGTCCCGGTCTTGGTGATCTCCGGCTGTTCGCCGCCGAAGTCGTTGCCCGAGATGACTGCGGATCCGTCGAGGTCGGAGTCCTTGGTGGTCCAGACCGGCAGTTTCACGTTCACGAAGACGTTGTTCTGCACCAGGCACTGCGACTCCATCAGGCAGTGGATGCCACTGGTCGTCGCGTCGGTGAACAGGTTGTTGTAGAGGTGCACGGTGCCGAACCGCAGGCGGGGCAGCCGGGACGCCACGTTGTCGAACCAGTTGTGGCTGTAGGTGACGCGCAGCTTGCCGGTGTCCTCGGCGGCGTTGTTGTCACTGTGGCCGAGCAGCGAGCCCTTCGAGTGGTCGTGCAGGTGGTTCCAGGAGACCGTGACCAGGTCGGTGGCGTGCGTCAGGTCGAGCATGCCGTCATAGAAGTCCTTGCCGTGCGTGGTGTCGTTGAACAGCTCGTTGTGGTCGATCCACAGGTGGTCGGACTTCTGCGCGGCGATCAGGTCGGTCGGTGCCTGAACGAACGAGATCTTCAGATTTCGTACGATCACATTGCTCGCGTTCTTGATGAAGATGCCCGCGCCGGTCAGGCCCGCGTTGCTCCCGACCCCGACGATCGTCTTGTTCGAGGTCACGTCGACCCGGTCGGTGCCGCTGCCCTTGAGGATCGTGGAGATCTGCAGGATCTTCGCGCCGGACGACGCTGCCTCGGTCTTCAGCTGCGCCAGCGAAGTGATCTTCACAGTGCTGCCGCCGGCGCCACCGGTGGTCCCGGCCCCGAAGCCGATCGGGCTGGACTCGAACTTCCCGGCAGACGAGGCCGGGGCGGAAGCGGAAGCAGAGGCGGAAGCGGAAGCAGAGGGTGTGGTAGCCACAGGAGTAGCTGCGGACACGGTCACGTCGTCGAACTGCGCGGTCGCGTCGAAGGTCTGCAGCCCGATCCGCCCGTTGCCGAACGACGACGCGGTGGCGGACAGGATCGACGCCCCGTTGACCGATCCGGTCAGCGAGTTCCCCTTGGCGGTCAGCCCGAGCGTGTAGACCGCACCGGGCGTGACGGTCAGGGCGGCCTCACCGAGGACGGTGCTGGTGCCGGACTTCACCGACTCCAGCCGTACCTTGTTCGTACCGGCGATGGCCAGTCGGTAGTAGCTGGTGGTGCTGGTGGACCGGGCCACGAGCGCGGCGAATCCGCCGGTGCCGACGCTGAGCGGCTCGACCTTGGCACTGACCGTGTAGTCGGTCCAGTCGGTGTCACCGGCGAAGTGGCGGGCCAGCGTGGTGCCGGTCTTGGCCTGCTTGAGCACCTTGCCGCCGTCGTCGGCGATGGACCAGGCGCCGCCGGACTTGGTCCAGCCGGTGGTGTTCCCGTCCTCGAAGTCGTCGGAGAACGCGACCGGTTCGGTGTCGGCGAACGAGACTGTGGCGACCGCGCCCATACCGGCGACGACAGCCGCCATGCCGGCCGCGATGGCGACCTTCCGCTTGTTCATCGGTTTTCCTGTTCGGTGGGGGACACGTGCCCGGTTGTGGTCCGGCCGCACCGATTGGTTGCCGCACCCCCGACGTGATCGAGGTCACCGTGCTTGCCGGGCCCGGGTTGAATGACCTCGTGGGTACCTGGCTGGCGACGATCCGCTTCCCGGACAGCACCGTCCTCTACACCACGTACAGCACGGTGACCGGCAGCGTCAGCGCTGGCCTGCACCCGTCGATGTACGAGTCGTACGGCCGGAACCTGCCGTACGGCGGGTCCTTGCCGCGTTTCCCGGACCGCCCGCTCTCCCCGGCCGGGGAGCTGATCCTGGTCGTGGTCGAGCACGAACCGGATCGCGACTCGTGGCACGCCCTCTACTGCCCGAACCGGGCGCAGCTCGTCGGCCCGGACTCCGATTTCTCCCGGTACGAGTTCCAGGAGCGCTACGACCTGATCCGCGACGACGACGGCCTCCGCCACCTCTGCCGGTACGCCGGCCCGCGCAGCGAGTGCGGCCGGGATCTGGACGGTGAGCCGCTCGGCCTCTATCACCCGACGTGGCCGGGTAAGGAGGCGGAAGGGGAGGAGACGCCGCCGGCACCCGATCTCTTTGCTCTCTGGGACGCCCCGGACCTCTGTCGTCGCTGTTTGCTCACCTGGCTGACGCGGCCGGGGGACAATCCGGAGGGTGGCGCTGACGTGCGGGAACCATCTCCGCGCCGGGCGTGGTGGCGATTTGGGCGCTAAACGAGGCCTTGTCGTGAGGGGTTTAGACGCCTACGCTGCCAGCAGCAGGAAAGCGCTTTCCTAAAAGACCTCCGGAGGGATCCCGTATGGCAGCGCGTAGATCAATCGGCATCGTCGTCAACGGCGTCACCGGCCGGATGGGCTACCGGCAGCACCTGGTCCGTTCTCTTCTCGCCATTCGTGAGCAGGGCGGCGTGCTCCTCGCCGACGGCACCCGCATCTGGCCGGAGCCGATCCTGGTCGGCCGCGACCCCGACAAGCTGGCCGCCATCGCGGAGCAGCACGGCCTGACCGAGTGGACCACCGACCTGGCCGAGGCTCTGGCCCGCCCGGACGTGGAGATCTACTTCGACGCCCAGGTGACCTCGCGGCGGGAGAAGGCGATCCGTCAGGCGATCGCCGCCGGCAAGCACATCTACACCGAGAAGCCCCTGGCCGAGGGCTCGACCGCGGCTCTGGAACTGGCCGAGCTGGCCGCCGCCGCGGGTGTCAAGAACGGCGTCGTCCAGGACAAGCTGTTCCTCCCCGGCCTGCGCAAGCTCAAGCGCCTGATCGACGGCGGCTTCTTCGGCCGGATCCTGTCGGTGCGCGGCGAGTTCGGCTACTGGGTGTTCGAGGGTGACTGGCAGGACGCGCAGCGGCCGAGTTGGAACTACCGGCTCGCTGACGGCGGCGGCATCGTGATGGACATGTTCCCGCACTGGAACTACGTGCTCGAGGAACTGTTCGGCGGCGTCCGCACGGTGCAGGCGACCACCGCCACGCACATCCCGGAGCGGGTCGACGAGCGTGGCGAGACCTACGCCGCGGACGCCGACGACGCCGCCTACGCGATCTTCGAGCTGGAGGGTGGCATCATCGCCCAGCTCAACTCCTCCTGGACGGTCCGGGTGAACCGGGACGAGCTGGTCGAGTTCCAGGTCGACGGTACGCACGGCAGCGCCGTCGCCGGCCTGCGCGGCTGCAAGTTCCAGCACCGTGGCGGCACCCCCAAGCCGGTGTGGAACCCGGACCTGCCGCTCACCGGCAAGTCGTTCCGCGACGAGTGGACCGAGGTGCCGGACAACGAGGAGTTCGACAACGGCTTCAAGGTCCAGTGGGAGGCGTTCCTGCGGCACGTCGTCGCTGGCGAGGAGTTCCACTGGGACTTCACCTCCGGCGCCCGCGGTGTGCGGCTGGCCGAGGCGGGCCTGGAGTCGGCTCGTACCGGTGAGCGGATCACCCTGTGAGCACCGTCAACCTTCCCGACGGGCGCAAGCTGACCCTCTCCAGCACGACCTGGGAGAAGCCGGCCGGCCCGCCGAGCAGCCGGATCGCGTACGCCGCCGCCCATGTGGTCGCGGACCCGAAAGCGGAGAACGCGCCCGGTGCGCCCGCGGCTCTCGACTGGGAGTCGACGCTCGCGTTCCGGCATCACCTGTGGTCGCACGGGCTCGGTGTCGCCGAGGCGATGGACACCGCGCAGCGGGGCATGGGTCTCGACTACGCGGCTACCAAAGAGCTGATCAAGCGCAGCGCGGCCGAGGCGGCGTCGGTCGGCGGCAAGATCGTCGCCGGGGTCACGACCGACCAGTTGGCGCCGGGTTCGACCACACTTGATCAACTGCGGGCGGCGTACGAGGAACAACTGGCTGACGTGATTTCAGCCGGAGCCGCTCCGGTCCTGATGTGCAGCCGGCATCTCGCCGCCACAGCCCGAGACGCCGACGACTATCTCAGTGTCTATAAGCATTTGTTGGATAAATCAGACAAATCAGTTGTGCTGCACTGGCTCGGCACCGCCTTCGACCCCGCGCTCGAGGGCTACTGGGGCTCGAGCGACGTGGACAAGGCCACCGAGACCGTCCTGGAGCTGATCAACAGCAACCCGGCCAAGGTCGACGGCATCAAGGTGTCGCTGCTCGACGCCGACCACGAGATCAACCTGCGCCGTCGCCTGCCGGCCGGAGTCCGTCTCTACACCGGTGACGACTTCAACTACCCGCAGCTGATCAAGGGTGATGAGCAGGGCTACTCCGACGCGCTGCTCGGCATCTTCGCGGCGATCGCCCCAGCGGCCGCCGCCGCCTTCGCCGCCCTGGACCGCGGTGACCTGGACGAGTACGACCGGATCTTCGCCCCCACGGTCGAGCTGTCCCGGCACATCTTCACCAGGCCGACGTTCTACTACAAGACCGGCATCGTCTTCCTGGCCTGGCTGGCCGGTCACCAGAGCCACTTCACCATGGTCGGTGGCCTGCAGTCCGGCCGCTCGGTGCCGCACTTCGCCAAGCTGATCGAACTGGCCGACGCCGCCGGGCTGCTGCCCGACCCGGCGCTCGCCGCGCACCGGGCCAACCGGTTCTTCGAGGTGACCGCCGGATGAACCGCTTCTCGTTCAACCAGATCACCGCGAAGCACTGGGAACTGGAAGACCTGGTCGCCGGCCTGACCGAGGCCGGGGTGGACAAGGTCGCCCTGTGGCGCGAGCCGGTCCAGGAGTACGGCCTGGAGCGGTCCGCCGCCCTGGTCCGGGACGCCGGGCTGTCCGTGACCACGCTCTGCCGCAGCGGGTTCTTCCAGCTCGACGGCTGGTTCGACGACAACCGCCGGGCCATCGACGAGGCCGCTGCCCTGAACGCGCCGGTCCTGGTGCTGGTCTCCGGCGGCCTGCCGGAGGGGTCGAAGGACATCGCCGGTGCCCGGGCGCACGTCGCCGACGCGATCGCCCGGTTGGTCCCGCACGCGGCTGCCGCCGGGGTCACCCTGGCGATCGAGCCGCTGCACCCGATGTACGCCGCGGACCGCTGTGTCATCAACACCTGGGACCAGGCGATGACCATCGCCGAGCAGCACCCGGCAGCGCACGTCGGGGTCACCGTCGACACCTACCACCTGTGGTGGGACGACACCGTGCTGCCGAAGATCGAGGCGGCCGGCGACCGGATCGCGATCTACCAGCTGGCCGACTGGATCACCCCGCTGCCGGCCGGTGTCCTCACCGGCCGTGGCCTGCCCGGCGACGGCTGCGTCGACATGCGGGCCTTCCACGCCGCTGTCGAGAAGGCCGGCTACACCGGCCCGATCGAGGTGGAGGTCATGAACGAGGACCTCTGGCAGCGCCCCGGCCGGGACATCCTGGCCGACACGATCACCGGTTATCAGTCCATCTGAGCACCGGTCGGTTCCCCGGTTCGCGGTCAACGGCGCCCGCGAGCCGGCCGATCCTTTTAATCCCGCAATGCGTGTTTTGTCCTCCACTGTAGATACAGTGAGCCGGGATTGTTAACCCGGAGGATGTACGCCCCGCGCCCCGGGCAGGATAAGAATGAGGCCGCGCTCCGCAACGAGCCTTCGGTTGATCTTGTGGTCCGGCCGGTGGTTGCCGTCGCCGGGTGCGTCGGGGTGAGATGCGTACTTTGAGGTCTGCGGGGGAGGCGACACGTGGCGGGGATCGACACCCCGGCCGGTTACACGCGCCTGGAGCGGACCAGTAGCGATGCGGAGGCCGGCGTCTACCGGGCCTGGGACGAGCGGGCCGGTCGCTGGGTGGTGCTGCGGCTCTTCCACCGGTTCCTCGGCGGTCGCTCCGAGGAGGCGGCCTTCGCGGCGCACGTCACCTCCGCCATCGGGCTCGGCCGCAACCGGTCGATCGTGCCGGTCCGGGCCGGTGGGATCACCGCGACCGGCCGCCCCTGGATGGCCCTCGACCATCTCGACGCCCGCCCGTTCCATGAGGTGCTGCGCGACGACCCGCCCTCGCCGATCGAGGCCCTCGAGCTGGTGATCACCCTGGCCGATGCGCTGGCCTGGTCACATTCGACCCGGCCGGCGATGGTGCACGGCGGGATCCGGCCGGAGTCGGTGCTGATCACCGCGGACCGGGTTCCGATGCTCACCCATTTCACCGCCCCGCGGCCGCCGGGCACCTCCGCGCTGACCGTGCGGGGCGACGTGACCGGGCTGGCGGCGCTGCTGTTCCAGGCTCTCACCGGTGGCCCGTGGCCGGGCCGGGGCGTCGACGACGACTGGATCCTCTCCGGCTGGCCGGGTCTGACAGTGCTGCTCGACGAGGTGCTGACTCCGGTTCCGGCAGTCGAGTCGATGGCGGTCTTCGCGACCCGGCTGCGGCAGGTGCGGCACGGCGCCGGCGCGATGATCCCGCTGCCGGCGGCCGGTCCGGAGATCGTTCCGCGGCTCGCCGTGCCCGACCCCCTCCCGGTGCTGCCCGTGCCGCCGCCGGCTCCGCCGGAGATCAAGAAGCCGGCCCCTGCCGTGTACGCCCGGAGCAGGCGCCTGCCGGTTCTCGCCGCCGCACTGGTGCTGGTTCCGATCGGGTTCGGTGTGGTGCAGCTCCTGCCGGGTCGCGCCGGTGACACGGCCGAGCCGGTGGTCCCGGCCGCCGCGGTGGAGTCGGCGGAGCCGTCGGTCTGCCCGTCCGCCCCGGGACCACAGCCGTCGGCGGGCCCGTCCGGTTGCGACAAGTCGCCGAAGAAACCCTGAACGGGGCAGCGCACTCGATCGATCTCCCTTTACGATCCTCGCACCGGTTCCTTGGGGGAGGGTCCATAATGGCTCGTCTTGTCTGGTTGCCACTTCTCGCCACCGCTTCCACGGTGGCACTAGCTTCGCCCGCTCAGGCGGCCACAGTCGGGGTGGCCTCGGTGGTGAGTTCGACAGTCGTGCAGTTCAAGGCAGCCGGCCGGGCGACGAACAAGGTCGTGGTGACCCGCTCCGGCAACACCGTCACCATCGACGACCGGGTCGCGGTCAAGGCCGGTCCCGGCTGCAAGCCGGTGAAGAAGGACAAGACCAGGGTCACCTGCAAACTCTCGAAGGCACCGACCCGGCTCCGGGTCTGGACCTACGACCTGGCCGACTCGATCACCAACCGGACCAGCCTGCCGCTCAGCGCGAGCGGTGGCAGCGGCAACGACGTCATCACCGGTGGCTCCGCCGCCGACGCGATCTATGGCGGTGCCGGCAACGACTCGATCCACGGTCACGCCGGGAACGACGCGATCTACGGCGACGCCGGGAACGACACGATTCACGGTTACGACGGGAACGACGCGATCTACGGCGGTGCCGGGAACGACACGATCCACGGTCACGGCGGGAACGACTCGCTCTACGGCGGCGACGGCAACGACACG
>DATMVU010000469.1:0-10942 GCA_035562875.1 Actinoplanes sp. | reverse complement strand
CGCACTCGTCGTAGGCGATGCCCCGCTCGGCGCAATAGTCCCGCAGCAGCAGCCGGCCGCGGGTGCACAGTTCCGCTTTCAGGCTGCCCGGCGGGTAGTAGATGCCGGCGTGCACCACCCCGGAGTTGTGGCCGGTCTGATGCCGGGCCGGGCCGGGCTCCTTCTCCAGCACCACGACCCGGGTGCCCGGCCGCCGCCGGGTGATCTCCCGCCCGACGGCCAGGCCGACGATGCCGGCCCCGATGATCCCGACGGTCTCGTCCGCCACGTCTGCCACCCTCCACCCGCTGTCCACAACGGATCCACCTCAGCATCCCGGGCCCCACCGCTCAAGAGGCCGGGACCCGGCCCTGGATGATCAGACGGGTGGTGACCACCACGGACGGGTGCGAATCGGGCATCGGGTCCAGGGAACCGGACGGGTGATCCGGCCGCTGGCGGGTGTGGAGGGGGAAAGGACGGCGGAGGGCGGAGGTGGGTGGCGCGACGGTCAGGTGGTGGCGTACACCCGGCTCAGGGTGATCGTCATGACCGTGCCGGTGGGGTGGTTCGGGGCCGCCTTGACCGTGCCGCCGTGCTGGGCCGCGGTCTGCGCCACGATCGCCAGGCCCAGACCGGAACCGGGCATGGCCCGCGCCTCGGCGGCCCGGTAGAAGCGGTTGAACACGTGCGGCAGGTCCTCCTCGGCGATCCCGGGGCCGTTGTCGGCGACGGTCAGCACCCCGTCGCGCAGCCGGGTCGTCACGGTGCCGCCGGGTGGGCTCCACTTGGCGGCGTTGTCCAGGACGTTCACCGCCATCCGTTCCAGCTCGCCGGGGCGGCCGAGAACGGTCACCGGTTCCAGGTCGGTGTCGAAGACGACGCCGGGGGCCCGGATCCGGACCCGGTCGAGGGCGGCGGTGATCACTTCGGCCAGGTCGACCTGTTCGACGGTCTCCCGGCTGCCCTCCTCCCGGGACAGTTCGACCAGTTCGGTGGTGAGGGTGGCAAGCTCCCGGACCTGGGCGTCCAGATCGTGCAGCAGTTTGACCTTCTCCTCCGGGGGCAGCCGGTGCGCGAGTTCGGGCCGGCACTCGACCTGGAGCAGCAGTTCGACGTTGGTGCGGATGCTGGTCAGCGGGGTGCGCAGTTCGTGTCCGGCGTCCTCGACCAGGGCCCGCTGGGACCGCCGGGAGGCGTCGATCGCGGTCAGCATGGCGTTCACCGAGCGGCCCAGCCGGGCGATCTCGTCCTCGCCGCTGACCTCGATCGGCCGGGTCAGGTCCATCGTGACGGCGACGTCCTCGACGGCTTC
This sequence comes from Actinoplanes sp., assembly GCA_035562875.1. Classification (GTDB taxonomy): domain Bacteria; phylum Actinomycetota; class Actinomycetes; order Mycobacteriales; family Micromonosporaceae; genus Actinoplanes. The sequence continues at coordinate 9,648 of DATMVU010000469.1, read as the reverse complement.
GGTGAGGTTGTCGACCGGGGCGAGGCCGGCTCGGGCGACGGTCCGGCCGAGGACCGCGGCCCCGGCGATGCCGACCGCGCAGCCGGCTGCGAGCAGGGCCGCGAACAGGGCGAGGACCCGTTTGTCGGGGTTCGGGTCGACGCCCACCTGGACGGCGCCGCCGCCGTCGATGGGCACTGTCAGCATCAGGTAGGCGCCGGGGCCGAGGGTGATCTCCTCCTGCACCTCGGCGTGCCCGGTGGTGGCGATCTCGACGGCGGCCGCGGAGACCGGCAGCCGGGTGGCGGAGCCGCCGACGACGCTGCCGCCGGGGTCGAGGATCTGCCAGCAGGGGCCGATCTCCTTGTAGCCGGGGCTGGGCCGGGCGCCCTGGGACTGCAGCCACTGCCACGGGTTCTCGGCGATGGTGCGTGCGTCGGCCAGCAGCCCGGCGTCGATCTTGCGTTGCTGGATCTCCGCGACGAGCACCCAGGCCCCGGCCGAGACCAGCAGGACGGCTGCCGCCACCGCACCGGTGACCAGCACCGCCAGACGGTCGTGCAGGGTCCGGCTGTGCCACCACGCTTTCACAGGGGTTCCTCCCGCAGTACGAATCCGACGCCCCGGACAGTGTGCAGCAGCCGGGCCTCGCCCTCGGCCTCCAGCTTGCGCCGCAGATAGCCGAGGTAGACGTGCAGGCTGTTCGACTGCTCACCGAAGTCGTAGCCCCAGACCTGTTCGAACAGCGCGGTCCGGGACAGCACCTGCCGGGGGTGGCGCAGGAACGCCTCCAGGATGCCGAACTCGGTGCGGGTCAGTTTCAGGGTGCGGGCACCCCGCCACACCTCACGGGTGCCGGGGTTCATCCGTACGTCGGCGAAGGTCAGTTGATCTTGATCGTCGAGCGGGAAGGCGGTGGTGCTCAGCTGGGAGCGGCGCAGCAGTGCCCGGATCCGGGCCAGCAGCTCCTGCAGGGCGAACGGCTTCACCAGGTAGTCGTCGGCTCCGGCGTCGAGCCCGGCGACCCGGTCCCCGACGCTGTCCCGGGCGGTGAGCATCAGCACCGGGAGGACGACACCGTCGGCCCGCAGCCGCCGGCACGCCTCCAGGCCGTCCATCCGGGGCATGCTCACGTCGAGGACGACCGCGTCCGGCTCACCGGCCCGCACCACGTCGAGGGCGTCCCGGCCGTCACCGGCCGTCTCCACCTGATAACCCTCGAACCGCAGGGTACGGGCCAGCGAGTCCCGCACCGCCGCATCGTCCTCCACCACCAGGATCCGCATGGAGTCCATTAAAGCTGGGCCGCGTCGATCGCCGACTGCAGCGACTCCTTGTAGCCGCCGCTGGTGTAGGTGGCGCCGCTCACCGAGTCGATGTCGGCGCTCTGCGCGGCGAGGGTCTCCTCGACCAGGACCGGGATCGCGCTGCCGCTGATCTCCTCGTGTTTCGGGCTGCCGCCGGGCCGGACCGGGACGGTGACCCCGGTGATCCGGCCGTCCGCGACGGTGATCACCACCTGCACGTCGCCCTCCTGGGTCGGCACGGTGTCACCGGTGTAGGTGTCGCCGGAGGCGGACGGCGCCACCGCGACGGTCTCCGCCACCGCGCTCTGTCCCGTGCTGGTGCGGTAGCTGAAGAGCAGGACCAGCATGGCGACGGTGGACAGCATCCACAGGGTGATGCGTTTCATGTGCGGAGACTCCTCTACCAGGCGAACAGTTCGGTGTGGACGCGGTCCGGGCGGGCGCCCGCCTCGATCGCGGCGGCGCGGGCCGCGCCGGCCCACTCCTCCGGGCCGCAGATGTAGACCCGGGAGGCGGCGATCTGCGGCGCGACCCGGCGCAGGGCGTCCGCGTCGCCGGTGCCGGCGAGTTCGGCGGGCAACCAGCTGGTACGCCGGGCGCGCGGTCCCGTCAGCGGCACGATCCGGACGCCGCGCCGGGTCGCATACCACTCCAGCTCACCGCGGAAGGCCAGCTCCTCCTCGGTGCGGGCCCGGTAGAGCAGGGTGGCCTCGCCGTCCCGGTAGGGCAGTTCGCCGAGCAGTGACAGCAGCGGGGTGATGCCGACACCGCAGGCCATCAGCACTACCGGCTCGCCGGTGTAGTCCTCCCCGGTCAGCTTCCCGAACGGCCCCTCGATCAGCACCCGGGTGCCCGGCTTGAGCGAGGCCATCCGGGAACTGCCGTCGCCCTGGTTCTTCACGGTGATCCGGAGCATGTCACCGCCGGGGGTGCCGGAGAGCGAGAACGGGTTGGCCCGGCTCCAGCCCTTACCGTCCAGGAAACGCCAGTGGAAGAACTGACCGGCCCGGACCGGCAGTTCGGCGAGCCGTTGGCCGGACAGGTGCACCGAGGTCAGGCCCGGGGCTTCGGCGACCACGTGGCTCACGGTCAGGCGGTGCCTGCGGTTCCTCAGAACCGGAAGCCCGATGCGGTACGCGATGACGGCACCGGCCGCGGCCAGGTACAGCGTCCACCAGTAGGCGCGGGCCCACGCGGTGCCGGTGAAGTCCTCGCCGGCCCAGATCTGGTGCGGCAGCGCGAGACCGACACCCACGTAGGCGTACAGGTGCAGCAGGTGCCACGACTCGTACCGCATCCGGCGCCGGGCGGCCCGGATCGAGGTGACCACCACCATCAGCAGCGCGACGGTACCGGCCGCGGCGAGCAGCATGCCCGGGTAGTCGAGGATCAGGTTCCACAGCTCGGTGAGCACGTTGCCACCGGACGCGTAACCCACCGTGATCGTCACGATGTGCGCCATCATCAGCCAGAACGACGAGAAGCCGGTCCAGCGGTGCCAGCGGGCCAGCCGGTCCTGCCCGAAGGCCTTCTCGACCAGCGGGATCCGGGCCATCAAAAGCACCTGCAGCAGCAGGAGATCAGAAGCGTAGAGACCGGTCAGCCGGCCGATCGCGGTGATGGCGTCACCGCTGGTCAGATCGGTGATCCCGCCGTTGCTCACCCACAGGGCGGTGACGATCAGCAGGCTCAGTCCGGCGGCGGTCGCTCCGGCTCCGGGCCACCAGCGCGGGGTGGGCCGGAGACGTCGATGGACGTCGGGTGCGGCGGTAACGGTCATGGTCGCCAACCCTGACCACGTCTTCTAAGACGGCCCAGGGCTGTGTCTAAGGGTTACCTAAGAGCACGCTCCGACACTCTGACGCTCTCCATAGAGAGGTCACAGGATACCGACAGCATGATCCGGCGAAATGGAAACACCTGATGAACACCACCTGAAGGAAGCCCCCAAGTGACCATGTTGCTCGCCGTTGCCGTGGATCTGATCGCGATCCTCGTTCTGACGTTCGGTGTCTACTTCCCCCGGCACCGCCGCCGGGACCTGGTCACCGCCTTCCTGGGGATCAACATCGGAGTCCTCGCGGTCTCGATCGTCCTGGGGAACACCGCGGTCGGTGCCGGCCTCGGACTCGGTCTCTTCGGCGTCCTGTCGATCATCCGGCTCCGCTCCGACGAGATCAGCCAGCACGAGATCGCCTACTACTTCGCCTCCCTGGCCCTCGGCCTGATCGCCGGTCTCGGCGACGTGGCGGACCTGCTGCACATCGGCCTGATGGCGCTGGTCATCGTGGCGCTCTATCTCGGCGACCACCCGGCGCTGTTCCGCCGGCACCGCAACCAACTGGTCCGCCTGGACGTGGCCTACACCGACGAGGAAGCCCTGAAGACGCACCTGGAGACCACCCTCGGCGGGCAGGTCACCACCATGGTGATCAAGCAGGTCGACATGGTGAACGACAGCACCCTGGTCGAGGTCCGCTGGATCGCCGGGCCGTCCCGGGTCCGCACCGAGCTGGGCCCGCAGATGGAGCGGGTGAACGCCCGATGAGCGTCACCGTCGAGGTCCCCCTCTTCCAGCGGTTCGCCCCGGTCTCCCTGGAGCAGCTGAACAGCGAGGCCGCCCTGCTGACCCGCCTGGACCGCAAATACCTGCTCCCCGCCGACGCCCTGCCGGCTCTGCTCGACCGGATGCCGCGCGACGTGCGGACCCTGCAGATCGAGCAGCAGCGCACCTTCGGATACCGCTCGATCTACTTCGACACGGCCGGGCTGGACGCCTTCCACGCGGCGGCCTACCAGCGGCGGCGCCGGTTCAAGATCCGGGTCCGGACCTACCTGGACAGCGGGCTCAACTTCGTCGAGGTGAAGACCAGGGGCGGCCGGGGACAGACGATCAAGGAGCGGATCCCGTACGCCGGGAACGGTGCCGATCTGGGCCACGAGGGCCGTGCCTACGCCGCCGAGACCCTGTCCGGTGCCGGGATCAGCCCCGAAGGGCTGGACTTCCACCCGGTGATGGCGACCTACTACCGCCGCAACACGCTCTACGTCCCGTCCACCGGCAGCCGGGTCACCATCGACACCGGCCTGACCTGGCAGCTCCCGGACGGCTCGACCACACACATGCCGCACTCGGTGATCGTCGAGACCAAGTCCGGCCGGGCCGCCTCGGACGTCGACCGGCTGCTCTGGTCCCTCGGGCACCGCCCCTGCTCCATCTCCAAATACGCCACCGGACTCGCCGCGCTACGCCCCGAACTCCCCGCCAACCGCTGGCACACGGTTCTTTCCAACTTCGCTTGCTCCGCAATTTCCTGAAAGGGCTCTGATGAGACTCCGCAAGAAGTTCCTCGCCGCCGTCAGCTCCCTCGTCCTGGCCGCCGCCGTCATGGCCGGCTGTTCCTCGTCGGACAGCACCACCGCGGCCACCGAGGTCGCCGTCACCTCCACGATCGACGCCTCGACCGTCGACGGCACCCAGGACGCCGCAACCGTCCTGGCGGCCGACAAGGAGGTGCACAGCGCGGGCAGTGACGAGGCCGGCGCCACCGGCACCATCGAACTGACCGGCAGCTCGGCCACCTCCAGCGCGGAGGGGGTGACCGTCGACGGGAACACCGTCACCATCACCGCGGCCGGTACCTACACGGTCAGCGGCGAACTGGCCGGGCAGATCGTGGTGAACGCCCCCGACGCCACCGTCACCCTGATCCTCGACGGCGCCTCGATCACCAGCTCGGACGGTGCCGCGATCGCCGCCACCGAGGTCGAGGAGCTGGTGGTGCAGCTCGCCGACGGCAGCTCCAACACCCTCGCCGACACCTCGTCGTACGCCGAGGACGCCGACGTCAACGCGGCCCTGTTCAGCGCCGGCGACCTGACGATCAACGGGGACGGGAAGCTGACCGTCACCGGGAACGGCAACGACGCGATCACCGCCAAGGACGGCCTGCTCGTCGAGTCCGGCACGATCACCGTGACCGCGAAGGACGACGGCATCCGGGGCAAGGACTACGTGGTGGTCACCGGCGGCACGATCACGGTGACCGCCGGCGGCGACGGGATCAAGGCCGACAACACCGAGGACACCGAGCGCGGGTACGTGTCCGTGAGCGGCGGCACCGTCGACGTGACCAGCACCGGGGACGGGGTCGACGCGGCCACCGACATCGTGGTCACCGGCGGTGCGATCACCGTCGTCTCCGGTGGAGGGCACGGCACGGCGCCCTCCGGCGACGTGTCGGCCAAGGGCCTGAAGTCCGGGGTGATCACCGTCCTGGAGGGCGGCACGATCAGCGTGGACGCCTCCGACGACGCGGTGCACAGCGACGGAGCGGTGCACTTCAACGGCGCGAAGGTGACAGTGGCCAGTGGCGACGACGGTGTGCACGCCGAGGGCCAGTTGATCACCGACGCCGGCACGGTGACCGTCACGTCGGCCGTCGAGGGCATCGAGGGCGCCGACATCGTGATCAACGACGGCGCCGTCGCGGTGACCTCCAGCGACGACGGCCTGAACGCGGCCGGCGGCACCACCGACACGGAGTCCACGGACCAGGGCGGCGGCTTCGGCGGCGGTCCCGGCGGCGAGGAGGTCGGCGACTTCAAGGTCACCGTCACCGGCGGCACCCTGGTGATCAACGCGGAGGGCGACGGGCTGGACTCCAACGGCACCGCGTCCATCACCGGCGGCACCGTCGTCGTCAGCGGCCCCGAAGGCAACGGCAACGGTGCGCTCGACGTCAACGGCACCTTCACCGTCAGCGGCGGCACGCTCCTCGCCGCCGGCAGCTCCGGCATGGTGGTCACCCCGTCCACCGACTCCGAGCAGGGCTGGATCTCGTCGACCCTGGACAGCACGATCGCGGCGGGCACCGTGGTCCAGATCACCGACAGCAGCGGCACCGTCGTCGGAACCTTCACCACCAGCAAGTCGGTGCAGAACATCACCTACTCGTCCGCGGCCGTCAAGTCCGGCGAGCAGTACACGATCAGCACCGGCGGCACCGCCACCGGCAGCAGCACCGGCGGGCTGGCCGAATCCGGCACGCTCGGCTCCGCCACCCAGGTCGCCACGGTGACGGCGGGCACGGCTCCGGCCGGCGGCGGGCGGGGCCGCGGCGGCCGATGACCTGAATCCTCCCCCGAGGCGGCGCCCCGGAACCGTTTCACCGGTTCCGGGGCGCCGCCGTATCGCGTAGAGTCCCGGCGCAGGGCTAGTCAACTGCCGAGTATGCTCATGACGACCGTCGGTGCAGTATCCATACTGGACAGTCAAGTACCGGAGACAGCCAGAAGAGGCCCAGGTGTCCGAAGTCGGCGACGAGCACGACAACAGCGACAACGGCAGGCACAACAGCGGGGCGACAGTGCGCCGACTCCAGATCGGCGCTCATCTGCGTGGCCTGCGCCAGGCCAAGGGCATCTCCCGGGACCAGGCGGGCTACGTCATCCGCGGCTCCGAGTCGAAGATCAGCCGGATGGAGCTGGGCCGCGTCTCCTTCAAGGAACGCGACGTCATCGACCTGCTCAAACTCTACGGCGTGGAGGACCAGGCCGAGCACCGGCGAGTGCTCGACATGGTTCGGGAGGCGAACGCCCCGAGCTGGTGGCAGGCGTACGGCGACGTCCTCGACACCTGGTTCCAGAACTACCTGGACCTGGAGCAGGCCGCCGAGCTGATCCGCACCTACGAGGTCCAGTTCGTGCCCGGCCTGCTGCAGACCGACGCCTACGCCCGCGCCGTGATCAAGCTCGGTCACGAGGACGACGGGCCGGAGGAGGTCGACCGCCGGGCCAAGTTGCGGATGGCCCGCAAACAGGTCCTGGAGCGGCCCGAGGCGCCCCGGCTGTGGGCGGTGCTGGACGAGGCGGTGCTGCGCCGCCCGATCGGCGGGCGTGACGTGCTGCGCGGCCAGATCGAATACCTGCTGGAGATCTGCGGGTCACCGCGGGTCCGGCTGCAGGTGATGCCGTTCGAGTCGGGCGGGCACGCGGCGGCCGGCGGCGCGTTCAGCATCCTGCGGTTCCCGCACGAGAAACTGCCCGACGTGGTCTACATCGAGCACCTCACCAACGGCCTCTACCTGGAGCGCCGCGAGGAGGTCGACCAGTACGCGGCGGCCATCGGCAGGCTGTTCATCGAGGCCGAACGCCCGGACCGGACCCCGGTCATCCTGCGCGGCATGCTGGACGCCCTCTCGTGACCGCCCCCGGCCCGGCGATCACGGGCGGCATGCGGGACGCCCTCGCTTAACACTGGGTTCATCTACAACTCGGCCACAGCAGGCGCACAAGATCCGCGGCTTGACTACATCGTGTGACAGAGAATCCCCGTAAGATCAGCCGCCGTGGTCTCCTCGCCGGGGGTCTCGGCCTTCTCGCCGCCGCCGGTGGTGGTGGCGCCTGGGCCCTCGACCGGTACGTGCTCGACCACGTCGAAGTCAGCAGCGCCTCCAGCCTGGCCGCCCAGAACGTGGTCGCCGCCGAGGCCGCCGGAGACGGCACCGCCACCGCCACCACCTACTCCAGCGACACCGCGAAGATCTCCATCACGACGGTGTCCACCGGATCGGGCAACGACACGATCACCTACTTCGTGGCGGACGTGCAGGTCACCGACGCGACGATCGTGAAGTCGGCGTTCGCCAACGACCAGTTCGGCGAGAACATCATCGCCAACCCGTCGGCCATCGCCTCCTCGGCCGGCGCGGTCCTCGCCATCAACGGCGACTACTACGGCTTCCGCGACACCGGCATCGTCATCCGCAACGGGGTCATCTTCCGCGACTCCGGCGCCCGGCAGGGCCTCGCCTTCTACGCCGACGGCACGATGAAGCTGTACGACGAGACCGCCACCAGCGCCGACCAGCTGATCGCCGACGGGGTGTGGAACACCCTCTCCTTCGGGCCCGGCCTCGTCGAGAACGGCAAGGCCATCGACGGCATCGACCAGGTCGAAGTCGACACCAACTTCGGCAACCACTCCATCCAGGGCCAGCAGCCGCGCACCGGAGTCGGCCTGATCGACACCAACCACCTGCTGTTCGTGGTCGTCGACGGGCGCAGCAAAGGCTACAGCCGGGGCGTCACCATGCCGGAGTTCGCGGACATCTTCACCGGGCTCGGCGCGCAGACCGCGTACAACCTGGACGGCGGCGGCTCCTCGGCGATGATCTTCCAGGGCGCCCTGGTGAACAACCCGCTCGGCAAAGGCCAGGAGCGGGGCACCAGCGACATCCTGTACGTGGCGGGGTGAGCACCGTGATCGTCCTGATCCCCGCCTACCAGCCCGACACCCGGCTCGCCACCCTCGTCGAACAACTCGACCGGCATCGGGTGCTGGTCGTCGACGACGGCAGCGGACCCGCGTACGCCGCAATGTTCGAAGCCGCCCGCCGAGCCGGTGCCGAAGTGATCCACCTGGCCCACAACCGGGGCAAGGGGTTCGCTCTGAAGACCGGATTCGCCCACATCGAAGCCCGCTACCCGGGTGCCGGCGTGGTCTGCGCCGACAGCGACGGCCAGCACCGTGTCGAAGACATCGAGGCGGTCGCCGGACGAGTCCGCACCTCACCGGCCGCCATGGTGCTAGGCGTCCGCCGGTTCACCGGCCGGGTGCCCGCCCGCAGCCGCTTCGGCAACGCCGCCACCCGGATCGCCTTCCGGCTGATCACCGGCCTGGCGGTGACCGACACCCAGACCGGCCTGCGCGGCTACCCCGCCCGCACCCTGCCGTGGCTGAACCGGATCCCCGGCGACCGCTTCGAATACGAGCTGAAGCTGCTCCTGCGCGCCGCGGCCGAGCACCTGCCGATCGAGGAGGTCGACATCGCCACCGTCTACCTGGACGGCAACAGCTCGTCCCACTTCCGCCCGGTCATCGACTCGGCCCGCATCTACGGCCCACTGCTGGCGTTCGCCGGCTCGTCCCTGCTGGCGTTCGCGGTAGACGCCCTGCTCCTGGCCGTCCTGGTCACCGGGACCGGCAACGTGACCGCCTCAGCGATCGGCGCCCGCCTGGTCAGCGCCACCCTCAACTACACGGTCAACCGCTCGGCCGTCTTCAGCGCCACCACCCGCCCACCCCACCGCCGGTCCGCGCCCCGCTACATCGCCCTGGCCGCCGCCATGCTGACCGCCAACATCGCCCTGCTGCACCTGCTCACCGCCATGACCGGTTCCCTGGTCCTCAGCAAGATCCTCACCGAGGTGACCCTGTTCCTGACCGGCTTCGCCGTCCAGCGAACATTCGTCTTCCGAACCCGCCGCCCCGGCCCCCGAATCCCCGCCACCCCACCCCAGCCCGCCACCACCCGAACCTGACCCACCCCACCCACTCCCCTCCCCAGCCCCCACTCCC
>DATMVU010000468.1:0-3075 GCA_035562875.1 Actinoplanes sp. | reverse complement strand
GACAACGCCTGACGACAGCAACCGTGGAGAGCCCGTTGCGCCGAAACGCGCACGGCGGGTTCGGCGAGCGGCCTGGAGAAACGGACCAACGGCAACGCGGCACCGCGCTCCAGGCCGACTCAACTAGACAGCGGAGCAATCGCTCGAGGTCAGGGCTCACATCAAGATCCAGATATACGCCCGATTTAAGCCTCATTGTTAGCTTACAGAGCGCCAGGTTCCCTGTCTCGAATGACGAGACGAACTACCGCCATAGTGGCCCTTCATATCGATGGATGACTACGGCGCGCCTCCGCGGCCTGGCCCGCAGCGGCTGTTGCCACGAACGTCGTCACCTATCTGTGAAGCATCGCCAGAAGCTCCACGGCTTGTTCAGCCTGCCATGACGGTGGCATCACTGCGAGGGCGTCTGCCTGGGCTGCCGGACCTAAATAGCCGGGATGGGCGCCGTCGATGACTTGTACCTCGTGGTGATGCCATCGCACCGGGACGAGCCGGGTGTGGCCGGCTGATGGTCGGACGTCGCCGCGGAGGGTGGCGGCGGGCAGTTCCGGCAGAGCCCGCGCGGCGAGCCCGGCGAGAAGTGGCTGGATCAGGGTGTAGGCGGCCACGAGGGCGGCGAACGGGTTGCCGGGCAGTCCGATCAGCCAACGGGGGCCTGCTTGGGCGAGGACTTGGGGGTGTCCCGGTCGGCAAGCGACACCGTTGATGTGGATGGTTGCGCCGGCTTCGGCGAGCGCGTCGTGGAGGCGGTCCGCGGGTCCGGCGGAGGACGATCCGCAGACGAGGGTGAGGTCGGCGTCGATCAGAGAACGGCGCACTGCGTCGGTGAGAACAGTCGCGGGGTGGTCCGGGATCCAGCTCAGCTCGACGACGTCGGTGTTCCAAGCGGTCAGCAGCGTCGTGAGGACGGGGCTGATCGCGTCGCGGACTTTGCCGTGTGGTGGAAGGCCCGTGGTGACGACTTCGTCGCCGGTCACCAGGATGCGCACGGTAGGCCGTGTCCGGGCAGTGACGGTGTCGAGTCCGACGCTAGCGGCGAGCCCCAGCACGGCAGCCGTAAGCACCGTGCCGCCGGGCAGCAGTGTCTGTCCCGCCTGCACGTACTCGCCGGCCCTGCGAATGTGATGGCGGTTGCCGGATCGAGGGGGAGGCTCGCGGACGAGGTCTGCTCTGCGTTCGGCGACCTCGTACGGGATCACGCGGTCGGTGCGCGGCGGTACCGGAGCGCCGGTGGCGATCTCGACTGCCTCGCCAGGGGCCAGGCCCTCGGGTGTGGCACCGCCGGCCAGGACGTGGCCGACCAGCCGCCACGGGCCAGGGCCGCGCACCGCGTAACCGTCCATCGCGGCGTTGTCGAAGCCGGGAAGCATACTTGCCGCTCGAATCGGTCGGGCGAGGGTCCGGCCGGCGGCGTGTGTCAGCGGCACCTGCTGGAAGCCGAGCGGTGTGGGTAGACGATGGGCGAGTAGCCGTGCCTGTGTCCAGGGCATTGCTTGGCCTGCATGCGGGTCAGCGCCGGGTTCGCTGGTGGGCGTGCTGACGTGGTGCTCACTTGCGATGGTCACGTCGTGCGCCCCCTTGTCAGGCGAGTTTGGCGACGGTGAGCAGCACGGCGGCGTCTTCGAGCGCTTCGAGGGTGTGTCGGGCGTCGGGCACGACGAGCAGGTCGCCGGCAGCGCCTTCGCAGGAGACCTCGTGGGTGGCCAGGCGGACCTTTCCGTGGAGGACGTGGACGGTGGCTTCGCCGGGGTTTTCGTGTTCGTCCAGGGCTTGGCCGGCGCGCAGGGCGATGAGGGTTTGCCGGAGGGTGTGGGTGTGTCCGCCGACGACGGTTTGGGCGCTGCGGCCGTTGGACGAGCCGCGCGCCGTTTCGAGGTGCTGGATGAGGAGGGAGACCAACGATGACTTCTGCATGACAGGTTTCCTTCAGGTGGCGGTCGGTCGGCGGGCGAGGCCGCTCATCTTGACGGCGGTGAAGACGGCTGCGGCGAGCGCGACGTCAGACAGGAGCATGAGGCCGATGGCGTAGGAGTTCTCGACGCCGTACACCCAGCCCATGATCAGTGGCGGGACGAAGCCGCCGAGACCGCCCGCGGCGCCGACGACACCCGTGACGGTGCCGACCTTATCGGCCGGGGCCACTTTGCCGACCAGGGCGAACACCGCACCGCCGGCCGCACCGAGCAGGGCTGCCATGCCGAGGAAGGCGATGGTGGCGACTGGCATCAGCGGTGGCTGGAACGCCTGGACGACGGCGAACAGCGCGACGCCGGCGAAGCTCCACACGAGCACCGGCACTGGGTGGATCCGGTCGGACAGCCAACCCCCGACGGGCCGGGCGATCACCGCGAGGACGACGAACCCGGCGGTGCGCAGGGCGGCGTCGTTGGCGGTCAGCCCGTAGCCGGTTTTGAGGTAGGCGGGCAGGTAGACGCTGAACGCGACGAACCCGCCGAATCCGACGGCGTAGAGGAAACACATCTGCCAGGTGACCGGGAGCCGGCAGACGTCAACGGTGCGTGCCCATGCGGACCCGGCCGGGCGTTGCCTGTTCGGTGCGTCCCGGATCAGCAGGAACGCGACGACGGCGTATCCGGCCAGGATCGCGGCGACCAGCAGGAACGGGGTTTTCTGGCCGTACGCGTCGGCGAGTTTGACGGTGCTGAAGTTGGCGATGGCGGTGCCGCCGGTGCCGATGCCGAAGACCCCGATGGCGAAGCCCTTACGGGCCGGCGGGTACCAGCCAGAAACCAGCGGAACGCCGACGGCAAAGGTGGTGCCGCCGATCCCGAGGAAGAACCCAGTGATGATCAGCGCCGGGTACGACGACACGACCGACAGGGTCAGCACGGGAACGATGGTGATCAGGCTGATCGCCGGGAACATCACGCGTGCGCCGAACCGGTCGGTCAGCGCACCGACCGGGATGCGGCCGAGGGAGCCGACCACCACGGGCACCGCCACGAGCAGCGACTGGGCGGCGAAGCTCAGTCCCAGGCGTTCCTTGACGCCCGGGCCGAGCGGACCTAGCAGCGCCCAGGCCCAGAAGTTGACCGTGAACCCGATGGTCGC
>DATMVU010000467.1:0-6316 GCA_035562875.1 Actinoplanes sp. | reverse complement strand
GCCGCCGCCGACCTGCTCTGTCTCGGCCTGCTGATCCGGCTGGCCACCGTGCCGGGCCGCCTGGTCGCTCCCGGTCATCTGCTCGGCGCCGGGGTGGCCGGGCTGCTCGCCGCCGACGTGAGCCGGGCCTCCGGACTCGGGCACCTGGCCCTCTACACCGCGGCCGGCCTGGCCGCGCTGATCCCGTCGATGGCCGAACTCACCCGCCCCGCCGAGAAACCACCGTCGGAGACGTCGGCTGGCCGGCTGGTCCTGCTCGCCGGTGCGGCGATGGTGGCGCCGACCGTACTGCTGGTGAAGATGTTCCGGGAAGGCCAGTTCGCCGGCCTGACCGTGGTCGCCGGGCTGAGCATGCTGATGGTGGCGTTGATCCTGGCCCGGATGGCCGGCATCATGGCCAGCCACCGCCAGGCGATGTCCCGGGAACGGGCCCTGCGCGAAGCCTCCGCGGCCCTGGTGTCGGCGAACGACAACGAAGCCGTCGGCCTGGCCGTCCGCACCGCCGTCGCCCAGCTCATCCCGGGCGACGTCCCGCACGGGGTGGTGCTCGCCATCGCGATCGCCCAGTCCGAACCGCTGTCCCCGGAAGCCGCCGCCCAAGCCGCCGTGGACCGGGCCACCGGCACCGCCGCCCGGCTCGTCGTCACCCGCGACGTCGACTGGGCGGTAGCGGTCCGGCTCACCCAGTTCGACAAGACCCTGCGCTGCCCGATGGTGCTCAAGGACCGGCCGGCCGGTGACCCGCTCGTCGGCGTCCTGCACGTCGCCGCCCCCACCTGGGCGCTGCTCGACCTGCAACGGTCGGTGGAGGTCCTGGCCGGACAGGTGGCCCTGGCCCTGGAACGGATCGCCCTCGGCCAGGAGGTGATCCGCCGCAACAGCGAGACCTACTTCCGGACCCTCGTGCAGAACACCGCCGACGTCATCACCATCGTCGACGACGAGGAACGGATCCGGTACGCCAGCCCGTCCGCTGTCGGTGTCTTCGGCGGCGACCCGACCGGCGCCCACTTCCCCGAAGTCATCCACCCCGCGGAACGGGCCCGGCTGGCCGAGGTGCTCGCCGCAGTCCGGGCGGGCGAGCGACTCGACGAACAGTTCGACTTCCGGGCGCGCGGCAACCGCCGTACCGAAGTCCTGCTCGAACTGCACTGCCGCGACCTGCGCACCGAACCCACAGTGGCCGGCCTGGTCATCACCATGCGTGACGTCACCGAGCAGCGCCGCCTGCAGAACGAACTCACCCACCAGGCGTTCCACGACTCGATGACGGGACTGGCCAACCGGGTGCTCTTCAACGACCGGCTCAAACACGCGGTGGCCCGCAGCGCCCGGGACGGCTCCGTCGTCGGCGTGCTCTTCATCGACCTGGACGACTTCAAGATCGTGAACGACACCCTCGGCCACGCCGTCGGGGACCAGCTGCTCATCGCCGTCGCCCACCGGATCGCCGGAGCCCTCCGCGCCGACGACACAGCGGCCCGGCTCGGTGGTGACGAATTCGCCGCCATCGTCGAGAACGTCAACGGTCCCGGCGCCGTCGAGGAGACCGCCAGCCGCATCATCGAAGCCCTAGCCGAACCCATCACCACCGACGCCAAACCCCTGCACGCCGTCGCCAGCATCGGCATCACCACCACCCCCGAAGGCAGCGACGCCGACGAACTCCTGCGGCAGGCCGACCTCGCGCTCTACGTGGCCAAAGGCGCAGGCAAGAACCAGTGGCGCCGGTACGAGGCACACCTGCACGCCGAGATGGTGGCCCGCCTGGAACTCCGGTCGGCCCTCGACCACGCCGTCCACGAAGGCCACTTCCTGCTGCACTACCAGCCGATCGTCGACCTGCCCACCGGCGCCGCCGTCGGCTTCGAAGCCCTGGTCCGCTGGCACCACCCACGTCAGGGCATCATCACCCCCGACCAGTTCATCGAAGTCGCCGAGGAGAGCGGCCTGATCGTGCCGATGGGCCGGTGGGTCCTCGAGGAGGCCCTGCGCACCGTCGCCGAATGGCGCCGCATCCTGCCACCTGGAACCGCCCCGTACGTCAGCGTCAACGTGTCGGTCCGGCAGTTCCGGGAAGCCGGTTTCGTCGACCAGGTCCGCAGTGCGCTGGCCCAGACCGGTGTCCCACCACAGGCCCTGATGCTGGAGATCACCGAAACCCTGCTGGTCAAGGACGACGAGCGGATCTGGGGCGACCTGAGCACGCTCCGCGACCTGGGCATCCGCATCGCCATCGACGACTTCGGCACCGGGTACTCGTCCCTCGGCTACCTGCGCCAGCGCCCCATCGACGTCATCAAGATCGACAAAGCGTTCATCGACGACATGGTCACCGGCCAGCAGCCGATGGCCCTGGTCGAGAGCATCATCAGCCTGGCCCGCACCCTGGGCCTGGTGGTCATCGCCGAAGGCGTCGAAGACGCCGCCCACCGCGTCGTCCTGGTCCGCCTCGAATGCCCGCTCGGCCAGGGCTTCCTCTTCTCCAGCCCACTCGGCCCCACCGAGGTCCTGGCCTGGCTCCGGAACAGCCAGCCGATAGCCGTCTGACCATCCGGCCCTTCACGCGCCGTGGTGACTCGGCTCATCCGCCACGGTGACTCTTCGGCTCACGGTGATTCGACGATTCCGATCCGGCCGGCCGGCCGGATACCGCACGGTGATAAGCGCCGCGCCCGGCTCCGGAAAGTGCCAAGGGTACCGGTTCGGTGGAAACTGAAATCCGCACGCTGCCGGACGGGAGCAAAAAAGTGCCGGTACGGCCGAAGCCCATTACCGGTGGCACCCGTCCGGGTCACCGGGTGTGAACCGACCCGATCCCACATTCCGAAATACGGAGGGCCGGAACCTACCCGTTCTGTCGTAGTCCGCCGAATCTCACCGGAAACCACCCGAAGTCCGAGACGACCACCAAACCCGGCCGCTGGAGCCGGAAAGCCCCGGGAAACTCCCAGGACGGAACGATACGGAAAGCATCACGACAGAAAACCGGTCGGCGGGATTCAGCACCCCACCACCGGGTAGGCGACTGTCATGCGTGTTGTGATCGTGGGTGCCAGCGGTAACGTCGGTACTGCTCTACTACGCCGCTTGCGTACCGAACCGGATCTGGATCTGAGCGGGGTCTCCCGTCGCAGACCGGCACCGGACGGCCCGTACGCCGAAATCGATTGGCATGTCGCCGACATCGGCGCGGAAAACGCCGCAACGGGTCTCGCCGACGTCTTCCGGGGTGCCGACGCCGTGGTGAACCTGGCCTGGCAGATCCAGCCGAGCCACGACCAGCGCCGCCTGTACCGGACGAACGTGCTGGGCAGCCGGGCCGTCTTCCGGGCCGCGATCAGCGCCGGGGTGCCGACGCTGGTGCACGCCTCATCGGTGGGAACATACGCTCCCGGCCCGAAACGCGGTTTCGTCAAAGAGACCTGGTTGCGTACCGGCATCCCGGAATCGTCCTACAGCCGGCACAAAGCCCTGGTGGAGCGGGTCCTCGACGAGATCGAGTCGGATCATCCGACACTGCGGGTGGTCCGGGTGCGCCCCGGCCTGATCTTCCAACGGGACGCCGGCACCGAGATCGCCCGCTACTTCGCCGGCCCGCTGCTACCGGCCGGACTGCTGCGTCACGGCCGGATCCCGGTGCTCCCACAACATCCGGGCCTGCGGATCCAGGCAGTACACGCCGACGACGTGGCCGACGCTTACCTGCGGATCCTCCGCACCGACACCCGGGGAGCGTTCAACATCGCGGCCGGTCCGGTACTCGACGCGGACGTCGTCGGCAGGGCGTTCCACGGCATATCGTTGCCGGTCCCCGGACTACTCCTCGAAGGCGCTGCAGCGCTGACCTGGCAGTTACGCCTGCAACCGGTGGACCGGGGCTGGGTCAAACTGGCGCTGAAAGCACCACTGATGAGCTGCGACCGAGCCGCGTCACTGCTGGACTGGCGCCCACGAACCGACGCCATAACCGCACTGCGCGAGTTGCTCACCGGCATCGCCGACCACGCACACACGGACAGCCCGCCACTCTCCGCCGACCCCACCGCCCCCGGGCGCTTCGGCGGACTGCTGCGCGGCCGCCTACCCGGAAAGGGCAACCCCTATTAATTGCTCTGGTACGCCTACGGGCAGCCGCAGACCACCACTCCCGTGACTGCACGCGAGGCCGGCACCACTCAAGGTCCCCCCGCCACTGCCGGGCCGAATGCGGCGGAGACGTTCAAGCCACCCCTTTCACGGGGCACGGCTCGGAGTGGGAGAGCCGGCTTGCCTTCCGTGTGGTGAGTTGAGGCGCGATTCGCACCCGAACTCACCACACGGCCTGGAACAGCAAAGTGCTCTATCGCTTGGCGTGGTACGCCTCGACGACGTGACTCGGGATCCGGCCACGCTCGGACACCGGGTGACCGTTCTTGTTGGCCCACTCGCGAATAGCCTGATTCTGGTCGCGACTGGAACGGCTCGACACTGCCGGAACGGCACGCCGCGCAGTGGTGGGGACGTTACCGTTTCGGCCCAGCCGGGTCGCTGCGGAGAGGAACGGTTCCAAAGCTTTTCGCAGCTTGCCGGCGTTCTTCTCGGACAGGTCGATCGTGTAGTTGACTCCGTCGAGGCCGAATTCGACGGTACGGTCCGCATCGCCGCCGTCGAGGTCGTCGGTGAGCACGGTAATTATCTGCTTGGCCATGGTTGTTCGCTCCTACGCGATGTCATTCGAGTGACGTCCGGGCGCGCACGCCCGGTCCTGGCCGCGAATGCTCGTCGTCGCATTCATTCTGTCGCCATCATGGCGGCGAGTGCAAATTGCCCGTTCTGGCATGTCGCAATTGCCGGAACCCATCCGTGCCATCTCCGACCCGGACTCTTTTCGGGATCGTGAATATGCGGTAACGTCTGCCCTGGGAGCGCTCCCAGGGGCTGAGTCTCCAGCACTGTGCGCCCAGCGGTCCCACCAAGACCCGAGCCGCCTCGTCGCCGAACCTCCGGTGCCGGGGCGGTTCGCCGTTTCAGCGGCCGATCTTAACCCGACCCGAGCCCCATTCACGTCCGCGGCCTCATCGAATCACCGCCCTGACCGCAAAGCGCCACGACCAAGGCGTGTCGGGCAAGGGCCCCGCCCCACCCACTCGCCGAGTTGAATGAGCACCAACTGCCGAACCGCCCCGAACCAGGCGCCATCCACCAACCCGTTCCCGCCCGGCGACAGCTCCGCCGAGCGTTCCCGGCCAGCGACAGCTCCGCCGGACCGTTCCGGCCGGTAGCAGCTCCGCCGAACCGTTCCCGGCCGGCGACAGCTCCACCACAGCCGTTTCTGCCCGGCGACAGCTTCACCAACTCGTTCCCGGCCGGCGACAGCTCCGCCGAACCGTTCCCGGCCGGTAGCAGCTCCACCACAGCCGTTTACGCCCGGCGACAGCTTCACCAACTCGTTCCCGGCAAGTGACAGCTTCGCCGGCCGTTCCCGGCCGGTGGCAGGTCCAGCGCCGGTCGGGGGCGGTTCCAGCGCCGGAGCTGAAGGGCACGACGTTGCCGAGAGCGGGGAGATCGACCGTCCTATGTGGTTCACTTCGGCTCGAATCGAGCTCCGGCTCACCCGTTGCCGTGTCTCGCATCGTCTGTGGTGACCCACGGTTCGAATCGGACTCCAACTCAGCACACAAGTCATTGCCACGTTCCCGTAGGCCCTACACCGGCAGCGGCGCACGATGAGTTATCGGGTGCGCGGGCCGGGATCAGGGTGCCGATGGATTCGCACGCAGTTCCGACTGTGATCCCGCGTAAGGGTTGGAAGCCTTCTACTCGGTAGCCGGTGTCACTGTTTCGCAAGCCTTTGTCAGGGCGGCGGCCTGCCACCGACCTCGGGCCGGTGATGCTGCCGTGACGAGTGGACCCTTCAGGGTGCGCCCGTCCGTGCCGGGTCCTGTTCGTGCCGGGTCCTGTTCGTGCCGGATCCTGTTCGTGCCGGATCCCGGCCGGGGCACACGTTCGCGGATCGTGTCCGCGGGCAGGGCTGGAAGAGACTTTTGCTTGATTGCTCCGGGTGCACTTGCCAAGCCCTTGGGCCGGTGCCCGCCGACCTCGCTCTCGTGCCCGCCGACCCTCGCTCTCGTGCCCAACGGGCTCGTTTCTGTGCTCGCTGGGCTCGGATCTTGGTGGGTCGGCTACCGGTTTCGGTGGTTGATCGACCAAGATCCGGGGTGGTCGGGGTGGGGCTGCCGATCTTGGTCGAGCGACCACCGGGATCGGTGGGTGGTCGACCAAGATCTGGGCAGGGCAGATCTGGGCAGGGCAGGGCAGGGCAGATCTGGGCTGG
>DATMVU010000466.1:0-3657 GCA_035562875.1 Actinoplanes sp. | reverse complement strand
TGCACGGCTGCTTCGGACTCGCTGTCCAGGTGCGCGGTGGCCTCGTCGAGGATCACGATCGACGGCTGTTTCAGCAGCACCCGGGCGATGGCGAGGCGCTGTTTCTCGCCGCCGGAGAACCGGTAGCCCCGCTCCCCCACCACCGTGTCGAGGCCGTCGGGCAGTGCGCGCACCAGGGCGGCGATCCGGGCCCCGGTCAGGGCCTCCCACATCTGTTCCACGCTGGCGTCGGGACGGGCGTACCGAAGATTGTCCTTGATCGTCTCGTGGAAGAGATGCGAGTCCTGGGTGACGACGCCGACCGTGTCGCGCAGGGAGTCGACGGTGGCGTCCCGGACGTCGACACCGCCGATGAGGACCGCGCCGCCGGTGACGTCGTAGACCCGGGAGAGCAGCATCGACAGGGTCGACTTGCCGGCTCCGGACGGCCCGACCAGGGCGACCATCCGCCCCGGTTCGACGGTGAAGTCGATGCCGGCGAGGACCTCCGGGTTCTCGGTGCGGTCGAGGGTGGTGACGTCCTCCAGGCTGGCGAGTGAGACCTGGTCGGCGCTGGGGTAGCGGAACCGCACGTCGCGGAACTCGATCCGCCCGGCTCCGGGTGGGATGGCGGTGGCCTCGGGTTTCTCGGTGATGCCCGGTTTCAGGTCGAGCACTTCGAAGACCCGGTCGAAGGAGACGAGCGCGCTCATCACGTCGACCCGGACGTTGCTGAGCGCAGTGAGCGGGCCGTAGAGACGGGTCAGCAGCAGGGCCAGGGTGACGACGGTGCCGGCCGACACCTCGCCGGTGACGGCCAGCCAGCCGCCCAGACCATACGTCAGTGCCTGCGCCAGTGACGCGACGAGCAGCATCGCCACGAAGAAGGTGCGCGAATACATCGCCTGCTGGACGCCGATGTCCCGGACCCGGGACGCCCGCTCGCCGAACCGGGCCGCCTCGGTGTCGGGCCGGCCGAAGAGTTTGACCAGCAGCGCGCCGGAGACGTTGAACCGCTCGGTCATCGTCGCGTTCATCTTGGCGCCCAGGTCGTACGACTCCCGGGTGATCTCGGCGAGGCGTTTCCCGACCCGGCGGGCCGGCACGATGAACACCGGCAGCATGAGCAGCGACAACACGGTGATCGGCCAGGACAGGGTGAACATCACTCCGGCGGTGAGCACCAGCTGGATGGTGTTGCTGAGCACACCGGAGAGAGTCGAGGTGAAGGCCCGCTGTGCGCCGACGACGTCGTTGTTGAGGCGGCTGACCAGAGCGCCGGTCTGGGTGCGCGCGAAGAACTGCAAGGGCATCCGCTGCACGTGGTCGAAGACCCGGGTCCGCAGATCGAGGATGATCCCCTCGCCGATGCGTGCCGAGTACCACCGCTGGGCGAGTGACAGCAGCGCGTCGGCGACGGCAAGACCGGCGATCACCAGAGCCAGCCGTACGACGATCGACGCCGCCTGTGACCCGCCCTCGGTGATCGCGTTGATCACTTGACCGGCCAGCAGTGGGGTGGCGACGCCGATGCCGGCCGCGAACACCACGGTCAGCATGAAGACGGAGATGTGGTGCCGGTAGGGCCCGGCGAAGCGGATGATCCGCCGGGTGGTGCCGCGGCGCACCTGGTGCCGGTCGACCCGATCCGAGTCCTGGATCGAGCGCAGCACTGTCCAGCTGGACATGTCACCTCCCGGGCGTCATTCGACGAGCAGACCGAAGCCTGCCACGTGGGTACGACAATCCCGGGAGGTGATCTACTCCCCGGAGCCCAGCAGATCGCTGAGCCGCCGCGTCTGGGCCTCGCGCTCGGCCCGATCCTGCTCCGCGTACGACCGCTGGGGTGCGCCGTGGAGCAGTGCCTTGATCTCGGTGACTGCGCCCCGATCCGCCGCCAGCACCGCCGCGGTCAGGTCGGCCACCGCACCGTCGAGTTCGGCCCGGGGTACCACGGCCGTCGCCAGGCCGAGCCGGTCCGCCTCGCCGGCGGCTATCCGCCGCCCGGTGACGCAGATCTCCAGTGCACGGGACGGGCCGACCAGTTCGGTGAGCCGCTTCGTGCCGCCCAGATCGGGCACCAGACCGAGTGTGACCTCGGCCATCGAGAACTTCGCGTCATCGGCGAGAACTCGCATGTCGCAGTTCAGCGCGAGCTGGAACCCGGCGCCGATCGCGTGTCCTTGCACTGCGGCAACTGTCACAAAGGACGGACTGCGCAACCACGTGAACGCCGTCTGGAACCCGGCTATCCGATCGGCACACTCGGCTGCGGACAACTGCGCCAGCCGAGACAGCGAAGAATCGCCGTCGCCCTTCGCCACCGACAGATCCAGGCCGGCGGAAAACGCGCGCCCCTCGGCCCGGACAATGACGACCCGTACGTCTCCCGGCAATTTCCGGGAAATGTTGCCCAGCTCCGTCCACATCAGAGGCGTCTGGGCATTGAGAACGTCGGGCCGGCACAACGTCACCGTCGCGACCGGCCCGTCCTGTTCATATCGAACGCCGACCTCGTCGGCCGGATCGGGCCCGGCGTTCCGGGCCGTCACGCCTTCTTACGGCGACGGGCGCCGCCGCGCTGGCGCAGCTGCACGCCCGACTCGGTGAGCACGCGGTGCACGAATCCGTAGGAACGCCCGGTGGAAGCGGCCAGCGCGCGGATGCTCTCGCCGGAGGTGTAACGCTTCACCAGGTCCTTGGCGAGCGACTGTCGCTCGCTACCGACGATTCGACGACCCTTCTCAGTACTGGTAGCTGTGCCAGTGGCTGCCATCTTGAATCCTCACGTCGCAGACAGTGCGGTCAGATACGGTCCCACCTATTACACCGTCTCGAACGATCATGCGCCAGGTATCTAGCCCCCGCGAACGTGCCCATTTATTACTGTCAGGAACTTGACGGTTACCACAGGCATCAATGTCAGACAGTTTGCCGGCAGCCACTCCACACACATTTCCGGTCCGGTGACCCACCTCCCAAGACCGTCGATCACCTGGGAAAACACTCGATCGAGGGGAGGCCCTCGATCGCTCCGGAGAGTGCTGTGATCGCTCCAAGGCGTGACACTCGACCTTGCGGCTCAAACAAAGCCGAGTGCCCGACCTGTTCCCAAACGCCCGAACATCGCACTGTCTGTGTGGGCACCAGTTGACAACTGAGGATCGAAGATGATCGGCCCTCAACTGCCGTCAGGCCAGTTCGACGAGCTCCAGCATGTCGTCGCTCCAGGCGTCCTCGTCACCGTCCGGCAGCAGGATCGCACGGTCCGGCTTGAGTGCCTGCACACACCCGGCATCGTGGCTGACCAGCACGATCGCACCCGGATAGTTGGCGATGGCGTCGAGCACCTGCTCCCGGCTGACCGGGTCGAGGTTGTTCGTCGGCTCGTCCAGCAACAGCACGTTCGCACCCGAGCAGACCAGGGTGGCCAGCGCCAGACGGGTCTTCTCACCACCGGAGAGCACCCCGGCCGGCTTGTCCACGTCGTCACCGGAGAAGAGGAACGCACCCAGGATCTTCCGTAGCTCGGTGTCGGTCTGCTCGGAACCGGCACTGCGCATGTGTTCCAGGATCGTCCGGTCCACATCCAGGGTCTCGTGCTCCTGGGCGTAGTAGCCGAGCCGCAGCCCGTGCCCGGCCCGCACCTCACCGGTGTCCGATTCGAGCAGGCCGCCC
>DATMVU010000465.1:0-8978 GCA_035562875.1 Actinoplanes sp. | reverse complement strand
GGCGGTGGTCGAAGACGATGCACGCCGCGTCGTTCGGCAGCGTCGCGGGCGCCTACCACCGGGGGCGGCCCACCTACCCGCTGTCGGCGGTCGCCTGGGTGGTACCGCCCGGCGCCCGGCGGGTTCTCGACCTCGGGGCGGGCACCGGGAAGTTCACCGAACTACTGGTCGGGGCCGGTTTGGAGGTGGTCGCGGTGGAGCCGTCCGCCGAGATGCGGGCGCAGATTGCGGTCAGTGCCGAGATCCTCGCCGGTACGGGGGAGCAGGTCCCGCTGCCGGACGCCTCCGTCGACGCGATCGTGTGTGCGCAAGCATGGCACTGGGTGAACCCGGTGCGGGCCGTGCCGGAGATGGCCCGGGTGCTGCGGCCGGGTGGCACCCTCAGCCTGGTGTGGAACGTCCGGGACCACGAGGAACCCTGGGTGGGGCTGCTCGACGACGTGCTGCACCGGCACACCCGTCAGGAGATCGACACCGTGCCGGTGCTGCCGGAGCCGTTCGGGGCGGCCGAGCGGACCGAGATCCGCTGGCGGCACACCCTGACCCGGCGGGAACTGCTGGACATGGTGGTGTCCCGCAGCTACGTCATCGTGCTGTCACCAGCGGAGCGCGCCGACCTGCTCGGTGACGTCACCGAACTGCTCGACGCGCAGGGGTTCGGCGACGAGCTGAGCATGCCGTACGTGACCCGCTGCTCCCGGTTCAGCCGGTGACCCCGAACAGGTTGCCGGGGATGTCGGCGTAGAAGAGGGCCGGGTCGCGGGAGAGTGAGGCCTTGACGTTGGCGGTCGGGGCGTCGGCGATCACCTCGATCAGGCCCGCCTCCAGGCCGTCCAGGGCCTGGGCGACCACCTCGTGCGGCGGGAGTTTGGGGATGTCGTAGCCGGCCATCATGTCGGTGTCAGCGATCGCCAGCGCCAGTGCGGTGACCTGGGTCTTCTGGTCGGCCAGTTCGAGCCGGACCCCGTTGGTGAGCGACCACTCCGCGGCCTTGGAGGCGGCGTAGCCGTTGCTGGCGGGGGAGAACGCGTACCAGCTCAGCGCCGAGATGACGGTGAGGATCGCGCCGCCGGCCAGCCGTGGGGCGAAGGCGCGGGTGACGTCGAGGGTGCCCCAGAAGTTGGTGTCGAACTCGCGGCGGATGTTGTCGAGGGACGGGCCGAGCAGTGGGGCGTCGGTGGAGATGCCGGCGTTGTTGACGAGGAGGTCGAGGTCACCGACCGTGGCGGCGGCGGCCTCGATCGAGGCCCGGTCGGTGAGGTCCAGGTGCAGCGGGATCACACCGGGGACGTCGATCAGCTCGGGGCGGCGGGCGGTGGCGTAGACGGTGGTGGCGCCCCGGGCGAGGAGCGCCTCGGCGAAGGCCTTGCCGAGGCCGCGGTTGGCGCCGGTCACGAGTGCTGTGCTGCCGTTGATCTGCATGCCGACACGCTAAGACCTCACGTTGGTGTCAGAGGCAAGCGTTTATCCTCTACCGCGTGAGTCTTCTTGATGACGTGGGTGACCGTGACGGCTGGCGCTGCTGGGTGTGCGACGAGAAGGTGGACCCGGACGCGTCGGTGAACGACGACCGGGGCCCCAGCGTCGACGCCCGGACCACCGACCGCAAAGCCAAGATCGCCGAGCGGCTAGCGCACCGCGCCTGCAACTCCCGCAAGGGCGCGGTGAAGGTGGTCATCGCCTGGCCGGACCGGCTCAACGTGATCGAACCGGCCCCGCTGATCACCGTCGCCGAACGTCTCGAACGCAAGGGCGGCCGGGAACTGGTGGCCCGCTGCCCGCGCCGCAACGACGCGCAGGACGCCGCCGACTGGCTGACCGACCGGTTCTCCCGCCTGGCCCCGGGCCTGCCGGTGACCGCCACCGTGGAACCGGGCGGCGGCCAGTTCCTGGTCGCGCTGGCCACCGGCCGCGGGCGGCGCTGACGGTCTTGATCTTGTGACATCGGTGTAGAGGTCGCCGGTTAGGTTCGGGCGCATGGCTGACGTCTTCGACTCGTACGACCTCGCCGGCACCAAGCTGGCCAACCGCATCGTGATGGCGCCGATGCCGGCCCGGCTCGCCGCGGGCGGCCCTCACAACACCCCGGAGAAGTCGTCCTTCTTCGGGGGCGACCACCGCGGATACACCGACTACCCCACGCTGGCAGGCTGACCTGTTTGACCGGGTTGCGGGCCGGGGCTAGCCTGGAATGTGATCATTGCACCCGATTTCGGAGGGATCAATGAACACTCTCGCGGAATTCCTCACCTGGCTCGAAGACGCCCGCGCCCGAGGCCCGGTCCACCACGACGAGCAGCAGGGGGTCTGGCAGGTACTCGGTCACCCGGAGACCAGCCGGATCCTGTCCGACCCCGCCGTCTTCTCCTCCGACATGAGCGCGATCATGCCGGTCCAGGACGACTTCCAAACCTTTCAACAGGGCAATTTCGTACGGATGGATCCGCCCCGCCACCGGCAGCTGCGCGGCATCGTCAGCCAGGCGTTCACCCCGCGGACGGTCGCCGCCCTGGAACCGCGGATCACCGAGGTCACCACCGAACTCCTCGACACTGTGGACGGCCGGGACCGGTTCGACCTGATCGAGAGCCTCGCGTACCCGCTGCCGATCATCGTGATCGCCGAACTCCTCGGCATCCCCACCACCGACCGGGACGTCTTCCGCAGCTGGGCCGACGTCCTGTTCGACCAGTCCGCCATCGACCCCGGCGACTCGATCGTCGACGCCGGCCAGAAAGCGATGAACCGGGTCGCGCCCACGATCCGGGAGATGAACGCCTACCTGCTCGCCCACATCCGCGACCGCCGCGCCCACCCCGGCGACGACCTCACCAGCCGCCTGATCGCCGCCGAGGTCGACGGCGAACACCTCGACGACCAGCAGATCATCGGTTTCGTCGGGCTGCTGCTGCTGGCCGGGCACATCACCACCACCGCCACCCTCGGCAACACCGTCGTCAGCCTCGACGAGAACCCGGAAGCCCTCACCGAGGTCCGCGCCGACCCCGGACTGCTGCCCGCCGCCATCGAGGAGAGCATCCGCTACCGGACCCCGTTCCCGCGCCTGGCCCGCCTCACCACCCGCCCGGTCCGGATCGGCGACACCGACCTCCCCGCCGGCGCGATCCTGCAACTATGGGTGACAGCCGCCAACCGCGACCCGCGCATCTTCACCGACCCGAACCGGTTCGACATCCACCGCAGCCCCAACCCGCACCTGTCGTTCGGCCACGGCATCCACTTCTGTCTCGGCGCCCCACTGGCCCGCCTGGAAGCGAGGATCGCCCTGCGCCTGCTGCTGGACCGCCACCCGCACCTGGCCCTGACCCCCGACGCGCCGCCCGAGTTCCGTAACCCGTTCATCATGGTCAGCGTCAACAGACTTCCGGTGACGGTACGAACCCCGAGCAGCGTCGCCGGCCTGCTGACCCACAACGTCCTATAGCCGCTTGGCCATGTTCCGGCCGGTCTCGACGAAGCCGAGCTGCTCGTAGAGGGCCCGCGCACCGGTGTTGCCGGTGAACACGTGCAGACCGATCCTGGTCAGCGCGCGTTCCCGGCACCAGCGCTCGCCGGCCAGCATGATCGCCCGCCCGTACCCCTGTCGCTGCAGGTCGTCCTCGACGGCGACGTTGTAGACGAACGCCGTCCCGTCGGTGACCTTGATCCACAGGAAGCCGACCCGGCGGTCCCCGTCGTAGGCGTACCAGACATGGTTGTCCGCGGTCGCCACCCCCTGCGGCAACAACCGGTCGTAGCTCTCGGCCGCCTCCCGTGCCGCAGCCTCGGCCGACTTTCCCGTTCCCTGCAGACTCTGCGCATAGTGGATCTCGGTCTCGGCCCGCCACGGCCCGAACTGGTCCGCACTCATCGGCTCCAGCCGTACATCAGTCATGTTGATCAATCTATCAAGGCGGCCGGAAGGCATCTCCGACCGTTTTCTCCCCTCAACGGTCGAACGATCACGAGGAAACGGCCACCTCCACCGGCCGCAGCACCAGCGACGGCCCCGCCCAGCCGGCCACCATCGCGAACGGGAACCGGTCGGCCTCCAGACAGAGCGCCACGTCCCCGGCCCGCACCCGCATCGGGAGACTCACGGCCCGTCGACGAAACTGTGCATGGCCTCGGCGCTGTGCGGCAGACCGTAGGCGTTCACCATCAGCGTGAAGTTGGCGAAGATGCCGTGCTCGCCCCACTGCCACGTGGTCGGGGAATCGGCCAGGGATCGCAGCAGCCGCTGCTGGGAACGGTCCAGGTCGGTGAACCGGGCCGCCGCCGGCACCGGACCGGACGGGAACGCCCGCCGCAGCGCCTCACCGACCACCGGCAGCGCGTCGGGGCCGCTCACCGCCGGGATCCGCACCAGCAACGCCTCGAAGGCCGCGCCCGCGTGGGCGTCGCCGAGCTGCCGCAGGGCCAGACCCGCCAGCCCGGCCAGGTCACCGCCGAGGAAGGGGATCTCCGGAACCGGGCAGCCCGTCCGGCCGGTCCAGGCCAGCAGCTCGTCGACAGCGGTCCGGCTCGTGGCCGGCCCGTCGAGCACTGCTGACGCCACGGCCGCGGCCCACCGGACCAGCTCCCGGCCGTCCCGAAGAGCCTCCCGAACGGCTGCCGGGCCGTCGCCGCCGCCCGGCAAGGCGACCGTCGCCGTGCCCCAAGCCGTCGCGCCCGATGTCGTGGCGCCGGCTGGTCCGGCCGGGACCGGCAGCCCTGCGGTGGCCGTCTCCGGGCGGCCGGACAGCAGGCCGAGCGCCACCACCGCCGTCGCCGCCACGGCCGGGTCCGGGTCGGCGGCCGAGGCGATCAGGGAGTGGATCGTGGCGGGCGCC
Organism: Actinoplanes sp.; assembly: GCA_035562875.1. GTDB lineage: Bacteria > Actinomycetota > Actinomycetes > Mycobacteriales > Micromonosporaceae > Actinoplanes. Next base: position 4,146 of record DATMVU010000465.1, on the reverse strand, counting down.
GCCTCGGGGAACCACGCGAGGAGGTGGGCGGCGCCGATCCGTAGCCGTGGGTCGGCGGCGGACAGCAGGTCGCGGTAGAGCGGCACCCCGGCCCGGACCGCGTCGTAGGCGCTCAGCTCGATGAACGCGAACATGCTCTCCCGCCCCCGATCGTCCAGGGCCTCCACGTAGCGGAACACGCTGTCGTCCTCATACGACGGCAGCGGCGCGGCCCGCAGGATCGGCTCACCCCCGGCCGCCTGCTCCCGATAAGACGCGACCGGGAACGGCCCGGGCAGCCACGACTCGTCGTCGCCGATGGCGAGCCGGGTCAGCAGGGCGAGCAGATCGGCCCGGGCGGGCGTGGCCGGGCCGGCGAGCAGCTCTATCAGGAACGGCACCGCGAAAGCGCTCGCTTCATACCTCGTACCCTGATGGACGATGTTGCCGTTCAAGGCCCGCAGGGCGGCGGCGTCCCCGGTTCGCAACGCGCGGATCTGATCCGGAACGTCGGCCGCCGAACCGTAGGCGTGCCCCAGCCGGGCCCATGGCACTTCGGAAAGCTTCTCCAACACGCTGGCGAACCTAGCGCCACCCTCTGACATTTTTTCGAACGCGCAGGTCAGGCCGCATATCCACTCCGGATGCTCAGGAGAGCCGGACCGGGTTGACGAGGTCGGCGGTGATGGTGAGCAGCATGATCGCGCCGCCGGCCAGGACCAGCGCCATCGTGACCGGGTAGAGCCGGGTGAAGTCGATCGGGCCCAGTGCCGGGTGGCCGCGCAGCCGGCGGACGGTGTCGCGCAGCCGCTCGTACCAGACGACCATGATGTGGCCGCCGTCCAACGGCAGCAGCGGCAGCAGGTTGAACACCGCCATGAACAGGTTCAGACTCGCCATCAGCAGCAGGAACACCTCCCACAGGCCCCGCTCGACAGCCTCCCCGCCGAGCCGGCTCGCACCGACCATGCTGATCGGGGTGTCGGGGGTGCGCTCGGCGCCGCCGATGGCCGCGAGGACCGCCGGGATCCGCTGCGGGAAGGCGATCAGCTGGGTGGCGGCCCGGTTCAGCATGTCACCGGTGAAGGCCACGGTTGCGCCGACGGCTTCGACCGGACCGGATCGGCGGTACGCGGGTGGCGGCGTCGCCGTGGCACCGATCATGCCGACCTCGCGGGTGGTGCCGTCGGTGAACGTGCGCGACACCCGGGCCACGTCCACCGTCAGGGTGACGGTCCCGGTGTCCCGGAGCACGGTCACCGCCGTCGGCCCGCTCGCGGCCTGCACGGCGGTCAGCACGTCGGTCCAGAGCGGGGTGGCGGTCCCGCCGACGGCGGTGATCCGGTCGCCGGGGCGCAGTCCGGCGTCCGCGGCCGGGCAGGTGGCGCCGGTACACGAGGTGGCGGCGACGACGGGTTCGGTGACCGGGTTCAGGTTCGGCAGGCCGGTGCTGACGGCCATCCCGTACAGGATCGCGGCGGCCAGGAACACGTGCGTGACCGGCCCGGCCGCCATCACCAGCGTCCGCTTCCACCAGGGCTGACGCCACATCGCCCGCTCGTTCTCCTCGGGGGTCAGCTCGTCCAGGGTGGTCATCCCGGCGATCTCGCAGAAACCACCGATCGGCAGGGCCTTCAGCCCGTACTCGGTGTGACCGCGCCGGAACGAGAACACCGTCGGCCCGCGCCCCACGAAGAACCGCCGCACCCGCAACCCGAACGCCCGGGCGGTCAGCAGATGCCCCGCCTCGTGCAGCGACAGCGACAGGCACAGCCCGGCGACGAACAGCACGACACCCGCGAGATAGGCCAGCACGGGCCGATCGTACAAAGTCAGGGAAGGCTTCGGACGACCCGGCCGATCGCGCCGTAGGCGTCCAGCCAGGTGACGTCCCCGTCCGGCCGCCACGCGGTCAGCTGCACCAGCCCCGGTTCGACCAGGTCGAGCCCCGCGAACAGGCCGCCGATCTCTGCGGGACTGCGCAGGACGTACGGCACCCCACCGCTCTGTGCCAGCCGGGCGGCACCCGCCACCACGCTCGGTGTGGTGTTCGTGCCGTCCCACAGCACCAGGTGACTGCCCGCGACGGTGGCCACCACCACCCGGTTATGGCCACCATGTGAACATCGATACACGTTCGTGCGTCGCCGGTCCACTGTGCGGCGCAGGGTAGGCGAGCCGGGGTGTGGCGCGGCTCCGGACGGCCTGGCAGAGCTGGTTCATCATGGATTCATGACGCGGAACCCGCTCCTGCCCGTGCTCGACGGCTCCCGGGCCGTTCTGGTCGGCCGTGACGTCCCCGAGCCGGACGTCGACTACGGTTTCGGCCGCGGCTGGGAGTCGGCCGAGCTGGCGACCATGCAGCTGAGTCAGGTCCTGCTCTCGCCGGCCCACCAGGTCTTCGAGATGACGAGCGTTGCGAAGCTGGTCGGTGATCCATCCCCGGCCGAGGTCATCGCGGCGATGCGCGGGGCCGCCGCGGCGGTGTCCGACACCCTGCTGTTCTCCTACTGCGCGACCGGCCCGGTCAACGACCAGTCCGAGCTGGCGACCGTCGCGCAGATCATGCGCGACAGTGCGGCCACCCGCCTGGTGGTGCTGCTGGACTGCTCGGACTTCGCGTCCACAGTGTCGCATTTCCTCCACCTGGTCGACGCCGAACCGGACCGCGTGTCGCTGCTCGCAGGCGCGCGAAGCATGCTGTTCACCACCGAGATCGACCCGTTGACCAGCAATCTCGCCGAGGCTATCGCCGTCGGGATCGACGGCGGCCCCGAGGCGCTGGATCTGGTGTCGCTGCGTGACGCGGTCCGGGACAGGCACACCGAGTTGCGGGAGGCGGTCGAGGACGAGTGGCTCCCGGGGGAGAAGAGCCTGATCTGCCTAGCGGGAGATCGTGTGGCGCTCGGCATCAACCCGGCGTTGCCGCCGAGCGGGGCGCAGCCACGACGCCGCGAAGCGCCCCGCAGCACCGGGCCACTCCGGGACAGGAGTTCCAGTGACGAGACTGCCGCCGCGACCGTGCTCGTCACAGCGATCCGGGCGGCGGCGCCTGCCGCATGGACCTCGGAGGCGAACTCCGCGGCGGGCGCCTTCGCGGTCCGGGAACCGACGGCGGATAACGAGAAGGCCAAACGTTACGTGCTGATCAAAGCCGGCGCCGGACGGCTGAAGGTGATCCATCGCGGTGGCATCTCTGGGCAGAGCACCAGTTCCCGCATCATGTTGGGCTACGCCGACCAGCACGACCAGAACGAGCTGTTCGTGCGTCAGCTGCATGTGGACGGGGTGTTCCCGGCACGGGGCTTCTCCGCGACAGCGGCTGTCCACGTCCCGTTCCCGCGGAGGGACTGGTGCGTCGAGGTCGCCTTGCGGGCGCTGATCGCGCTGCGGGTCACCGGCTGGACGGCGACCGTGACCAGCGACTCGGCTGGAGTTCGCTGGAAGGCACAGGACCCCGAGGACCGGAGCCGGTCCGTCAGCATCGAGAAGCAGCCGGGAGACGAGGGCGGCGACGTCATCGTCATCGGGACGGCCACGCTCGGGGTGGAGCAGCGAATCCTGCTACCCCTCGCGCTGGGTAAGGACATGGGGTTCAAGGACGTACCCGCCCTCGAGAAGGCAGTCGAGGCCCTGACCGTCATGGGGATCCTCCCGGTTGAGGCGCAATGGGGCATTACCGGCGTTTTGTAACGCACTCGACTCGGCATTACCTGCGTATCAAGCATGAGAGCGCACGCGTGGGGCCCCGCCGCCGCGCCGGCTGACGAGGCCCGCAGAGCCGGGTCAGCCGCAGCCGGCCGGTGGACCTGCCTGGTGCTGGCCGGGATGTACGCGGCGGTTCTCGAAGACCTCTTTCGCGGCGAAGGTGGCGTTCAGAGCGCGAGGGAAACCGGCATACACGGCCGCGTGCAGTATCGCCTCCACGATTTCGTCCGGGGTCAGGCCGACGTTGAGTGCAGCGCCGATGTGAACCTTGAGCTGGGGTTCGCATCCGCCGAGCGCGGTCAGGACACCGATGGTGACGAGTTGACGGGATCGGGCGTCAAGGCCGGGCCGGTCGTAGATGTCGCCGAACGCGAACGCCGCGATGTGGTGGCTCAACCCGGGTGAGATCTCGGCCAGCGAGTCGATCACCGCGGTTCCGGCGTGGCCGTCGATTCCGGC
>DATMVU010000464.1:0-10464 GCA_035562875.1 Actinoplanes sp. | reverse complement strand
GATCTCGCCCGCCAGGTCCCGGCGGACGCGATAGCGGCCCTGGCCCCCGCGCCCCGGCACTCCCTCGCCGCACTCCGGCGGGGCCGGCCGTCCCGGACCGGCGTGCCGGCCCTGGCCCGGCGGCTCGTCCTACCCGAACTGCTCGCCCGCTGCGCCCGCACCACCCCGGTCCTGCTGGTCCTCGACGACGCCCAGTGGCTCGACCCGGAGTCCGCCGAACTGATCGGGTTCGCCATGCGCCGCCGCCCCGGCGACCGGATCCGGATGCTCGCCGCCGAACGCCGCCCCGGCCGGTCCCGGGCCGTCCGGCTGTGCCCCGCCCCGGTGATCGAGATGGCCGTCCCGCCACTGTCACCGGACGACCTGACGGTCCTGCTGGAAGCCCGCGGACTGCCCTGCCGGACCGCCAGCCAGCTGCACGAGGCGAGCGGCGGCAACCCGTTCCTCGCCCTCGCCCTCGGCGGCGCGGTCCCACCCGGCCCGGCCTGGCGCCCGGCACCCCTGCCGGAGACGGTCCGGGCCCTGGCCCGGGACCGGCTCGCCGAACTGCCCACCGAGGTCCGCTCCACCCTGCTCACCGCGGCCCTGGCCACCGAACCGACGATCGGCCTGCTCCAGCGGGCCGGACACGACGACGCGACACTGCAGATGCGCACCGCCGCAGCGGCCGGGGTGATCGACCTGTCCGGGGAACTGATCCGGTTCACACCCCCGCTACTCGGGCAGGTCCTCGCCGACGAGACCCCGGCCGCCGTCCGGCGGCGCGTGCACGCGGAGCTGGCGGAAGCCGCGTACGACCCGGTCGAAGCCCTGCGCCAGCAGGCCCTGCGCGCCACCCGCCCGGACGCCCAGGTGGCCGCCGACCTGGCCGCCGCAGCCGGTCGCTGCGCCCAGCGCGGCGCCGAACGCACCGCCGCCGAGCTGTACCTGCTGGCCGCCGACCGCTGCCCTCCGGTGAACTGGCCGGACCGTCTCGACTGGCTGGTCACCGCCGCCCGGACCGCGCTCACCGGCGGCGCCCCCGCACTGGCCGGCCGGGCCGCCGAAGCGGTACTCGCCGCCGACGCCCCCGCCGGGCACCGGGTCCGCGCCCGGGTGGTGCTCATCGACCTGGCCGGGCAGGGACTCGCCGAGATGGGCGAGACGTTCGCCGCCGCCCTCGCCGAAGCAGGCTCCGACCCGGCCCTGCTCGCCCCGGTACGATTGCGGCTCACCTGGGCGGCATTCCTCACCGGCGACCTGGAGACGGGAGCCGCCGACGCCCGGCGCGCCGAGGAGGCCGCCCGCCTCGCCGGGGACCTGACCACCCAGGCGATGGCCGTCACCATGACCGCCCAGATCGAGCGGATGCAGGGCGAACCCTGCTGGCGCGACACCCTGGACCGGGCCCGGGCGCTATCCGCCGCACCCGCCCCCGACTGGCTGCACTACGGCCCGCAGTACATGGCCGCCCGGTTCGCGCTCTTCGACGACCGGCTCGACGAGGCCCGCGCCGAACTGCTGACCCTGCTCGCCGTCGCCGAACACGACCGGATCGGTGAAGCCCGGGTCGAAGTGCTGCGCAGCCTCTCCGAAGTGGCCACCCGGGCCGGCCGGTGCCAGGAGGCGCTGCGGTACGCGCACGGGGCGGCCGCCGCGGCTCAGCGCGCCGGGCTCAGCCCCGGTCCGACCTGGTACACCGCAGCCGTCGCCGAACTCGCCGGCGGCAGCCTCGAAGCCGCCGCCGGATTCGCCAGGCGTGGCATCCGCTCCTCCCTGCAGGAGGGCGACGGCCTCTACCTGCGGCGTCACCTGCACGCCCTGGGCCAGGCCGAGGTCCGCGCCGGCGACACCCGGGCCGGGGTCTCCACCCTGCGCCGGCTGCGCGACCTGGAAGCCGAAACCGGCAGCTCCGACCCGATGATCGTCCGCTGGCGGGCCGATCTGGCCGCCGGACTGGCCGCGCTGGGCGAACACGCCGAAGGCGCCGCCACCCTGGACCTGGCCCGCTCCGCCGCGGCCCGGCTGGGCAACACCGCAGCTCTCACCGGCTACCTGGACCGGGCCGCCGCGATCGTAACCTCCGAATCCGGGCACGCCGACACCGCCGCCGACCTGGCCACCCCGGCGGTCCGTCACTTCGAACAGATGCGCCAGCCCGTCGAACAGGCACACGCCCTCCTGGTGGTCGCCAGCGCGGAGCGGCGCAGACGTCGCTATGCGGCCGCCCGGCAGGCGATCGGCGAGGCCGTCTCCCTGTTTCGTACGGCCGGAGCACAGCCCTGGACCGAGGAGGCCGAACGGGCCCTGGCCCGCACCGAAGGCACCCCTGAACAGGGCCTGACCTCCACCGAACTGCGGATCGCCGGGATGGTCCGGGACGGGGCCAGCAACCGGGAGATCGCCAGCCGCCTCTACCTGAGCGTGAAGACGGTGGAGGCCACCCTCACCCGGGTGTACCGCAAACTCGGCGTCCGCTCCCGCACCCAGCTACTGACGGCCATGTCCTCGGGGCTGCCCTCGTCTATGGGCGAGATCACCACCCCGTTCTGACCTGCGCTTTGGCGACGCAGAGTGACCTGGGTTACCGGAATACGGTGGTGGCCATCACTTTCATCGCGGGAGTTTTACCTGGTGGATTTGGGGATGACGCGCGGGGGGAGGATTGTTGTACCCGGAAGCGACGAGACGTTCGCCGTCACTATCCGTCGAGGAGTTTCACCATGCAGTTCATCCGTAACGCCCGGACCACCATCTCCAACCGACTCGCTGAGCGCCGGGCACACCGCCGCCTCACCGACGAACTGGCCGAGTTCCGGACCGCCGCCGAGCGCACCGAACTCGACCTGATGCTGAGCCGCCACACCGCCGAGGAGACTCGCGAGATCCACGCGATCCTCACCCGCCTCGACAGCGGAGCGCGGTAACGACAAGTGACTCCCGGGCCGGAGGGCCGGCCCGGAGGATCGTCCAGGAAGGCCCGGCCCGTCCCCGGCGCCACCTGGCACTGATCCGGACGGAAGCCCCGGTGTGCGATTCGTGCACCGGGGCTTCCGCGGTTCTGAACCCCGCCCGGTGGTTGCTCAGCGTGGCGATGATCGCATTTTTAACACCCCTGCCCGTGGCCTCCGCAGCAAGCACGTAGGCTCCTCACGTTCCAGCGGCAACCACCGCTCGGCGGCTGGCCGAGACCCACGTGGCTCAGAAGGCCCGTGGTGTCCGGCCGGCAGATCCGCCGGCCGCCCCGATCACCGAACCTCGATCCGGGCCGCCGGCGGATCCGCGCGATCCAGGTGCGCCCCGCCCCGCCGCCTTGCTCCCGCCGTTCGCCTCTCCCGCCTCCTTTCCGGGTGGCCTCGTCGTCCTGCTGCCTGGTCCTGCCGGCTTTCCATCCCGTCGGGAGTTCGTGTCCCTCCCCGGCGTGCCGGGTGTCTGCACTTCTCCTTTCCGGCGTGATGGAACCCGTGGGCGGGAGCGGACAGTATTCGGCGTGACAGCAACCATGCGGGCCCGTATCCGGGCCGGGGACACCGACGCGTTCGCGGAGGTGTTCGATGAACACGCGCAAGCCGTGTACCGGCATGCCGTCTGGACCGACGGTGATCACACGAACGCCGACGACGTGGTGTCGCTGACGTTTCTGGAGGCGTGGCGGGTCCGGGAGACGTTGCGGCCGGACGGTGCCGGACTACGCCCCTGGCTGCTCGGCATCGCCACGAATGTGCTGCGCAACCGCCGCCGGGCTGCACGCCGGCATCGGGCCGCGCTGTCCCGGCTACCGGATCGGGCCACCGTTCCCGATTTCGCCGACGAGGTCGTCGGCCGTCTGCACGACAGCGCCCAGTTGTCCGCCGCTGCCGCCGCGCTCGGTGCGCTACGCCGTGCCGACCGGGAGGTCTTCCTGCTCTGCGTATGGCAGGAACTCGACTACGTGGCCGCCGCCGAAGCGCTCGGCGTGCCGGTCGGGACGGTCCGCTCCCGGCTCTCCCGGGCCCGGGTCCGGCTGCGGGCCCTCGCGGAGACCGAATTCAACCGGAAACGAGCCGAGACCGAGATCGACCGGGAACGACAAGCCGGCCGGGAGCGGTCAGCGGGAAACGAGTGGCTGGGGATGGCCGGGGAGGGGCACCGATGAAAGACACACCAACCGGCCTGCGAGCTGAACTGGCCGGTCTGCTGCCCCGGCCGGGCGATCCTCGCATGTCGCAGCGGCGGCTGGCGTCACGGCGAGCGGATCTGCTGACTGCGATCGAACAGCCGGCCCGGTCCCGCGTACGGCGGGCAGGGATTTTGATCCCGGCCCTTGTCGTGCTGGTGGTGGCGTTCGGCGTGGCGGCGGTGGTGCGGCCGTGGGACCGGGGTGTCCCGGTGCCGATCATCGCGGTGCGGCCCGGCGACCGGGAGAAGGCGGTGGCCTATCTGAACGGCCTCGCGGCGGCGGCCCGCACCGCGACCGGGCTCGACGGTGGTGACGGACGGTATCTGTATGTGAAGAGCCGGATCGCCTACGTGGTGTTCGCCGACAGCTCGGACGACGCGGAACCGGTCCGGGCGGAGCTGGACGCACTGCATGACCGGGAGATCTGGAAACCGCTGTTCGTCGGTGGGCGAGGGCTCCTGACCGAGGAGGATCGGCCCTCCGACCTAGGCGTGTTCCGGGCCGTGGACATCACACCGGATCTGCCTGAGGATCCGGACGCCATGTTGCGCAAGATTTACGACGGCATTCAGCAGGGGCAGGGCCACAGCCGGGACGGGCAGGCGTTCACCGTGGTCGGTGACCTGCTGACGGAGTCGATGCTGTCACCGCGAGTGACCGCAGCGCTGTACCAGGCGGCCGCGAAGATCCCCGGTGTCGAGTTGGTGCCGGACGCGGTCGACGCGGTGGGGCGGCCCGGGATCGCCGTGGCCCGCACCGAGAACAGCCGCCGCCGGGAGTGGATCTTCGACGAGGCGACCGGAGCCTATCTGGGGGAGCGGGCCTATCTGGTGGAGGACACCGACTACGGCAGGGCCGGCATGCTCCTCGCCACCACCGCCGAGACCGAACGGGCCGTCGTCGGCGAACTGGGCGGGCGCCCCTGAGGAAGCGGGCGCCCGTGACCGGGTCAGCGCGGCCAGAGGTGATCCTCGGCGTGCTCCTCCGCGTCGCGCAGCGCCCGCATGATGTTGCGGTTGGCGAGCCGTTGCAGGTCGAGTTCGCTCCACCCGCGTCTCTGCAGTTCAGCGAAGAGGCGCGGGTAGCCGGACACGTCGCCGAGCCCGGCCGGGATCTTCCGGGGGCCGTCGAAGTCGCCGCCCAGGCCGATGTGATCGATTCCGGCCACCTCGCGGGCGTGTTCGACGTGGTCGGCGATCTGGACCAGGGTGACCGCCGGTTTCGGGTGGGCGGTCAGCCACGGCTGGAAGGCCGGTTCGGTGATCGGATCCACCACCGGCAGCCGGGGGACCTGCGACTCGGGTTCACCGGGGCGGGGGCCGCGGGTCCAGGCGGACTCCAGCGCTGGCAGGCCGAGCCGGGCCCATTCGTCGTCGGCGGCCCGCTGCCAGTCCCGGGCAGCCGCGGACACGACCGGCGCCACGAACGTCAACATCACCACACCGCCGTTCTCGGGCAGCCGTTCCAGCACGTCGTCGGGAACGTTGCGGGGGTGATCGGTGACCGCCCGGGCCCCGGAACGGCTGAAGATCACCGGGGCGACCGCCTCGTCCAGGGCGTCACGCATGGTGTCCGCGGAGACGTGCGACAGGTCCGGGAGGACCCCGACACGCTGCATCTCCCGTACGATCGCCCGCCCCTCGGCCGTCAGGCCGCCGTGCACCGGGTCCTCGTGGTGGGTGAGCGTCACATACCGCACCCCCAGCCGTGCCAGCGTCCGCAGCACCCCGGCGGAACCGGCCAGACAGTGGCCGCCCGCCACACCGAGCAGTGACGCTATTCGGCCACGCTCCAGGGCCCACTCGACGTCCGCCGAGGTGTAGGCCATCGCCAGGTCGTCGGGGTAGGCGGCCACCATCCGGTGCACCAGGTCGATCTGTTCGAGGACGCCGGTGACCGCCTCCGCCGGAGACAGATCCGACGGCACGTGCACCGACCAGAACTGGCCGCCCACCCCGCCCGCGCGGAGCCTCGGCAGGTCGGTGTGCAGCGTTGGCCGTTCCCGGTCGAGACCGGCCACGTCCGACCCGTGCCACAGGCGCAGCCTCATGGGCAGGTCGTTGTGGCCATCGATGATCAAATTCATGACCTGTAACTACAGACCGTTGCCGTCGGGCGCAAGCTCATCCCGCTCTTCGGCCCGGAAAACCCGCAACCGGCCGGCACCGGCACGGGCACTGGCCTCGCACCTCGCGCCCTGGAATCTCTTTCACATGCCCGGCCGACAACGCGCCGGACAAACGGGGGAGTTACTGAATGCGACTGGCAAAGCTGCCGAAGTTCCTGACAGCTCTGACCGCCGTACTCGCCGGTGCGGGTGCCGCCCTGGTTCCGTCGGCTGCCCAGGCCGCCACGACCGAGTGTGTGACCGACGCCAAGCTCGTCCCGTCCTGCAACGTCCTCTGGGGCGGCGCCGCCGGTGGTTTCACCAGCACCCCGCGTGACCTGGCCCTGAAGTCGTGGGAGAAGGCCAGCGGCCGCACCGCCACCCTGTTCCACCAGTACCACAAGGGTGACGAGATCTTCCCGACCAAGGCGGAGATCGCGATGACCGAGGACGCCGCGAACCCGCGCACCCTCGTCCTGAACTGGAAGATCGCCTACCGCTCGGACTGGGCCGCCGTCGCCGCCGGCGAGCAGGACCGTCGCATCGACGCGTTCGCCGCCCGGGCCAAGAAGTTCGGCAAGAAGTTCTTCCTCGTGCTCAACCACGAGCCGGAGAACGACGTCATCGCCAAGAAGGGCTCCGGCTGGGAGGCCAAGGACTTCGCGGCCATGTACCGGCACACCATCGAGCGCCTGCGCGCCCAGGGTGTCGACAACGCGATCAACGTCGTCGCGTACATGGGCAACGAGGACTGGATGGCGAAGAGCTGGTGGGGCGACCTGTACCCCGGTGACGACGTCGTCGACTGGATCGGCCTGGACTCGTACGTCTCCGTCGAGAAGTACTGCCCCAAGCCCGGTGCCGTCGTGAAGCCCAAGAAGAAGCAGAAGAACTGCTACCACTACGGCACCTTCGCCGACCTGCTGGACCGCGCCCCCAAGGGCGGCGGCAAGGGCTTCTACGAGTGGGCCACCACCGAGCACGCCGGCAAGCCGTTCATGGTCGCCGAGTGGGGCGCCTACCACCGCGTCGGCAAGCTCACCGACAAGGACTTCGTCTACAACGACGTGGTCGCCGAGCTGAAGAAGCGCCCCGCCATCAAGGCGATCGTGCACTTCGACACCAAGAAGGACGACCAGGGCGACCGCGACATCAGCATCGACAGCACCCCCGCCTCGCTCGCCGCGTTCCAGAAGCTGGCCGCCGACCCGATCTTCGACGTGAAGATCGGCTGACCCACCCCACAGACCTTTCCCACCCCCTGGTAAAGGAAGCGCCGTCCGGTCCCTGCCGGGCGGCGCTTCCTCGTTGCCCGGACCAAACCCGATTCCCAGATCAACCCCCTTTTCCGGTACGCCACAACGGCCCCCGGACGCAGCCACCCCCGACCGCTGCGACGACGCGAGCCAGGCGTCCCCTCCAGGTCCCCCCGCGTCCGCCGGGCGGAAGCGACCCACCACCGGGAATCAGGCCGGTGCGGTCAGGATGGCCTGGAGGCGTTTCGACTCCTGGACCAGGCGGGATGTGCCTGGCAGGGCGGCAGCCTCGGCCAGGCCGGGGACCGAAGCCCGGATGCCGAGGGCGACCGCGACCTGTGTGGCCAGTTCGAGCAGGTCGGGGACGGCCCGCAGCCTGGTGGCCAGCAACGGTGGCAGGGCGGCGGTGAGCAACTCCCAGACCGCCGTGGACGCACCTCCCCGGTGGGCGTCGGTCAGGGCCGGAGTCACCCGGGACAGTTTCACCGTGCTGTCGGCGCAGAGGTCGGCAAGTGCCGCACCGACGGCCGCCGCGAACGGCTCGGAGCCGGCGGCCATCGTCAGGAACGCGTCGACGGCTGCCACCCGGTCCGGTTCGTGTTTGGCTCCCAAGCCGTAGACCAGCCCGTATGCCAGAGCGGGACCGACCGGGCCGGTGCACTCGGCCAGCAGCGGCAGCAGTCCGCCGTGGTCCTTGCGGCCCTGGTCGGCCAGGGAACCCAGATCGCCCAGCGCCCACGCCGCCGCCACCTCGCGATGGTGGGGCAGCACCATGGCGAGCACCCCGTGGACACCCAGGTAGTCGTCGGGTGACCACTCGGGATGCTTCTTCGGCTGGTGGGTCAGCAACTGCCGTTCCAGGCGGAGGCCACCGTCGCGGGCCGGGGTGAGCCGTGCGCCCATCCGGCGCGGGACCGGGGCGTCCCAGGTGTAGGACCCCGACGCGTTCCGCTCACCGATCTGCGCCCACGGCTCGCTGACCGGGTCGGGCAGCCCGCCCGAGGCCAGCCACTGCGCGAACTGCCGGCCCGCCGGCGCGGTCAGCTTCCCGGCACCGGCCAGGACCTCGGCCGGGACGCCGGTGCGGGGCAGCCGCAGCAGTGCCTGCTCCAGGTCGAACTGCCACGGCTGCCAGCCCTCGGACTCGGCCCGGGTCAGCCGCTCCAGCAGGACTGCCGGGTCGATGCTCCCGTTGGTGTGGGTCGGCGTGGCGATCAGCATCGGCATCATCGAACCGTTGATGTGCACGGCGATCTCGGCGGCCCGCAACGCCAGCACGCCGGTCGGCCGCGCGGACAGTTTCGAACTGCCACCACCCCGCCGGCCTTCCTGCCAGGCGATCCGCACCGAGCTGTAGAGCTGCTGGTGACCGGTGTCGTGCCGGGGCGGGTCGGTGGCCATCCGGATGGCGGTGCCCAGCCCGTGGAAGGGCGAGCCGGAGTTCCACCGGTTCGTGTCGAACCAGCCGGAGTGCCGATCGAGGACCGGGGCCAGCGCTCCGGCCAGCTCCGCCCGCCGCCCCTGGGCGTGCAGGGTGACCACGGCGGCCAGCACGCGCTCCCACCGGACCCCGGTCTGCTCGTGCAGCAGGACCACCACCTCCTCGGCCAGCTCGGCGGCGGTGGTGATGGGTGGCGGCATCAGCGCCGCCTCGACCGGCGCCAGTGTCACCGGGGTCTCGGCGGCGGCCGGTGTGGTGCCGAAGATGTCGGCGGCCCGCGCGGTCAGGTCACCGGACAGCATCGCCGACTCGCCGGCGATCCGGGCGGCGCTGCCCGGATCGAGACCGGGAAGTTGCCTGGCGATCAGGGTCAGCGCCCGCTCCTGAATGTCCAGTGCGGGATGCCCGAACGCCGCAGCGATCGTCTCGTAGACCGCGCCGGCCCGGCCGGGTTCCCGGCGAGCCACTCTCTCCAACCACGCCATCTGCGTCTTGACCAGCGTCTTCTCCCTACGTGTCAGCAGCGGGATGCTGGCGTCGAGCAGGGTCTCCGGGTCGAGACGGCCGCTGTCGTCGAGGGTCCGCAGCGCGGTCTGGCCGAGCGCGGCGATCGGGCCGGGCGCCTCGGCGAGGAGAAGGTGATAGTCCGGCGAGTACTCAGCGATCTCGTCGACCGTGGGTGCCAGCGCCTCGTGCAGGATCACGAACGGGCGCAACGCGTTCGGCTTGTCGCCCCGGGTCAGCCTGTCGATGGTGGCGGCCAGGATCGTCTTGCGGTCCAGCCGCCCCTCGGCGACCAGCGCGGCGACCGCGCCGGGGAACCGGGTCACCGTCCCCGGGGTGTCCGAGCCGTCGCCCCAGGCCACGTTGACGATGTCGGCGCCCAGCCCGTTGATCTCGAAGACCGAGGGCAACAGCAGATCGAGGTACGGGTCGTCGCGCAACCGCATCGTCAACGGCGGCATCCGCTGTCCCCGCGGCCGGATCAGCCCGGCCAGCCAGCCTTTCACCACGCCCTCGGTGACCGGGGGCTCCACCCCGCCGGCCCGCATCAGCGCCGCGGTGAACTCCCACTCGCTGCTGTCCCACACGTTGCGGGTGGACAGCCGCTGGGCCAGCCGGTGCCCGAGGTCACCGAGCCACTGCACCTCGCGGGCGGCGGCGACGTCCAGCATGTACCCGACCGGCATCCATCGCCACTGGTCCCGCAGGTTACGGCGGGTCAGCAGGGCGGCCGCCTTCTGCGCGGTCGGCGCGGTGCCGACGACGGCGATGGCGTACGACCCGGCCGGGTTGATCTGGTCACGCCACCAGGCCGCCGGGTCGGCACCCTTGATCCCGGCCTCGACCACCTTGAAGAACGCCAGGCGCTCAGCCTCGGTGGCCGCGGTCAGCAGCCGGACGATCCCGGCGCCGTGATCCTTACCGGCCAGCCCCTGCAGGGCCTCCCAGGTGAGGCTCAGGCCGGCACCACCGTCGAGTCCCGGTGTCTGGCTCATGCCGGGATCTCCGCGTCCTCGAG
>DATMVU010000463.1:0-43092 GCA_035562875.1 Actinoplanes sp. | reverse complement strand
GCAGCGGGGACGGGGCGCGCCAGCTCGCGTACACCACGCTCGGCTCGCTGCCGACACCCGCCGAGTTGCTGCGGGCGGCCCAGTCGGCCGGAACCGTCGCGGCGGCGGCCCAGTCGGCGGCGAGCAGGCCGGGAACCGCGTCGACGAGGGTGGCGAGGCCGTCCGCCGGGTTCGCGGCGACCTGGGCGAGCAGTTCGGCGTCGTGGCCACCGTTGACCGGTGCTCCTATCGCCTTCCACACCCCGTCGACCTGCACTCCCGGGATGGCGGCGAGACCGGCGAGGAGGCGTTCGACCCGGGAGGCGCCGGGCCACACCACGGTGAAGTCGTCGACTGCCCGGCCGCCCAGCCGTTCCAGGACGACGACCTGGACGATGTCGGCACCGGCGACCCCGAGAGTGCGGGCGATCTGTCCGAGGGCACCGGGACGGTCCGGCAGGGTGATTCGAACCCGCAGCAACATGAAACTCCTCCCGTCACGACGGCCGGTGGCGCCGTCCATCGTCAACACCCTGCCGAGCTGGCGTTTCGGACCGATTGCACAGCCGTGTCCCGGCCGTCAAGCTGTCGCGATATGCCCGGAATCACAATTCCAGGGTATGGCGCCAGAATCGTACGGATCGCCCTCCGGTCCGGTGCCGGACACCGTGGTCCTCCCGAAGAGTGGATCGCCGTCCCGCCATCCGGAAATCGTGCGCCCCGGGCCGGCTCGGTTCCACCCCCAGGTCAAACCCGGTTTCCGGTACGCCCGGGCGAGCCGGCCGTCCCGTACAACCCGCCGGCTCCGGCCCACCGCACCGTCCTGCCGGGCGCACCGGCCGCCATCGCCGGGACCCGCCCCGTGCCGAGTTGCAGTTCGGATCCCGGCTGTCGGTGTGCCGGGTTCCGGCCGGGGTGAACTCGGCGGGCGTGCGGGACGGCGGGGGTGGGTGGGCGTTAGGGTCGGGGCATGATCTGTGACGCCTGCCGGGAGCGGCGGCACGACGACTGCCGGGGTGGGTCCTGGTGCGACTGCCAGCACCGCAAGCCGGAGCCGACCCCGCCGGTCACCGGTCCGCCCGGCCCGTGACGGCTCTTCCGGACGGGCTGGACGACCTGGTCGCCTGTTATCCGAGGCTGGACCGGCCGGTGCTGCGGGTCAACTTCATCGCCAGTGCCGACGGTGCGGTCTCGGTCGACGGTCTCTCGGCGGGTCTGCAGGGGCCCGGCGACAAGGAGGTCTTCGACACGCTGCGGATGGTCGGTGACGCGCTGGTGGTGGCGGCCGGCACGGTGCGGGCCGAAGGTTACGACGCGTTGCGCCTGACCGCGGCCGGGCGGGCCTGGCGGGTGGCGCGGGGGTTGCCGGAGTTCCCGTTGATGGTGGTCGTCTCCGGTTCCCTGGACCTTGATCCCGAGCAGTCGATCTTCGCGGATGCTCCGGTCCGGCCGATCGTGCTGACCCATCGGGCTGCGCCGGCCGTGTCGGCCGCGCGGATCCGGGAGGTGGCCGAGGTGATCGCTGTCGGGGAGCACGAGGTGGACCTGGCCGCCGGGGTGCGGCTGCTGCACGAGCGTGGCGCCACCCAGATCCTCTGCGAGGGCGGCCCGGGGCTGCTGGGCTCGATGATCGCCGCCGATCTGGTCGACGAACTGTGTCTCACGATTGCTCCGCTGCTGGCCGGTGGCCAGGCGGGCCGGATCGCGCACGGCCCGCCGGCGCCCGCCCGGCGGATGTCGTTGCGCCACGCGCTGACCAGGGACGACATGCTCTTCCTGCGATACACCAGGGCGAATCAGGTCTGACGGTCACCCCGATGACGAGGGAGTGATGGGTGCGAATCAGGGCGCGCCTCCGCAAGTCGGGCAAGATCTTGTGCATAACTCTGTGGATGGACCCCACAAGTTGTGGACAACGGGTGCCGCAGGCAATTTGTCGTACCGCTGAGGCAACATGATCCCCGTGTCTGACGAAACTTCCCCCGTCGGCCGGGTGCTCGGTACCGCGGATGCCACCCCGCTGCAGTTCTGGACCGCCGTGACGCCCGGGAGCTATCTGCAGCTCGACGACGTCGTGGTGACCCGGCGTGATCTGCCGGACCGCGAGCCGGTCACCATCGCCGGCGTGGTCACCCAGGTCCGGGCCAGGCATGAGGGCGCCCAGTTCGACTCCGACGTGTTCGCCATCGCCGACGGCACGCTGCCCGCGATGGTGCAGGAGGCGGCCGAGATCACCACCACCCGGGTCGATCCGGAGCTGTATGTTCCGCCCACCCCCGGCGCGGTGGTGCACCGGGCGTCCGGTGACGCCCGGGACGCGGCGCTGCACTTCGACCGGATGGAGCGGCGGGTCCCGATGGGTACCGGCCGGGACGGGGTGCCGGTGTTCCTGAACGCCGACTTCCTGGACGGCACCCGCGGCGCGCACGTGTCGATCTCCGGCATCTCGGGGGTGGCGACGAAGACGAGTTTCGCGACGTTCCTGCTCTATTCGGTGTTCCGGTCCGGCCAGCTGGGTGCGGACGGCACCAACGCCCGCGCGCTGATCTTCAACGTGAAGGGTGAGGATCTGCTCTTCCTCGACCATCCGAACACGAAGCTGGACGACAAGACCCGCGAGGCGTACGCGTTGCTGGGTCTGCCCGCGGCCCCGTTCCCGGATGTGCGGGTCTACGCACCGCCGCGTGCCGGTGACTCGTCCGGTGCCCCGGACGTGGCCAGCCGGCTCACCGGGGTGGATTCGTTCTATTGGACGCTTGCCGAGTTCTGCGAGCTGAAACTTCTGCCGTACGTGTTCGCCGACGCCGACGACGAGCGCCAGCAGTACACGATGGTGGTCCATTCGGTGACCGCCCATCTGGCCCGGTACGCGGTGCCCGCCGAGGGTGGCATCAGCATCGACGGTAAGCGGATCAGCTCCTACCAGGACCTGGTCGATCACGTGGTGGAGCAGCTCACCGACGACGACACCCGGTCCACCTGGGCGGGCAGCGCGGTGAACATGGGCACCGTCAACGCCTTCGCCCGGCGGATGATCAACAGTAAGCGGGACCTGTCCCGGCTGATCCGCGGAGATCTGGCGCAGCGCCGCCCACACCAGATCAAGACGGCGGACAGCGCCCAGGTGACGGTGGTCGACCTGCACAACCTGCCGGACCGGGCGCAGCGGTTCGTGGTCGGTGTGACGCTGAAGACCGAGTTCGAGGCGAAGGAGAAGGCCGGTACCGGCCGTCCGCTGCTCTTCGTGGTCCTCGACGAGCTGAACAAGTACGCACCTCGCGAGGGTTCCTCCCCGATCAAGGAGGTGCTGCTGGACATCGCCGAGCGGGGCCGTTCGCTCGGGGTGATCCTGATCGGCGCCCAGCAGACGGCCAGCGAGGTGGAGCGGCGGATCGTGACGAACTCGGCGATCCGGGTGGTCGGCCGGCTCGACCCGGCCGAGGCGTCGAGGCCGGAGTACGGATTCCTGCCGCCCGCGATGCGCCAGCGCGCGCTGCTGGCCCGGCCGGGGACGATGTTCGTGAACCAGCCGGACATCCCGGTTCCGCTCTGTGTCGAGTTCCCGTTCCCGGCCTGGGCGACCCGCAAGTCGGAGTCCGGCCCGCCACCGGCCGAGACGTTGCGCTCGATCGTGCAGGGCGCCGACCCGTTCGCGGTGATAGGCGGCCGTAGCGGAGCCGACGACGACATTCCGTTCTAGGCGATCGGACTAGGGTTCAGCGATGCGCATCCTGCACACCTCCGACTGGCACGTCGGAAAGGTTCTCAAGGGCAAGGACCGCCGAGACGAGCATCGCCGGGTGCTCGCCCAGGTGATCGAGATCGCCCAGGCCGAGAAACCCGACCTGGTGATAGTCGCCGGTGACCTGTACGACACCGCGGCCCCGACCGCCGAGTCCACCAGGCTGGTGACCCGTGCGCTCTCCGCGCTGCGCCGGACCGGTGCGCGTGTGGTCGCGATCGGCGGCAACCACGACAACGGGGCCGCTCTCGATGCGCTGCGCCCGTGGGCCGACGCGGCCGGCATCGAGCTCCGGGGGTCGTACCCCAAGGGTGATCTGAGTGATCTCCTGATCGAGGGCACGACCGAGGGCGGTGAGCGGTGGCGGCTCGTGGCGCTGCCGTTCCTCTCACAGCGCTGGGCGATCCGGGCCGCCGAGATGTACGAGTTGACAGCCGCCGAGGCCAATCAGACCTACGCCGACCTGGTGGCCCGCCTGATCGCGAAGCTGAGTGAGCCGTTCGCCGACGGGACGGCGGTGAACCT
Source organism: Actinoplanes sp. (assembly GCA_035562875.1). Classification (GTDB taxonomy): domain Bacteria; phylum Actinomycetota; class Actinomycetes; order Mycobacteriales; family Micromonosporaceae; genus Actinoplanes. The sequence continues at coordinate 38,846 of DATMVU010000463.1, read as the reverse complement.
CCTCACCGCGCACCTGACCATCGTCGGCGCGAGCACCGGCGGCGGAGAGCGCGAGGCCCACACCATCATGGGGTACGCGGTACCCGCCACCGTCTTCCCGCCGAACGCGCACTACGTGGCTCTGGGACACCTGCACCGCACCCAGTCGGTGATCTCCCCCTGCCCGACCCGGTACTCCGGGAGTCCGCTCGCCATCGACTTCGGCGAGGAGGAGAACGTCAGCTCGGTCTCGATCGTGGACGTCTCGCTCGACAAGGCGGCGCACGTCCGGGAGATCCCGGTGACCACCGCGCTCACCTTGCGGACGGTGCGCGGCACGCTGGAACAGCTCGCCACGGTGAACCTTCCGGACGCCTGGTTGCGTGTCCTGGTGCGGGAGGTGCCGCGGCCGGGCCTCCGTGAGGACGTGCAGGAGCTCCTGCCGAACGCCCTGGAGGTTCGCATCGACCCCGACATGCTGCCGAGCCGGAGCGGGGAGCGTGCCGCCGAACGGGCCGGCCGGTCCCCGCGGGAACTCTTCGGTGACTATCTGGACAGTCGCGGGAACGCCGAGGAGGGTGTCCGCGAGCTCTTCGACGAGCTGTACGACGAGGTGAGCAGCAACCAATGAGGCCACTGAGGCTCGACATGGCCGGGTTCACGGTGTTCCGTGACCAGACGACTGTGGACTTCACCGACGCCGACTACTTCGCCCTGGTCGGCCCGACCGGTTCGGGCAAGTCGACGGTTCTCGACGCGATCTGTTTCGCCCTGTACGGCACGGTCCCCCGCTGGGGCGGCACCCGTGGCATCGGCAACGCCCTGGCCCCGTCGTCGGTCGAGGCCCGGGTGCGCCTGGTCTTCGAGTCGGCGGGGGACCGGTACGTGGCGACCCGGGTGGTCCGCCGGGACGGCCGGGGCAACGTGAAGACCGCGGGAGCCGGGCTGCAACTGATGCCGTCCGGGTTCGACGTCACCAAACTCGACACCGGCATGGATCTGGAGGATCTCGGCGAGGTGCTGGCCGGCACGCCCGCCGAGATGGAGGCGGCGGTGCTGGAGGCGGTCGGTCTGCCGTACGAGCAGTTCACCAGTTGTGTGGTGCTGCCGCAGGGCCAGTTCGCCGACTTCCTGCACGCCAAACCGGCCACCCGCCAGCAGATCCTGGTCAATCTGCTCGGGCTGCACGTCTACGAGGGTGTGCAGACCCGGGCGGCGGAGCGGGGCAAGGCCGCCGAGGCCAAGCTGACGGTGGTCGAGCAGCAGCTCGGCGCCCTGGCGGACGCCACCGACGAGGCAGTCGCCGAGGCCGAGGTCCGGCTGACGCGGATGCGGGAGCTCACCGCCGCCGTCGAGGGTGCCGTGCCGGGACTGCGCGCCGCCCAGGAGGCCGAGGGGACCGCTGCCGGGGCACGGGACCTGATCGACGCCGAACTGACGGCGCTCGGCTCCGTTCGTACTCCGGCCGGGTTGCAGGAGGAGACGGGTGCGATCGCAGCCGCGCGGGAGGCGGCGGACCGGGCCGGTGTCGACGTGCAGGCCGCCGAGGAGGCCGAGGAGAAGGTCCGCGGGGAGCTGACCGCGGCGGGCGACCCGGGCCGGCTGCGGGTGGCCCAGGACCGGCACACCGAGCTGGCCCGGCTGATCGAGCAGGAGGAGTGGTTCGCGGGGAAGGTGTCGGTCGCCGAGGTCGAGCACCGGGACGCGGCGGCCGCCGCCGACCTGGCGCACGCCCACCACCAGGGCGCCCAGCAGTTGCTGGAGCAGGCCCGGCAGGACTACCGGGACGCCCAGCAGCTGGATCGGGCGGCGGCGCTGCGCGGCCACCTGACGGTGGGTGGCACCTGCCCGGTCTGTGAGCAGGACGTGGCGGTGGTGCCGGAGGTGCCGCGGGAGTCCGCGGTGCGGCTGGCCGAGCAGGCCGGCAACCTGGCCCGGGAGGAGGCCGAGGCGGCGCAGGTCCGGTGGCGGGAGCGGGATGCGGTGGCCCGCAACGCGGCTTTCGACCTGGAACGCAAACGCGGACAGCACGAGCATCACCTGTCCCGGCTGGCCGAGGTCCGCAAGGCGGTGGAGGGGCTGCCCTCGCTGGACGAGTTGCAGCGCCGCCTGGCCGAGTTGAGCGAGTTGCAGCGCCGTCTGGAGGACGCCGGCACCGCGGTGCGCCGGGCCCGGGAGGCGCAGCGGCAGGCACAGACGGTGGTCCGCGGCGCGGAGGAGCGGCAGCGGGACGCGTGGCGGCAGTTCGACGGGGTCCGGGACGAGCTGGCCCGGTTCGCGCCGCCGCCGGCCGACCGGGACGACCTGGCCGGTGCCTGGCAGACCCTGGTGGACTGGGCGGCCGGCGAGCACGGTCTGCGCCGGGCGAGCCGGGACGAGGCCGAGGCTGCGGTCCGGGCGGCCCACGAGTCGACGGTCCGGGCCCACGAGTCGGTTGTGCGGTTGTTCACCGACGCCGGGGTGACGGTCCCGGAGCGGGACGAGGCGTCGCTGGTCCGGGCCGCCACGGTCACCGCCGAGCGGGCCGAGGCGGCCTGGCAGCGCCTGACCGAGCGGCGGGAGCAGGCCCGAGTGGCTCTGCAGCAGCGGGCCGGGTTGCAGCAGGCGGGCCGGGTGGCGAAGTCGCTGGCCGGGCATCTGCGGGCGAACAACTTCGAGCGCTGGCTGCTGGAGGAGGCGCTCGATCTGCTCGTCGACGGCGGCTCGCGGATCCTGCGGGAGCTGACCGGCGGGCAGTACGAACTGATGCACGAGAAGGGCGAGTTCTTCGTCATCGACCATCACGACGCCGGTCTGCGGCGCGGGGTGCGGACGCTGTCCGGTGGCGAGACGTTCCAGGCGTCCCTGGCGCTGGCGCTGGCGCTGTCCGAGCAGCTGGCCGGGATGAGCACCACCGCTGCCAGTCTGGAGTCGATCGTCCTGGACGAGGGTTTCGGCACCCTGGACGCGGCCACCCTGGACGTGGTCGCCGCCACCCTGGAGAACCTGGCGGCCCGTGGTGACCGGATGGTCGGCCTGGTCACCCACGTGCACGCGCTCGCCGAGCGGGTGCCGGTCCGGTTCGAGGTGCACAAGGACGCACGTACCGCCCACGTCGAGAGGGTCGGCTTGTGACCAGGATGTTCGTCGACGCGTGGGATCCGTCCTACGGTGCGTCGTACGAGGGTGGTGACGGCGCGGACGGACCCGGTTCGTCGAGCAGCGCACAGGTCGACGTGGACGTGGAGGTGCCGGCCGCCGAGTGGGCGCCGATCGAGGTGTCCTCCTCGACCGTCGTCCCGGACGTGGTCTTCCTGGTCGACGGGGTGCGGCGCAACGACGCCGGACTCTGGACCGCGGAGGAGGACGGCACCACCTATCCGGGGCTGGCCGCGTCGTACGCCGCCGGCGTGGTCCGGTGTGATCTGGCCCGGGGGGTGGCCGAGCTGGCCGGCGCCCGGGTCGCCCGGGGCCTGTTCACGGCCAGCCCGACCGCGACCGACGTGCAGGCCGGTTCGGTCCGCTACGAGGTGCACCGGATCAGCGGTACCGGGGAGGCGAGCAAGCTCCCGGCCGCGGTCCAGCCGCCGCTGACCGCACTGGAGATCGAGATCTCGTCGGCGGCCCGGGACGGCGGGTCGGACGGCACCGATCTGCTGATCGTGGACGGTCCGTTGCGTAACCGGCGGCAGTTGCCGCGCACCATCGGCTATGTGAAGACGCAGCAGAAGCACTATCTGCCCGCTGCTCAGGAGTCTGTGGTGCCGCGGCTGCGGCCGGGCCAGCGGACTCCGGTCTTCCATCTGGGGACGGTGTGGGGCGGTTGGTCGTGGTACCTGCGGCTGCCCGGTTCGTCGGGTGCGCCGTGGTCGGCGATCGTGCGGGTGGAGTGTTCGCCGGAGCTGAGCGCGGAGCAGGCGGTGGAGTTGGCGGACGTGTCGGTGGCGACGCTGCCGCGGTTCGCGTCGTCGGCGTACAAGGATCCCCGGGCGCCGCAGAACCTGGTGCCGATCGCGGGTCTGGAACGGCGGCTGCGGAGCATGCTCGGGGACGCCCGGGTTCTGCACCGGGCACTGGCCCTGGCGACGAGCCGCTCGCGCTGAGCCGCACCGGGTGTCCAACTGGTGGGCACCCGGTACCTGACAAAGTCTCGCGTTCTGGGATGCCGGGGGAACGTCCGTGCCAACCTCGCCCGGCATGGTCACCAACCGTGGCGGGCTTCGGTCTTAAACGGGCGCCGAGGGCCACACGAACAGGCAATTCGGAAATTGGGAGCGCTCCCCACCGGGTGTCGCCCGAAAGGGTCCGAGTGACATTCCCGCATCCCCCGATCGGTTCGGCGGCGCCATCATTCACCGCACAATACGCACCGATGACAACGGAGAGGAATCGAGTGTTCACGCTACGAGATCGCGCTCTCCCGGACGCCAAGAATTATTCTCACCGGAGTTGTCCAGGGGCGAATGTCACTGAGTATCATTCCGCCTTACCTGGCGTCCCAATCGGCGTTGATCAATACACAGAGTGATCGGCGCCGGTGCGCCATCTCGATCACGAACGCAGCGGAGGACCGTTGAGACCGAGCGTCCCGGAAATTTCTGCCCCGGCATTGATCCCGGCGGGGTACCCCGGCCGTATCTCAGGCGACGGGGAAAGGTCCGGGCGGAGGTATCGATGCATGCGGTGGCCGAGTATCGGCTCGCGCCGGAGAGGGTGCTAGTGATGGCACGGCAACATTCCGGTGGTAGGTGGCAGGCTCTCGACGGTGGTGGGAACCAGCGGGACGAGGGCACGACTATCCCGAGACAGGGTCCGCGGCACCAGTCGGCTCCGAACAGCACACCGAGTCACGAGGACACCCTCGTGAAGATGCTGTACGAAGAGCACGCCGGCCCCCTGCTGATGTTCGTTCTGCGACTGACCGGCGGAGACCGGCAGCGTGCTGAGGACATCGTGCAGGAGACGCTGCTGAGGGCGTGGCGCAACGCGCACCGCCTCGGCGCGCAGGGTCAGCAGTCGCTGAGGCCGTGGCTGGTCACGGTGGCACGCCGCATCGCCATCGACGAGCATCGCAGCGCCAACGCCCGCCCCGCCGAGACGTACGATCGGGAACTGGAGAGCTTCCCGACGACGTCCGACGAGACCGACAAGGTTCTGCAGTCGATGACCGTGTCGGACGCGCTCCGGCAGCTCAGCCATTCGCATCGGGAGATCCTCATCGAGACGTACTTCCGTGGCCGCACCGTCCCGGAGGCCGCCGAGGCGCTCAACCTGCCTCTCGGCACCGCCAAGTCGCGGGTCTACTACGCGCTGCGCGCTCTGCGCACCGCACTACAACAGCGGGGGGTGACGGAATGACGCAGGATCAGCACTACGACGTCGCTTCGTACGCCCTCGGCATCCTCGACGACCGGGACGCGGCTCGCTTCGAGGATCATCTGATCGAGTGCGCCCAGTGCGCGTACGAGCTGGAGTCGTTCGTCGAGGTGGCGGACGTCCTCTCGACCGTCGACGGCGAGGCCTTCGTGGCGGCCGAACAGGCCGAGCGGGACGCCTCGGTGCTGCACAAGATGCTCGGTGAGGTGGGTGCCGAGCGGCAGCGTGCCAACAGCCGCCGGCTCTACTCGCTCGCCGCCGCGGTGGTCGCCTTCACCATGCTGTCGATCGGTGCGCTCTTCGCCGGTGGCCAGTGGCTCGGTTCGGGTTCGGGCTCCACGCCGGAGACCACCGCGCAGGGTGGCGGGCAGAACCAGCTCGACCCGCTGCCGAACGGTGACCTCGGTCTCGGTGGTACGAAGCTGCCCGGTGACAACTACACCGGTACCGACTCGCGGAGCAACGTCAGCGCCATCGTGGGCCTGTTGAACAAGGACTACGGCACGCAGATCTCCTTCGCGGTCGGCGGCATCGAGGGCGCGAAGACCTGCGCGCTGTACGTGGTGCGTACCGACGGCACCAAGGTGAAGGTCTCGGACTGGACCGTCCCCGCGGGCAAGGGCTGGGGCACCGCCGCCAACCCGGCTCCGCTGATGCTCCAGGCCGCCACCTCGATCCCGAAGGACCAGATCGCCCACGTCCAGGTGGAAGAGGTCAGCGCCTCCGGTTCGACATCCACCCTGGTTCGCGTTCCGTAATCGAACGAACACGTAAACGGTCCGGTCGCCTCGGCGGCCGGGCCGTTTCGTTCGTTGTGGTCCTACCTTTACGGTTCGGGCCGGCCGAAGGTTCAACAAAAAATTCCCCAATTTGATCGGCCCGAATGTTCAACCGACCGCGCACCACCGCCGTACTACTGCCCGGAATGGCCAAAGCCATGAATCACCCGGGAGGGGCCACGTGGTACCGGAGAAGCGCAAGTTGATGGTTGCAGGCGCAGCGCTGGCGGCGGTGTTCACGCTGTCTGCGTGTGCCCCGACCGGATACGAAGCGGCCGACTACGGCAACGCTGCCGAGCCCGCTTCCAACGATGTCGCAGCAACGCCCGGCGTTGACGCGACCGCGGGCGCCGAGCCCGAGACGGACTCGACCGCGGAGCCGGACGCCCCGGCCGACGAGGCGAACGTCCCCGAGATCAGTGACGAGCTGACCACCACGTCGCTCACCTCCAAGAAGGTGAAGCTGATGGGTACCACCGTCCAGGACCAGGACGGCTTCGTGCTCTACCGGTTCGACAAGGACGAGGACGACCCGTCGAAGTCGAACTGCAACGGCGACTGCGCCAAGATCTGGCCCGCCGCCCTCACCAACGACGGCGAGCCCACCCTCAAGGGTGTCGACAAGTCCCTCGTCGGCACGGTCACCCGCGACGACGGCACCAAGCAGCTCACGCTCAAGGGCTGGCCGCTCTACCGCTACATCGGCGACAAGAAGCCCGGTCAGTGGAAGGGCCAGAACGTCAGTGGCACCTGGTTCGTGATCCAGCCCAACGGCACCAAGAACCTGACCTGCCTGCCGGCCGTGTCGAAGCCCGTCGCTCCGCCGAAGGACGACACCTCCGGCGACGCGGGTAGCGATGCCGAATCGGGCAGCGACTACAGCTACTGATCTGCGCCGGCACTGGTACTGGAAGGTTGGAGGAAACGAGATGAAGACCCGCCGCACCCCCCGATGGCTGGTCGGAACCCTGGCCATGTCCCTGGCGTTCATGATGGCGCCGGCCGGGGCGGCTCACGCCGCTGACGAACCCGTGCCCGTGCCGCCGAACACCGGGCTGACGAACAACGGCACCGGTGTCGTCAGTGACGCGGACCGCGACTTCATCATCAAGGTCCGGCTGGCAGGCCTCTGGGAGATCCCGGCCGGCAACATGGCCCAGGAGAAGTCCGAGGACCCCAACGTCATCAAGATCGGCAAGGCGATCGCCGAGCAGCACGTCGCGCTCGACAGCCTGGACCGCGCGGTCGCGAAGCAGCTCGGTGTCAGCCTGCCGAACGTGCCGAACGGCGACCAGCAGCTCTGGCTGAGCGAGATGACGAACGCCGCGACCCCGAAGCAGTTCGACCAGATCTTCATCGATCGGCTCCGGGCGGCGCACGGCAAGATCTTCCCGGCGATCGGCACCATCCGCGCCACGACGCGCAACGACTCGGTCCGCAAGCTCGCGCAGCAGACCAACCAGTTCGTGATGACCCACATGACCCTGCTGGAGAGCAGCGGGATCGTCGACTACGCCGCGCTGCCCACAGCGCCGGCGCCGGCAGCAGCCGGAGGACCGGTCCCCATCGACAACCAGATGCTGGTCTCCGCTCAGTCGGGCCAGAACATCCCGGGTCTCAGCAACACGGTAATCCTGTTGATCCTCGCTGCCGCGCTGGTGGTCGGGGTTGTAACAACCATGCGCATCTTCCGCGCCCGGTAGCTCCCCAACATCGTCCACGGCGGGACAGAGAAAGGTGTCACCCATGCGAAGGTCAAAGTACCGGCGCCCCAGCAGTTCTCCGGCCTGGTTCAGCGGCCGTCGCCGCGTCGTCGTCATCGGCGCGGCGGCGCTGGCGGCGTTCGGCGGCGTGATCACAGTCACTCAGATCTCGAGTGCCAGCACCGAGAACACCCAGCAGCGGGCCCTGGCCGCCTGCGACCAGCTGCAGGCCCCCAACCGGGCGCAGCTGTCGACCCAGACCCGAAAGGGTACGTACACCACGAACAACGGCAAGGTCACGCAGCACGCGGACGACGGTGCCGGCGACGTGGCGACCACGGCCCAGGTTCGTTCCCGGTGCCGGGACTGGGTGATCAAGAACGTCTCCGCGGACGCCGAGGCGAACACCACGGCACGTCGTGGCAACAACGGCGGCCAGAACAACGGTGGCCAGAACAACGGTGGCCAGAACAACGGTGGCAACCAGGGCAACAACGGCGGTAACAACAACGGTGGCGGCGAAGCCTCCGCCGAGCCGAGCCCCGCTGCCGACGACCAGGGCCAGAACAACGGCGGCGACAACGGTCAGAACAACGGTGGCGACCAGGGCAACAACGGTGGCGACCAGGGCCAGGACAACGGCCAGAACAACGGTGGCGACCAGGGCGACACTGGTGGCGACCAGGGCGACAACGGTGGTGACCAGGGTCAGCAGCAGCCCACCACCCCGCCGCCCGGTGCCGGCCTCGGTGTCCTGACCAACTCCTGCGACACCTCGAACCTGCAGCCGCACGACGGTTTCCAGAACGGCAACCGCTGCGTCTCCACCGAGTTCGGTGAGGTCGCGTCGGCCGGGAACAACTCGACCCTGCTGATCACCAACCGGCCCAACCAGGTGAACCGCAACCAGGCCTTCACCATCCAGGTCAGCACCCGCAACCTGATCCGGGACCGCTTCCTCGCGGCCGGCCAGGGCGGTTACTACGTGGAGAGCTCGGTCCTGCAGAACGGCATCGTCCGTGGTCACTTCCACACCGCGTGCCGGATCCTGAACAACCAGCAGGCCGCTCCGGCTGCCGACCCGGTCCCCGAGTTCTTCGTGGCGACCGAGGACAACCGCGGTGGCGCCCAGCCGGACACCGTCGCGATCCAGGTGCCGGGCCTGCCCACCGCGGGTACCTACCAGTGCTCCTCGTGGGCGGGTGACGGTTCGCACCGTATCCCGATGATGGAGCGCGCCAACCAGACGCCGGCGTTCGACTCGTTCCGACTCCGCGTCCGGTAAGTAACGGTAAGTAACGGTAAGTAGCAGTAGGTGAAGAAAGACAGCGGAACCGCCCGCCGTCGAAGCCGGAACCGATCCGGACCGGGTTGCCCTGACCCGGTCCGGAACCCCCCTTCGCTACGGCGTCGTCCTACCCCCTGCCGGACGAGCAGACGGTAGACGGTTCCGAGGTGACCGGACCTTTCTCGGGTGTCCGGTAACCACCCCCCGATGGCCCTGACCCCGGAGCAAGGTCAGGGCCATCGGCATGTCCGCGTTCGGTGGCATAGTGGCCCGGTGACCATGACCCGCCGCCTCACCCCACCGGAGCGGTACGCCTTCGGTGCCTCGGTGCGGCCGCTACTGGTCCCGAAACACGACCCGTGCGGGCGGTTCGATGCCGGCGGGCTCCAGCTCGCCATGCGTACCCCGGCCGGTCCCGCGTCCTTGATCCTGACCCGGGTCGCCGGGGGACTGGAGGCGACCGGCCACGGCCCGGGAGCGGAGTGGGCGGTCGACCGGGCCGACGCCATCGCCGGACTGCGCGACGACGTGAGCGGGTTCCCGGCCCTGGCGGCGCGCCACCCGTTGGTCGGGCGCCTGGCCAAGACCTTCGCTGGGGTACGCCTACCCGCCACCGGCCTGATCTTCCCTCGGCTGTTGCGGGCGATCCTGGAGCAGAAGGTGACGGGCAAGGAGGCGCACCGGTCGTACCGGGCGGTGTGCCGTCACTTCGGGGAACCCGCACCCGGCCCGGCCGGGCTGCTGCTACCACCCGACCCGGCAGTGGTGGCCGCCACCGCCTACTGGGAGTTCCACCCGTTCGGCGTCGAGCAGCGCCGCACCCAGGCCCTGCTGCGTGCCGCCCGGGAGACGGACCGGCTGGACCGCTGTGCCGGCCCGGCCGACGCCACCGCCCGGATGACCGCCCTGCCCGGGATCGGGCCGTGGACGGCGGCGGAGACCGTGCGGTTCGTGTTCGGCGACCCGGACGCGGTGAGCGTCGGTGACTTCCACATCCCGAACACGGTGGCGTTCGCCCTGGCCGGTGCGGCCCGCGGCACCGACGAGCGGATGCTGGAGCTGCTGGAACCGTTCCGCGGGCATCGGGGCCGGGTGTGTGACCTGCTCGCCCTGGGCGGGATCACCGCGCCGAAGTTCGGTCCCCGGATGCCGTTGCGGTCGTTCTCCCGATTCTGATCCGGTCCGCTCGGTAGATTGCTCGGGACGTGTCGTGTCCCGAAGGGCGGGTCGATCCTCCTGGTCCTCCTACTGGTATTGATCAACACCGTGGTCCTCGGCAGCGAACCGGCGTTGATCCGGCACCGCTGGGCGCTGCTCGTCTCCCGCCTGTTCCACGGCCGCCGGGGCGACGACCCGGCGAAGGAGATCCGGGACCTGGTCGCCGCCGGCCCCGAGTTCACCCCCGAACAGCGCACCATCATCTCGGCGGCGCTCGCCATCGCCGACCGGAACCTGCGCGAGATCCTGATCCCCCGCAGGGACGTCCTCACCCTGGCCAGTGGGCTGCCGGCGGCCGAGGCGCTGCGGGCCCTCATCGACGGCGGGCACTCCCGGGCGCCGGTGGTCGGCCCGGCCGGGCTGGACGACGTGATCGGCGTGGTGCACCTGCGGGACCTGGTCGGCGCCTCCGGCCCGGTCGACGCGGTGGCCCGGCCGCCGCTGTTCCTGCCGGAGACGCTACCGGTCTCCGGTGCCCTCCAGCAGCTGCGCGCCGAACGGCAGCCGCTGGCCCTGGTCGCCGACGAACACGGTGCCGTCGACGGCATCGTCACGATCGAGGACCTGGTGGAGGAGATCGTCGGGGAGATCTACGACGAGACCGACGCCGACGTGTCCCCGACCGTGCGGGAGGCGGACGGGGCGCTGCTCATGTCCGGCGCGTTCCCGATCCACGACCTGCCGGACATCGGATTCCGCGGGGCGGCCGAGGAGGGCGGTTACATCACCGTGGCCGGCATGGTGCTGGCCCGGCTCGGGCACATCCCGACCGCGCCGGGCGAGGTGGTGACCCTGCCCGAGTTCACCGCCGAGGTCACCGAGGTGACCGGCCGGGCCATCACCCGGTTGCGGGTTCGTGCACTACCGGTGGATATCGACTGACGCGCTGTGCGACGTCACCCGGATCACCGGGAATAGGCTTTCGTCCATGACAGTGTCGTCGAACGCCTACGAGTACCTGGACAACGTGGACCCGCGGGAGCAGGCCCGGCTCGACGCGGTCCGCCGCTACCGGTTGGTCGACCAGCCGGTCGAGGACGCCTACGACCGGATCGCGTTCGTCGCCGGCGCCCTCTTCGGCACCCCGATCGCCACCGTCTCCCTGGTCGAACAGGACCGGGTGTGGCTGGCCGCCTGCCAGGGCCTGACCGGAGTGCGCCAGATCGGCAAGGAACCCGGCCTGTGCGCCTCGGTGATCGCCCAGGACGACGTCTACGTGATCAGCAACGCGGCCGTCGACCCGCGCACCCTGGAACATCCGCTGGTCCGCGGCGACCTGGGGTTGCGCTTCTACGCGGCCGCCCCGATCCGCACCCACGACGGCTACCGCCTCGGCACCGTGAACGTGATCGACAGCGTGCCCCGGGAGGCCCACCCACGCCAGCTCAAGGCCCTGGAGAACCTGGCCGCCATCGTCGCCGACGAACTGGAACTGCGCCTGATGGTGATCCGCAGCGCCGCCGCCGAACAACGCATGCGCGAAACCGTGAACTGATCACCCCGAACGGGTATCCCAGCGGACATGATCTGGAATCTGGTGCGCAGAATCGTTCTGACCGCAGTCCTCGTCCCGCTCGGTATCGCTGGTGCCCGCAAGCTCAGCGACACCGTCGAGCGCCGCCGAGGCCCGAACAATCGTGCTTCCCGGCTGCTCCGGCAGGGCGCCGACACCGCGCAGACCCTGTTCGGCCGAAAGAAGCGGCGCCGCTTCGGTTTCCGCTGATTGGTTTTCCGCCCGGCCGGGTAACGGCGGCGACATGCGAACCCCCCGCACGATCGCCGTCGTGGCCCACCAGCGGAAGACCCTCGGCGGTGGACTCGACGAATTACGCCGCCAGCTCACCCTCCATGACATCGACGAACTCCTCTGGTACGAGGTGCCGAAGAGCCGCAAGGCCCCCAAGCAGGTCCGCAAGGCGGTCAAGGCCGGAGCGGACCTGCTGGTCGTCTGGGGCGGCGACGGCATGGTCCAGCGCACCCTCGACACGCTTGCCCAGGACAAGAAGGGCCGCAAGGTCCCGGTCGCGATCATGCCGGCCGGCACCGGCAACCTGCTCGCCGGCAACCTCGGCATCCCCACCGACCTGGAGAAGGCCGTCGAGATCGCCTTCACCGGCGACCGCCGCCGCTTCGACCTCGGACGTCTCGACGGTGAACACTTCGCCGTGATGGCCGGTGTCGGCTTCGACGGCGCCATGATCAAGGACGCGGACGGCGCCCTCAAGGACCGCCTCGGCAAGCTCTCCTACGTCTGGACCGGCCTGCGCCACGTCAACGGCGAGACCCCGCGCGCGAAGATCAGAATCGACGGCACCGACTGGTTCGACGACGAGGCCAGTTGCGTCCTGATCGGTAACGTCGGCACCATCCACGCCGGAATCCAGGCCTTCGACGACGCCTCCCCGACCGACGGCTGGCTCGACGTCGGCGTCGCCACCGCCCACAACGCGCTGCAGTGGGCCCGCACCCTCGGAACCATGGCCGTCACCCGCTCGGACAACTCGCCCTTCGTCCGGACCACCCGGGCCCGCCGTATCGACGTCACCCTGGAGTCCAAGATGGAATACGAACTCGACGGCGGCGACCGCGCCAAAACCCGCAGCTTCACCGCCGAGGTCGTCCCCGAGGCCGTCCGGATCTGCGTCCCCACCGGTCAATTCCACTGAACCAGCCGGATCGGACCGTGACCGTCCGAACGGACGATGGCCCGTGGCGGGCGAGTGCGGTTCCCTGACGCTCGCGCCGGGTTCCCACCCACCGGCACGAGCGGGAGGTGTGATGGCCGGGCGGTATGCGATGACGGCCGTATCGGTCGTCGCGTTGCTGAACGCGCTCGACGCCCACCGGGCCGAGGTCAGTCTCGCCGGTGGCTGGGCGGTGGACGCGCTGCTCGGTGAACAGACCCGGGAACACTCCGACCTGGACCTGTGGGCTCCGGCAGCGCACCTGGAATGGCTGTTCCGGGCGTTGGCGGGCTGCGGTGTGGACCGGGTCTTCCCCTGGCCCGGTGACCGGCCGTGGAATTTCGTGCTGCACGACGGCGACCGGCTCCGGGTCGATCTGCACCTGTACGAGAAGCTGCCGGACGGCCGTCTCCACTACGGTTCGGCAGCCGACGGGACGGCGTTTCCGGCCGAGGCGCTCGGCGGGCGCGGGGAGATCATCGGCCGCCGGGTGCGGTGCGAGGCCCCGGAGTGGGCGGTGCGCTGGCACACCGGCTATCCACCCCGGGCCGCGGACCGGCACGACGTGCCGCTGCTCTGCACCCGGTTCGGTATCCCGTTACCCGCCGACTTCAGCTGATCCGGCGGCCCGGCCGGGACCGGGTCAGCTGATCTGCTGCCACCAGCCGTCGACGGCCGGTGGGTTGTCGACGTCGATCCGTTCGCCCGGCCGGGGCACCGCCAGTTTCACACCCCGGGCCTTCGCCTCCCGCCAGGTCCGATCGGCGGGCTCGGCCCACTCGTGCAGGGCCAGGTTGAACGTGGCCCAGTGCACCGGGATCATCAGTCCGCCCCGCACGTCGAGGTGGGTGGACACCCCGTCCTCCGGGGTCATGTGGATGTCCGGCCAGGCGTCGCCGTACGCCCCGATCTGCACGAGCGTGGCGTCGAACGGCCCGTACGACGCCCCGATCGCGGCGAAGCCGTCGAAGTAGCCGGTGTCACCGGAGTAGAACACCTTCCGGGTCGGCCCGTTGATCACCCAGCTGGCCCAGAGCGTCTCGTCCCGGCTCAGTCCACGGCCGGAGAAGTGCCGGGCCGGGGTGGCCACGAACTCGATCCCGGCGACGGTGGCCTTCTCATTCCAGTCCAGTTCGACGATGCGGCCGACCGGCACACCCCAGCGTTCCAGGTGCGCGCCGACTCCGAGCGGCACCAGGAAGCGGGCCGCCTGCAGGTCGACCAGGTTCTGGATGGTGGCCATGTCGAGGTGGTCGTAGTGGTCGTGGGAGATCAGCACGGCGTCGATCGGGGGCAGTTCCCGCAGCGGCACCGGCGGCTCGTGCAGCCGGCGCGGCCCGGCCAGCCGGGAGGGTGAGCACCGCTCGCTCCACACCGGGTCGAGCAGGACCCGCCGGCCCTCGATCTCGATCATCGCGGAGGAGTGCCCGTACCAGGTGATGTGCAGTCCCTCAGCGTCGCCGCCCGGCGCCGTGGTGACCACCGGGATGGGCTGGTGCGGTCGCCGGGAGTCACGGTCGGAGGCCGCGGCGAGTGCCGCCCGCGGCATCGAACCGACGGCGATCTGCACGGCGGGGACGGTGTTGTGGAATTTGCCCTCGGAGTACTGGGGTGATCTCTGCACCCGTTCCCGGCGGGCGCCTCGCGACTTGGCGCCGAGCTGGGCGGGGACGTCGCGGGCGGCCCACACCGCCGCGGCAGCCAGAGCCAGAGCCATCACGGTACGGGTACGCGTTCGCTTAGCCATGGTCTCCAGTCTGAACCGCGTAGGTTGCGGCTTGCCACTGTGCCCCTCAGCTTCGTCTCAGTTAGTGACCGGTATGACACACTGCGGCGGTGACGCTCGACACCCTTCAGGCGCAGAACCATCTCATCGTGCGCCAGCGCATTCGTCTCATGGTCAACCAGTACGAGGTCCACTCCGTCACCCCTGACGGTCAGGAGGCCGGGATCCTCGCGTTCGCCCAGCAGAAACGGCTGGCGTTCAAGGAGCAGGTGACCCTCTACACCGACGACACCAAGCAGGTCCCGCTGCTCGGATTCAAGGCGCGGCAGGTCATCGACCTGGGCGCCACCTACGACGTGACCGACTCCCACGGGCAGCCGATCGGCCTGTTCCGGAAGAACTTCGCGGCCTCCCTGCTGCGGTCCAGCTGGGTGGTGGAGCAGCCCGGCTACGGCGAGATCACCGGTCAGGAGCGCAACCAGTGGGTGGCGATCCTGCGGCGGTTCGTCGACTACCTGTCGTGGCTGCCGTACCACTTCGACTTCACGATCCAGGGCCGGCCGGCCTTCTCGGTGGTTCGCAAGTGGGGCCTGCGGGACACCTACCAGGTCAGCATCCACGACCCGCATCTGGACCGCAGGCTGGTCGTGGCCATGGCCGTCGCGTTGGACGCTCTGCAGAGTAGGTAGATTCCACGGGCATGGACGACCCCCGTGCCCAACGACTCTTCGGCGACAGCCGGGTTGCCCCCGGCGATCTGGCATCCAGCCCGTTCCGGGTGGACCGGGACCGGATCGTCAGTTCGCCGTTCCTGGCCCGTCTCGCCGGGGTCACCCAGGTGATCAGCCCCGGCGGGGCCGGCCTGCTCGTGCACAACCGGCTCACCCACAGCCTCAAGGTGGCACAGGTGGGCCGGGCCATCGCCGAGCGGCTGCAGACCGGTCACCGGGATCTGGCGGACAAGCTCGGCGGCTGCGACCCGGACGTGGTGGAGGCTGCGGCGCTCGCCCACGACCTGGGGCACCCGCCGTTCGGTCATCTCGGCGAGCGGGTTCTGGACCGGCTGGCCCGCAACCGCCTCGGGCTGCGTGACGGTTTCGAGGGCAACGCCCAGTCGTACCGGATCGTCACCAGCACCGAGATCCGCGGTCAGGCCACCATCGGGCTGAACCTGACGAACGCGGTCCGGGCGGCGATCCTCAAGTACCCGTGGACCCGCCTCACCCACCCGGACCCGCATCCCCGGTTCATGGACCCGCCGCCCCGGGGCGCCGCGGTCGTCCCCGACGATCCGGACGGTGGCTCTCTCAAGTTCGGCGCCTACTCGACCGAGATCGCCGATGTGCGGGCCGCCCGGGCCCCGTTCGCCGGCCGGGTGGCCGACTGGCAGCAGACCGTCGAGGCCTCGGTGATGGACACCGCCGATGACATCGCCTACGCCATCCACGACCTGGAGGACGTGCACCGGGTCGGGGTGCTGCAGCAGGGCGCGGTGGCCAGCGAGCTGATGGCCTGGCAGCGCTGGGGGCCGGAGTCGGACGTCAACCGGGCCGGCGGCGCGATCGAGTCGCTGCGCCGCCAACTGCACCGCAAGGACGACTGGATCGCCGACGACTCGGCCTTCGCCGACGCGGTCGAGCTGGTCCGTGCCGAGCTGGTCGACGGCCTGCTGGCCCGCCCGTTCGACGGCTCACTGGAGTCCGAGGCCCGGGTCGCGGCCTTCTCCGCGAACTGGACCCGCCGGCTGGTGGAGTCAGTCGAGATTATCGGCCAGCCGGCCATCCGCAGCGGTCACGTCCAGCTCGCCCGGGCCCAGTGGCACGAGGTGCAGATCCTCAAGTTCGTGCAGAACCGGTTCGTCCTGGAGCGCCCCGACCTGGCCCTGCACCAGCGCGGTCAGGGCCGGCTGCTGGCCAACCTGGTGGAGGCCCTGCTGTCCTGGCTGACCGACCCGGACGAGGCCCAGCGCCTGCCCCGGCGTCTGCGCGACCTGGTGGAGCTGGCCGAGGCCGAACTGCCGCCGGGCACCCCCGAACGCGTCCAGCGGGCCCGGGGCCGGGCCATCGTCGACTTCGTCGCCGGTCTGACCGACAGCCAGGCGGTCGGCCTGATGGAGGCACTGTCCGGCCGGTCCCGCCAGCTCTGGACGGACGCCCTGGTGCTCTGACCCCGCTCGGTGCGGTGACTCGAGGCTCGGCCCTGCCTCTCACGCTGAGGTGAGACAGCCCGTGCGTGGTCCCCGGCATGACACTCACCGGAGGAACCGCATTGATCACCGGGGGAGTCGCAGGGCGGCCGGGGCGTGGGCGGGCACCGCCGGATGGTGCGGTGCGACCGGGACGACGCGCTGATAGGGGTGGCCGACGGCCGGCCGCCTGTCGGGTTCGCCCTTGTTGGGCCAGAGGGCGAGGGCCCGCTCGGCGAGGGCGGTGATCGTCAGGGACGGGTTGACACCCAGGTTGGCGGGGACCGCGGCGCCGTCGATGACGTGCAGCCCGGGATGGCCGTAGACCCGGTGGTAGGCGTCCACCACCCCGGTCTCCGCCGACGCGCCGATGGTGGCGCCGCCGAGGATGTGCGCGGTGAGCGGGATGTCGAAGACGTCACCGACGGTGCCACCGGGGTAGCCGCCGATCCGGTCGGCGATCCGGCGGACCGCCTCGTGGCCGACCGGGATCCAGGTCGGGTTGGGTACGCCGTGGCCGGGGCCGGTGGTGAGCCGTCCGCGGCGGGTGCGCCGGACGGTCAGCGAGTTGTCGGCCGACTGCATGACCAGGGCGATGATCGTGCGTTCGCTCCATCGGCGTACCGACAGGGAATGGGCGAGGACGACCGGGTGCCGGATCGCCTGCCAGAGGAACCGCAGCGGCCGCGGCACCCGGCCACCGCCGTCGACCAGTATCGTGGAGAGCAGGCCCATCGCGTTGCTGCGCGGCCCGTACCGGACCGGTTCGATGTGCGTGTCGGCGTCCGGGTGGAACGACGAGGTGATCGCGATGCCCTCGGAGAACGGCCGGTCCGGCACGTCCTTGGTGGCGGCGCCGAGCAGGGCCTCCGAGTTGGTCCGGGTCAGATGGCCGAGACGGGCGGAGAGATGCGGCAGTACGCCGGTGTCGCGCATCGTGTGCAGCAGTCGCTGGGTGCCGAGCGCCCCCGCGGACAGGATCACCTGACCGGCGGTGAACACACCCCGCCGGGTCTCCACCCGCCAGCTGTCCCCGGCCGGGCGCAGCGCGGTGACCTCGGTGTCCGGGTGGATCGTGGCACCGGCCCGTTCGGCGAGGTGCAGGTAGTTGACGTCGAGCCGGTTCTTGGCACCGACCCGGCAGCCGATCATGCAGTCGCCGCATTCGACACAGCCGGTGCGGTCCGGTCCGGCACCCCCGAAATACGGGTCGGGCACCGTTCTGCCGGGTTCACCGAAGAACACTCCGACGGGGGTACGGCGGAAGGTCCCGCCCACTCCCATGTCCTCGGCCACCTGCCGGATCACCACATCGGAAAGTGTCGTGCTCGGCTGCTGCGTGACACCGAGCATCCGGGACGCCTGATCGTAGAAGGGTGCCAGCTCGGCCGCCCAGTCGGTGATCCCGGACCAGCGCGGATCGGCGAAGAACGGGGCGGGTGGCACGTACAGCGTGTTGGCGTAGACCAGCGAACCCCCGCCGACCCCGGCCGCGGAGAGCACCACGATGTCCTTGAGCACGGTGATCCGCTGCATCCCGCGCAGTCCCAGTTTCGGTGCCCAGAGAAAGTTACGCAGGTCCCACGACGTCTTCGGCAGCGTCTCCGGGGTGAACCGGCGGCCCGCTTCGAGCA
The DNA here is from genome assembly GCA_035562875.1 of Actinoplanes sp. GTDB lineage: Bacteria > Actinomycetota > Actinomycetes > Mycobacteriales > Micromonosporaceae > Actinoplanes. The sequence goes on along the minus strand of DATMVU010000463.1, from coordinate 20,295 downwards.
CGCCGACCCGATAGCCCTTCTCCGTCAGGCGCAGGGCACTGACGCTGCCCCCGAAGCCGCTGCCCACGATGACTATGTCGTAGTCCGCCATCGGGACAATCTAGATTCTTGCAGGTCTGAATCCCAGACTGCTGTCGAGAAGAGCGCTCGACAGCGGTCTCAACGGCGATAGATGCTGATGGAATAGCCCACCTGGTCGATCAGGGTGGCGCCTTCCATCATCTGCTTCAGGCGGGGACTGGCCAGAGCCACCCGGCTGTCCGAGATGACCAGCAGACCCTTGATCTGACTGACCGGTACGGAATACGGGTCCTGTGCGTTGATCCCGTAATACCTCGGCACCCCCGAGCCCTTGTAGATCAGCCACACGGTCTCGCCCGGATACTTCGCCGTCAGGTGCTGACCGAGCCGGGCCAGGTCCTGACCCCAGTCCACGTTCGCGTCGTGCAGGTTGTTGTGCGTGTTGGCGGTACCACCGAAGGCCTCGTTCGAGTACGGCAGGTAGTACGGGAACGTCCGCACCGAACTCACCGCCACCATCAGCAGCAGTCCCGCCGTGGCGAACCAGGACGGTTTCGTCCGGATCAGCGCCACCGCCCCGGCTGCCACCGCCAGGAACATCGGCAGAATGATCACGTACCGGGTGCCGAAGTTCCGGGCCCCGGTCATCGTGACCAGCAGCAGCAGCACCGACACCGGCAGCAGGTAGAGCGTCGCCGCCCGCAGCTTCGGGACGATCAGCATGGTGAACAGCCCGGCGGCCCAGAGCGCCAGCATCCCGATCGGCGTCTTGATCAGGATCGCGACCGGCATGTAGTACCACGGCGAACCCTTGTAGGCCTCACCCAGCAGGAACCCGTTGTACAGCTTGTTCTCGAACTTGAACTGGACCAGCATGCCGTCCCGGTACGCCTGCGGGAACGGCAGCAGATCCACCACCACCGCCTTCAGCCCCTCCAACTCCGGCAGACCCGGCGGCGTCTCCCAGCGCAGACGCGGATCCACCAGCAGATAGGTGAACCACACCACCGCGATCGCGATCAGTCCGGCCCCGACCGCCGCCCCGGCCGCCTGCTTGACACTCCTCCGCGCCTTCCACGTCGACAGACCCAGAAGCAGGACCAGCAGCGGTACGGCGGGGAGCACGCTCATCCGGGTGGCCAGCGCCGCCCCGAGCGCCACACCGGCCAGTGGCACGTACAGCTGCGGCTTCTCCCGGGCCCGCCACGCCAGCCAGAACGCGGTCAGCAGCATCCCCGCAGCCGGCACGTCGAGCGTCGCCAGCGAGCCGTGTGCGATCAGGTCGGGGGAGAAGCTGTACAGCGCCAGCGCGATCAGCCCCGCCAGTGGCCCCGCCAGATCCCGGGCGAAGAACAACACCACCAGACCGAAGATCAGCGTCAGTACGATCACCGGCAGTCGCGCCAGCAGCATCAACTGGAACGGGTTGTTACCGGTCTCGTAGAGCAGGTGCCGCCCGAGCCGGCTCTGATTCCCCTGGTACGCCGGATCCAGCTCGGCCCCGGCGAACGCCGTCCCGGCCGCGATGATCAGCTTCCCGAGCGGTGGATGCTCCGGGTTGTACCGCAAGCTCTGCTGCTGCCGGTACACCTCGGCGGTGGCCACGTAGACCGGCTCGTCGATCGTCGGCGACTGCTGCATCGCCGTGGTGACCATGGCGAACGCCATCTGCCCCAACATCGCCGCAACGGCCAGGATGTAGATCAATCGGCGTCGCAGCATCGGGCCAATTTAGCCGGGCACCGATCAGACGCCCACGGTGCGGGTGGCCACCAGTCCACGGCTCGCGTCGCCGGTCACCGACGGTATCTCCAGGGCCCACCCTCCGGTGAAACAGTCGTCCTCGGCCAGGGTCATGCCGTCCGTCCGGCAGCCGCCCCACGTGCACGCGTCACCCGGCAGGACCAGCTGGGCCGCGTGCAACACGGTGTCCTCGTCGCCGGTGGTGTGCACCGCGAAGTGCACGTGCGGCCAGTGCCCGGCGTGCATCCCCGGGAACGCGCTGCCGAACGCCACCCAGCCGGCCCGATCGGTGGTCTGCCGGCTCCGGGACCGATGGCCGCCGCAGTGCCAGAGGCTCACCGCGCAGTCCGATCGTGGGCGCCCGGAGTTAACGCTGACCAGCCGCAGCCGGACGGTGAGCGGCACACCGCGTGCGGTGCCGGCCCGGTGCTCGGTGATGACCGTCATGGCCGTCTCTTCGGCCTGTCCGCTGCTCCGCATACCCGTTTCCGGTGGCAAAACGGGAGCACCCCCGGTGCCGTAGCGCCGGGGGTGCTTCTCAGGATGTCTGACTCAGACCGTTGCGGTGACCGGCTGGACCTCGCCGGTAGCCGCGGCACGCTCGGCCTCGTGCTCCTCGTAGGCCAGCTTGGCGGCCTCCAGCCGGGCCGGGAACTTCTGGCAGGCCCGGAGCAGCTTCCAGATCAGGAAGGACTCGAAGGCGAGCAGGGCGATCCCGGCGAAGATGGTGACGCCGAAGACCAGACCGGTGATCGGGCCGACGATGAAGACGAACATCTCGTACTCGATACCGCTGAACAGGTGGGTACGGATCCGGTTGCGGCGCAGGGTGCCACCGATCCGGTTCTTCAGCGAGCTCTTCTTCGGGGCGGTGTTCGCCGTGGTGGCGACCGGCTCCGGCTCGGGCTCGGGCATCTCGGTGGACGGCTCGCTCATCTCGGCGGCGGCCTCGGCCTGGGCCGCGCGCAGCGGCTCGCGGTAGGCGTTGACCTGGTCCGTCATGCTGCGCCGGACCTTCGCCATCTGGGCGCCGTTGAGGTAACGGAACAGGTCCAGGAAGATCGCGACGGCCATCAGCCAGAGCCAGGCGACGTCGTCGGTCTTCACGAACTGGCCGCCGAACAGGGCCAGCGCGATGAAGAAGACGCGGACCCGGTCGAGCACGAAGTCGAGCCATTGGCCGAACATGGTGCCCGTGCCGTTGAGCCGGGCGATCTTGCCGTCCATGCAGTCGACCACGAAGCTGATGTGGAAGAGGATTCCACCAGCCACGAGGTACCAGGTTTCACCGACGGCGAAACAGGCGGCAGCACCGAACCCGAAGATCGACGCGATGAGAGTCAGAATATTGGGCGTGATCCATCGGTAGGGAGCTACCAGACGCACCAGTCGCGACGCCAGCGGGTCGACCAGAAGCACGGTCCACCACGCGTCGACCGGCTTGTAGGTCCGTTCCCGGATCTCCTGCAAGGTCACCTTCACGCGCGGCACTTTAAACCTTAATCCTCTGAGAACGCTATGTGGCCCGCCGATGAACGAACAGCACTACCAGGGGTAATGTTGATCATGGCGGCCAGTAGCCGATTTTGACGGGATTGTTACGGCGCGGTGTCATACGTGTTCGTGTGCCCCGGGCCGGTCCGGCTACCTTACGCCCCGACCCCCCTCACCGCTCAACTCCGTCTCAACTCCGTCCCGTCATGTCACCGCGGGGCCATCAAGCCCGCAGCTCGGCACCGGCGTCGTGCAGATGGCGCAAAGCCCGGCGGTACGGCTCGACCAGGAGGGCGACCGCCTGCACCTGCGGGAGCACCAGGAGAACCGCACCGAGATGACCGGCTGAGTGGGCCGCCGGCAGGGCGCCCTCCAGCCGGCCGGGCCGGTCCCGCGGTGTCAGGTGTGCCGGCACGCCGTCGAGGGTGGGGCTGGCACTACCGACAAGGCCGGTGTCCGGGGGACAGGATGGGGCCATGGACTCGCGTGACTGGATCCGGGGCGGCCTGCGGGCCGTGGCGAGCGGGGCTGTCGCCATCCCGCTGGCCGTCCTCAACATCCCGCTCCTGGTGCTCTTCGTGGTCTCGCTGGTGCTCACGCCGGTGCTCGGGCTCGGCCTGGTCCTGCTGCCCCTGGTGACCAAGCTGATCCGGGTCAAGGCCGACCTGGCCCGCCGGCTCGCCGCCGGCTGGGGGCAGCCGATGGCCCGCCCCTACCAGCCACGTCCGGAGAGGGCCCGGCTCGGCGGTATCCGGCACTACCGCTGGATCATGCGCGATCCGGCCACCTGGCGGGACCTGGCCTGGCTGCTGCCCGGCGCGATCCTCGGACTGGCCCTCGGGCTGCTGTCGATCGTCCTGCCGGTCTACGGGGCCCAGGGCATCCTGCTGATCCCGCTCCTGATCTCCCTCGGCACCGACTACGGCTACGGCGTGGTCTGGCCGATCACGACCCTCGCCGACGGGTTCCTCTCCCTGCCGCAAGGTGTGGTGATCCTGGCGATCGGGGTGGCCGCGGCCCCCTACCCACGCCGTGCCGACGCCTGGATCACCAGGCTGTTCCTGGCCCCGACCCGGGCCGCCGAGCTGCGCCTGCGGGTCAGCCAGCTCACCACCACCCGGGCCGACACCGTCGACGCGCAGGCCGCCGAGCTGCGCCGGATCGAGCGCGACCTGCACGACGGGGCACAGGCCCGGCTGGTCGCGCTCGGCATGACCATCGGCCTCGCCGAGGAACTGGTCGGCGACGACCCGGCCACCACCCGCAAACTCCTCGCCGAGGCCCGCCAGACCAGTTCGGACGCCCTGGCCGAGCTGCGTCACCTGGTCCGGGGCATCCACCCGCCGGTGCTCGCCGAGCGCGGTCTGGAGGGTGCCGTCCGGGCTCTGGCGATGGCTCTGCCGATCCCGGTGACGGTGACCGCGGCACTGCCCGGCCGGCTGGACACCCCGGTCGAGTCGGCCGCCTACTTCGTGATCGCCGAGGCGCTGGCCAACGCGACGAAGCACAGTGGAGCCGGCACCGTCACCGTCGACCTGCAGCACACCGTCGACCAGCGGCACATCATCGACGAGGGGCACCCCGTCGACCGCCGGCACCCCGGCGGCACGTTGTCCGCCGTGATCACCGACGACGGCCGGGGCGGTGCGGACCCGGCCGGCGGCACCGGCCTGCGGGGCATGGAACGCCGTCTGGCCGCCTTCGATGGCACGATGAGCCTGTCCAGTCCCTCTGGTGGGCCGACCGTCGTGACCGTGGAGCTGCCGTGCGTGTTGTCATCGCTGAGGATCTCGCCCTACTCCGGGACGGGCTGATCCGGATCCTCGAGGCGTTCGACTTCCAGGTCGTGGCAGCAGTCGACAACGGACCGGCCCTGCTGCCCGCCCTGCTGGAGCATCACCCGGACGTGGCGGTGGTCGACGTGCGGCTGCCGCCCACGTTCACCGACGAGGGCCTGCAGGGGGCCATCGCGGCCCGGCGGGCGATCCCCGGCATGCCGGTGCTGGTGCTCTCCCAGCACGTCGAGCCGCTCTACGCCCGTGAGCTGCTGACCGACCGGGCCGGTGGAGTCGGTTACCTCCTCAAGGACCGGGTGGCGAACGTGGCCCAGTTCATCGACGCGGTCCGCCGGGTGGCGAGCGGCGGCACGATCATGGACCCGGAGGTCGTCAACCAGCTGCTGGCCCGGAACGTGCCACCGCTCGCCGCGCTGACCGCCCGCGAACGCGAGGTGCTGGGCCTGATGGCCGAGGGCCGCTCCAACGGCGCCATCGCCACCAAGCTCTACGTCGGTGAGAAGGCGGTGAGCAAACACATCAGCAGCATCTTCACCAAGCTCGCCCTTCCCCCTTCCGACGACGACCACCGCCGGGTCCTGGCCGTACTCGCCTACCTCGACGTCTGACCACCCGACCCTCAGCAGCAAACCCCCACCCACCACACCGGGCCGTTCCGTTTCTCGGGTGGTGGGTCGGGGATCGGTTTGCGCCCCAGGTCACCACGCCGGGCTGGTTCGCTGCGCGAGGTCACCCCGCCTGGTGTCCGAATCTGTGTGGTCAGTTGAGGGCTGGAGCTCGTGTGGGGTCGTTGCGCTGGTGGGGTCAGCGGTGGGTCAGGCGGGCTATGCGGCCGTCGCGGCCGGAGGCCCAGCAGGCTCCGGTGGGGGTGCAGGCGACCGCGTCGAAGCTGCCGGTGTCGAAGCGCCGCCAGGTGAGCCCGCCGTCGTAGGAGATGTCGCTGCCGGTCGGCCCGACGGCGAGGGCGGTTCGGCCGCGCCAGGCCACTCCGGAACGGTATTCGCCGGGTTCGGTCCGGGATACGGTCCAGGTGCGCCCGCCGTCGCGGGTGACCGCTGCTCCGTCGGGGGCCGAGGTCTCGGCGGCGTAGTCGCCACCGACGGCGATGCCGTTCTTCGGGTCCCGGAAGGCGAGGGAGTAGATGCCGGCGCTGGCCCCGCTGGGGATCGGGGTGTTCCGGACGGTCCAGTTCCGGCCGCCGTCTCGGGTGCTGAAGACCCGGGCGGTCGTGTCACCACCGGTGGCGAACCAGGCGTGCCCACCGCCCGGCCGGTGCGAACCTGGTCCGGCGGCGGAGCCGTGTGAACCGGCGGTGGGGCTGGTGGAGACGAGGCAGGTGCCGCTGGCGGCGAAGGCGAACTCGCCGGGCAGGGCGTCGGGCATGCCGTCGGTGGGCTGGACCTGCCAGTGGCGGCCGCCGTCCCGGGTGGCGAGGATCCGGAATCGGCCGTCGACCGGGTCGGACAGGGCCAGGCCGTGCCGCCGGTCGAGGAAGGTGACGCAGTCGTAGAAGGCGGCCGGGTCGTTGTTACGGAACGTCTCGGCCCAGGTGGCGCCGCCGTCGGAGGTGGTGTAGATCCGGGAGTCGGTGCCGTTGCCGATGGTCAGGGCGACGGCGTCGCGGGGCCCGAACGCTTCGATGTCGCGGAATTGGAGGGCTGCCGCTTCGGGTGGCCCGACGGACGCCCAGGTGTGTCCACCGTCGACGGTGCGCAGGATGGTTCCGGCGGATCCGGCGGCCCAGGCGACGGTGGCGCTGACCGGGGCGAGTCCCCGGAACCGGGCGGTGGCTCCGGTGTCGGTGAGCTGCCAGGACGGCCCCGGGCCGGAGGTGAAGCCGGTGCCGGCGAGGAGCCCGAGTGCGAGTACTGCGATGGATGATTTTCGATGCCACGTCATGTTCGGCAAACTACCGGGTCAAGCGGCGGATCTCGATGGACCGGGGGACGGGTGGGCGGGTGGGACGGGCTTCTCCCCATCGGTGAGCAGCCGGCCGGCGAGGAGGCCACCGCCGAGGACCAGGACGGCGGCGATCATGCCGGCCACGCCCTGGGCGATCGGCCGCTGTGGGCGCCCCGGTACACGCCGGGAATCAAGTCCCGGTACACGCCGAAACTCCATCCGTACCTCCCTGTGTCTTCCTCCTTTGATTCTCAACGTGTCGATGTCCGGAAGGGATGTGGGTCGATCAGCCGTCCAGCAGGGCCCGCAGCCGGAGACTGTCCTGGGTGGTCCAGCCCGGTGGCGGGGCGATGGCCGCCCACCCGTCGACCGTCTCGGATTTGTAGACGTGCCCGTGCCCGGTCGGCACCTTGTTGGAGAAGACCAGGTCGCAGGTGATCTGCCAGAACGTGATTCCCGGGTACCAGTGCATGTCGGGGGTGACGTCGGCGGCCCGTTTCCCGGTCAGCCATTGTGGTTTCTGCCAGAGCAGGTCCCAGCTCCACCAGACCACCGGGTCGGTGGCGTTCTGCAGGTAGACAACTTTGGGCCGGGGCCCGGTCAGGTCGCGGAGTTCGGCGGCGTCGTCGGCGAACTCGATGGGCAGGCCCGGGTAGTACGGGTCCCAGACCGGGCTGCCTTTGGCCCGCTGCTCGGTGAGCTGCCGGTGGGCCGGGTTGGCGAAGGTGGGCCCGAGCAGCAGGGCGCCGTCGGCCCCGTCGACGAGTGCCTGGGGCGTGCCGAACGTCACTTCCATGCCGTACGTCCCGAGGCTCTCGCCGAACAGCAGCAGCCGTGGCCGGATGCCGGCCGGCATGGTCGCCCATCGTTCCCGGACCGCGCCGATCAGGGCGTCGGCCGCGTCGACGACTTCGGACCGGTCGCCCATGAAGGCGAAGAAGCTGGGCAGGTACGAGTACTGCATGGAGACCAGGGCGCTGTCTCCGGCGTACATGTACTCCAGCGACCGGGTGACCTTGTTGTCCACCCAGCCGGTGCCGGTCGGGGTGAGGACGGCGATCACCGACCGGTTGAACGCCCCGGTCCGGTCCATCTCGCGGACCACCAGCCGGGCCCGGTCCTCGACGGTGGGTGCCGAGGTCAGGCCGGCGTAGAGACGGATCGGTTCGACGGCGGGCCGGCCGGCGAAGACGCTGAGTTCGTCGGGGCTGGGTGCCCCGGCCACGAAGGCCCGGCCCTGCCGCCCCAGGGAGTCCCAGGCGACAGCCGATCCGGGGCCGCCGGAGCGCAGGGCCGAGGCGGGGACGGTGACCCCGTTGCCGGTGCCGTTGTTGACCACTGCCGCGGACCGGTCGGCCATCGCGAACAGGTTGGCGACCAGCAGCCCGTCGAAGGCGGTGTAGCTGAGTACTGCCACCACCAGGGTGCCCGCGCAGTAGGCGGCGGGTACCGGGACGACCCGGCGGAACAGGAACGCGCAGCCGTGGGTGGCCAGCCGCAGCAGCCGGGCGATGGTGAACAGGACGGCGAAGGTGAGCAGGCTGACACCGACGGTGCGGGCGATGTCGTACTCGGGTGCGGGTTCCATGCCGAGCCGGATCCGCAGGTCCTGCTGCCAGCGGGTGCCGAGCCAGAGGAAGACGGCGACCAGGACCGGGACGGTGATCGCCAGGACGGCCCAGGCGATCCGGGCGGTGTTCTGCCGCATCGGCCCCCGGAGGCGGCGGGCCAGAGCGCCCATGGCGGCGCCGAGCCCGTACCCCATCGCCGCTGTGACGCCGGCCACCATGCCCTGGAGGAACCAGACGCGGGGCAGGAGCGAGGGGGTGAAGGACAGGCAGTAGAAGACGGCACCGAGGGTGGCACCGGTGAGGCTGAGGCGGGCCAGCGCGATGCGGCGGCGGCCGGGCGGGTCGACTAGGTCGGGAACGTGGTCGAGTGGGCCACGCGGCGAAGGAATCCGTAGCGGTGACGCCATCACCTGCATGCGCATCCGTGCTCCGTTCGTCGGGCCGGGACTGCCTCTCCATCATCGGGGGTCGATGCTGCTGAGCGCCGCCCTATTTACCTCCGGGTTCTCCCTGGTTTTGCGTCCCGGGCTGCCGATGAATCCGGTCGAGGGAGGAACGCGATGCGGTTTCGCAACTGGATCGCGGTGCTGGTCAGTGTGCTTCTGCTGGCCGGTGCCGGGGTGGTCGGCATTCTGGTGAACCAGTCGACGGTCAGAGCGGTCGAGACGGTGCACCAGAACGACACCACCGCTCTGGGGACCAACAACGGCACGCTCACCGGTCAGCTCCAGCGGAATTCCACGCTGGAGCTGACCCGTCTGCTGGGCCAGAGTGCGCTGCGGTTCGGTGCGGACGACGTCAAGGACGAGCTCACCCTCACCGTCGCCGCGGCCAAGAGCACCACGTTCCAGTACGGGATGATCACCGCGGGCCTGGATCACGGGTTCCTGACCTCGAACCGTGCCGCGGGGCTGCCGGACGCGACCGATGTGGCCTGGGCGCCGATGTGGGACGCCCTGTCGACGGGCACGTCCGGTTTCTCCGACGTGATGCCGGCCGGCGACACGTTCGTGGCCGCGGTGGGGATCCCGGTCAGCGTGAACGGTGGTGTGGTCGGCTACCTGATCGGGTTGAACCAGGTCGCCGCGACGCCACTGCACGGCTACATCCGTGAGCTGAGCAGTACCGCCCACCTGACGGTGATCGTGGACACGTCCGGCCGGGTCGGTGCGGCGAGCGCGGACGAGAGCCTGGGTACCTACATCAACCCGGCGATCCGCGCCGATCTGGGTCATCCCGGGAGCCGCTTCGTCAAGTACGAGGAGAACGGCGTGCAGATGATCGCGGTCATCGTCGCTGTCTCCCCGAGCAACTGGTCCTATGTGCGTACGCAGACCCAGGCCTCGTTCGACGGTGCCGTCTACAGCCGTAGCCGTACCCTGACCGTCACGCTGCTAGCCATGCTGGTGATCGGTGTGGTCGGGATCACAGCGCTCGGTTACCGCACGCAGATCCAGCGCCGCCGTTCCGACGAACGGTTCCAGGCCCTGTTCCAGCACGCACCCGATCTGGTGGCGGTGCTCGACGATGCCGGCCGGATCGTCTTCAGCAGCCCGAGCACCACGGCGATCCTCGGGTTCCCGTCCGGTTCGCTGGCCGGGCACAGTGTCTTCGAGGTGGTGCATGCGGAGGATCAGCCGCGGATGCGGGACCGGCTGGCGGTGCTGCTCGCCGCGACGGACGGGGTGGAGCGCCTGCAATGCCGGGTGCTGACGGCGGGCGGCGAGTACCGCTGGTTCGACTTCACCGCTTCCAACCAGATGCACAATCCGGCGCTGAACGGTGTGGTGGTGAACGCCCGGGACGTCTCCGAGAACCGGGCCTTCCAGGAGCGTCTGGAGCACGACGCCCAGCACGATCCGCTGACCGGTCTGCCCAACCGCCGGCGGATGCAGGACCGGCTCAGTTCGTCGCTGCGGTCCGACGCGGTGGCGGTGCTCTTCGTCGATCTGGACGGATTCAAGCCGGTCAACGACGAGTACGGGCACGAGGTCGGCGACACGTTGCTGCGGCAGGTGTCGGATCGGCTCAGCGCCTGCATCCGCGCCGAGGACGTGTTGTCCCGGGTGGGTGGTGACGAGTTCGTCATCCTGATGCCGGGGGTGTTCGGTCCGGAGGCCGCGGCGGCGATGCGGGAGCGGATCCGGTACGTCCTGGACCTGCCGTTCCGCGTCGGCGATCATGAGATCACCATCGGTGCCAGCGTCGGTGTGCACCTGGCTCCGGCGGCGACCGATCCGGACGAGGCCTTGCGGTCCGCCGATCATGCGATGTACGAGATCAAGCACGCCGGTCGGTTGTCGCAGTGGATAGGCAGGCACCGCGTGGCGGACTAAAGTTGGTGCACGGTGGGTGCATGAACTTTTCGACGAACGGCGGTGACCGCGGTGTCCACGATCTTCTCCCGGCGCGACCTCGACTTCCTGCTCTACGAATGGCTCGACGTCGAGGCGCTCACCGGCCGGGACCGGTTCGCCGAGCACTCCCGGGAGACGTTCGACGCCTTCCTGGACGTCTCCCAGCAGATCGCCGAGCGGGACTTCGCGCCGCACAACCGGGCCGGTGACCTGACCGAGCCGACCTTCGACGGCGAGCGGGTCACCATCATCCCGGAGGTGAGCCGGGCCCTGACGGTGTTCGCCGAGTCCGGTCTGATCGCGGCCGGCATGGACGCCGAACACGGCGGCCTGCAGCTGCCGCACGTGCTGCAACGGGCCTGTTTCCTCTGGTTCCAGGCCGCTAACACCGCCACGTCGGCGTACGCCATGCTCTCCTCGGCCAACGCGCACCTGATCCTGTCGCACGGCACCGAGGAGCAGATCCGCACCTACGCCACGCCGATCCTGGAGGGGCGCTACACCGGCACGATGTGCCTCTCCGAGCCGCAGGCCGGATCGTCACTCAGCGATGTGACGACGAAGGCGGTGAGAACGGCGAACGGAACCTACCGGCTCACCGGCGGCAAGATGTGGATCTCCGGTGGTGACCACGAGCTGAGCGAGAACATCGTCCACCTGGTGCTGGCCCGGGTCGCCGGGGCGCCGGCCGGGGTCAAGGGCCTGTCCCTGTTCATCGTCCCGAAGAAGGACGTGACCACCGGCGAGCGCAACGGCGTGGTGCTGGCCGGTCTCAACCACAAGATGGGTTATCGCGGTACGACGAACGCGGTGCTCGCCTTCGACGACGCGGCCGGCGAGCTGATCGGCGAGGAGGGCCGCGGCCTGCAGTACATGTTCCACATGATGAACGAGGCCCGGATCGGGGTCGGGGCCGGCGCGGTGGCCCTCGGTTACACCGGCTACCTGCACGCACTGGCCTACGCCCGGGAGCGGGAGCAGGGCCGTCCGGTGGGGGACAAGGACCCGTCGGCGCCCCCGGTGGCGATCATCCGGCACCCGGACGTGCGCCGCATGCTGCTCGCTTCCAAATCGTACGTCGAAGGCGGTCTTGCCCTGGTGCTCTGGGCAGCGAAGCTGCTGGACGAGCCGAGCGAGGAGAACGCGCTGCTGCTGGACGTGCTCACCCCGATCGTGAAGGCCTGGCCGTCGCAGTGGTGCCGGCTCGCCGACGACCATGCCATCCAGATCCACGGCGGGTACGGCTACACCCGCGAGTACCCGGTCGAGCAGTTCTACCGGGACAACCGGCTGAACTCGATCCACGAGGGCACCGACGGCATCCAGGCCCTGGACCTGCTCGGCCGCAAGGTCACCCAGCGGGGTGGCGCCGGCCTGACCCTCCTGCTCGACCGGATCCGCTCCGCCGCTGCGGCATCACCGGAGCTGGGTGGTGACGTGACGAAGGCCGCGGACCGGCTCGCTGCGACCACCGCCAAGCTCTGGCAGGACCCGGGCAGCGCCCTGGTCAACGCCACCGCCTACCTGGACGCCGCCGGCCACCTGGTGATCGCCTGGATGTGGCTGGAGCAGGAGCGGGCGGCCGAGGGTAAGGAGGGGGCCTTCTACGAGGGTAAACGCCTGGCCGCCCGGTATTTCGTGACACACGAGCTGCCCCGGATCGGCCCGATGCTGGACCTGCTCGATTCGGGCGACACTCTGCTTCGGGACATGGACGACGCCTGGCTCGGCTAGCGTCATGGGATGGCCGGAACAGCCACCACCATCGAAGTCGGTGACCACGAGGTCCGGGTCTCCAACCCGGACCGGATCTACTTCCCGGAGCTCGGCGCCACCAAGCTCGACCTGGTCGAGTACTACCTGGCGGTGAGCGACGGGATCGTCCGTGCGCTGCGCGAGCGCCCCTGCATGCTGCACCGTTTCCCGGACGGTCTGGCCGGCGAGAAGGTGCACCAGAAACGGGTGCCGAACGGCGCTCCGCCCTGGCTGGAGACGGTCCGGGTCACGTTCCCGCGGTACAACCGGCACGCCGACGAACTCTGCGTGACCAAACCGGCCGACGTGATCTGGGCGGTCCAGATGTCGACAGTGGAGTTCCATCCGTGGAACTCCCGGCGGGCCGACGTGGAGAGCCCCGACGAGTGGCGCATCGACCTGGACCCGATGCCGGACTGCCCGTTCGACACGGTCCGGCGGGTCGCCCCGGTGGTCCGCGAGGTCCTCGACGAGCTGGGCATCACCGGCTACCCGAAGACCAGCGGCGGCACCGGCCTGCACGTCTACGTGCGGATCGAGCCACGCTGGGGTTTCGCCGACGTACGCCGGGCCGCGCTCGCCTTCGCCCGGGAGGTCGAGCGCCGCACCCCCGGCGACGTGACGACCACCTGGTGGCGCCGCGACCGCGACCCGTCCGCGGTGTTCGTCGACTACAACCAGAACGCCCGCGACCACACCATCGCCAGCGCCTACTCGGTCCGCGGTGTCCCGGGCGCCACCGTCTCCACCCCGGTCACCTGGGACGAGATCCCGGACCTCAACCCCCAGGACTTCACCATCCGTACGGTTCCCGAACGGTTCGCGAAGCTCGGGGACCTGCACGCGAGCATCGACGACCACGCTCACTCCCTGGTCACGCTGCTGGACTGGGCCGACCGCGACGAGCAGGCCGGGCTGGAGACACCGGCGGAGAATTAGCCGGGAACCGATCGATACCGTCCCGCGTGTACCGGGCATGGTGGTTCCGGCAGTGACGATCGATCTGGATACCGTGCCCTCGGCGTACGAGGGATTCGAGGCCTTCTACCGGGCCAACGCCGACCGTGTCTACCGCGCACTCGCGGTGACCCTGCGCAGTGACGACCTGGCCGCCGAGGCGGTGGCCGAGGCGATGGCCCGCGCCTGCGCCCGCTGGTCCACGGTCAGCCGCCTGGACAGCCCGGCCGGCTGGGTGTTCCGGGTCGGGCTCAACTGGGCCACCTCGTGGTGGCGCAAGGTCCGCCGGGAACGCCCACCCGCCGCCGAGGCTGACCATCCTCGGGCACGGCCGCCGGACGGGTCGACAGCCGCGCGGTCCGCCCTGGCCAACCTGCCCGAGGCGCAGCGTGCCGTGATCACCTGCCGGGTGCTGCTCGACCTCACCACCGCGGAGACGGCCGCCGCCCTGCGGATCAGCGAGGGCACCGTCAAGAGCCGTCTCTCCCGCGGGCTGGCCGCCCTCCGCACCGAGCTGAACAGCGAGGACTGACCATGGACACGATTCCGCAGGACATCACCGAGGCGGTCCGGGCCGCTGCCGCCGCGGCGCCGGGCTACCGGGCGGACCTCGGCGGCGTACAGCGCCGGGCCCGCCGTCGCCGGAACCGGCAGACCGCCCTCGCCGCGGCCGGAGTGGCCGCGGTACTCGCCGTCGCCGGTTTCGGGACGGCTGCGGTCCGCGAACGGTCCGGCCCGGCTGTGCAGCCTGCGGCCAGTGCCGGTCCGGGTGCGGCGGTCACCACCCGGCCGCTTGTGCTGACCGGTGCGAACGGCTCGTACCGGACCCGGTTCCGGCAGACTGAGAAGACCGTCGAGCTGGACGACTCCAAACTGGGTGTGCTGGATGCGAACGGGTGGCTGACCGTCCGCCGGGTGCCCGGAGTGGCGACCTGGAACCGGGTGGTGGGCACGGCGACGGGTGGCGTGGTGGCGCTCGGCACCACCGAGGGTTCGAACACCCTCGCGCCGGCCACCCGCCTGGTGGCGATCGGCCCGGACGGCACGGTCACCACGGAACGGGACATGAGCCGGGACGGGCGGAAGGTCGACCTGTTGGCGGCCACCCCGGAGACGGCGTACCTGTGGCGGCCGGAGGGCCTGGCCGCGCACGATCTGGCCACCGGCACCGAGAAGATGGTGATGACCGCGAAGGCGTTGGACCTCCCGGCCGGCTTCGACGGCGCGGTCGGCCCCGCCGACCTGGTGGGGCAACGGATCGCGCTGGTGCGGGAGGAGGACGTCTGCACTGTCGACGTCCTGGACGTGCCGTCCGGGAGACAGCTCGCCCGGCTGACCGGCGACCGCTCCTCGTGTGAGGGGGTGACAGCGGTCCGGCTCTCCCCGGACGGCACCATGGTGGCCGTCGGCTACGAGGTGACCAGGCCCTTCGCGGGCCGGGGGCCGGCGCCCTTCACCGACGTGACGGTGTTCCGGATCGCGGACGGTAAGGAGCTGGCGAGTGGCGGCGCTGTCGTCCTCGATCCGAGTGACGGATCGATCGTCGGCCCTACGAAATCCCTGATCGCGATGACCTGGCACAACTCGAGTGCGGTGCGGGCGGTGCTCTACCCGACGGTCGAAGCGGAGCCGATCGATCTGAACCAGCTCTACATCAATTGGTGATCAATGATGGTCTTTATTGATCATTTTCGGTGATATCGTCCGGCGATGGCACTGCTCTCCGCTCTCGATCGAGAGCACACCGTCGCTCCGGAGGGGTACAGCCGCTGGCTGATCCCGCCCGCGGCCCTCGCCGTCCACCTGTGCATCGGGCAGGCGTACGCGACGAGCGTCTACAAGACTTCACTCGTACAACACTTCGATACGACACAGACCGCGATCGGCATCGTCTTCAGCATCGCGATCGTCATGCTCGGTCTGTCCGCGGCGATCGGCGGCACCTGGGTCGAGCGCAACGGCCCGCGCAAGGCGATGTTCGTCTCCGCCTCGTTCTGGACGTCCGGCTTCCTGGTCGGCGCTCTCGGCATCTCCACCGGCCAGCTCTGGCTGCTCTACCTCGGTTACGGCGTGCTCGGCGGGATCGGCCTGGGCATCGGCTACATCTCGCCGGTGTCCACGCTGATCAAATGGTTCCCGGACCGGCCCGGTCTGGCCACCGGCATGGCGATCATGGGCTTCGGTGGCGGTGCCCTGGTCGCCGGTCCGCTGTCCCGGCAGTTGCTGTCCTTCTACGACGCCGGCTACGACCCGACGGTCACCACCTCGACGGCCGGCGGCGGCGCGCTCACCGCGCTGTTCCTCACCCTCGGCATCGCGTACTTCCTGATCATGATGTTCGGCGTCTTCAACATCCGGGTGCCCCGCGAGGGCTGGAAGCCGGACGGCTGGGACCCGTCGACCGTCAAGGCGAAGCCGATGGTCACCACGGCGAACGTGTCCGCCGCGAACGCGGTCCGGACCCGCTCGTTCTGGCTGCTCTGGATCGTGCTGTTCTGCAACGTGACAGCCGGTATCGGCATCCTGGAGCAGGCCAGCCCGATGATCCAGGACTTCTTCCGCGGCACCGGCGGCGCCTCGACGGTCGCGGTCACCGCGGCGGCCGGGTTCGTCGGTCTGCTGTCGCTGTTCAACATGGGCGGCCGGTTCGCCTGGTCGACGGCCTCCGACGCGATCGGGCGCAAGCCGATCTACATGGTGTACCTCGGTGTCGGCATGGTGTTCTACGCCCTGCTGGCCCTCTTCGGGCACACCGCGACCGCGCTGTTCGTCCTGCTCGCCGGGGTGATCCTGTCGTTCTACGGCGGCGGGTTCGCGACGGTTCCGGCCTACCTGCGGGACCTGTTCGGGACCTATCAGGTGGGTGCCATCCACGGCCGGCTGCTGACCGCCTGGTCAGCCGCTGGGGTGGCCGGGCCGCTGATCATCAACGGCTTCCTGGACGCGCAGGGCAAGCCGGGCACGCTGACCGCCGACGCGTACCGGCCGGCACTGTTCACCATGGTCGGTGTGCTGGCCGTCGGCTTCATCGCCAACCTGCTGATCCGCCCGGTCCCGGAGACCCTTCACGAGTCGGCCACCGCACCGGCCGCACCGGTGACCCCGGCCGCCCCGGCCGAGCCCGCGGTGCCGGCGGCGGAGAAGGAAGCCGAGCCTGTGGTGCCGGCGGCGGAGAAGGAAGCCGAGCCCGAGGACGCGAAGGTGGAGCCGGCCGAGGCAGTGGAGCCGGCCGAGACGAAGGCCGACGAGACTCCCGAAGAGAAGAAGGAGGCGACGGCATGAGACTCGTGATCTCCTGGGCCCTGGTGTCCGTCCTGCTCGGTTACGGCGTCATCCAGACGCTGATCACCGCGGCGAAACTCTTCCAGTAGTACTCTCCCGCTCCACCAGCTTGAAGGGGGCCCGCAGCTCGAGACCGGGCGGCGGGCTCTCGCTGCTGATGCGCAGCAGCAGCCGGTCCACCGCGGTCGTCGCGATCATCTCCTTGTCCGGGGAGATCGTGGTGATCGTCGGGTTGGAGAAGCGGCCGTCCTCGATGTCGTCGTAGCCGATCACCGCGATGTCCTCGGGCACCCGCAGGCCCCGGGACACGATGGTCCGGATGGCGCCGAGCGCGACCAGGTCGGAGTAGCAGAAGACGGCGTCCGGCGGCTCGGCCAGGTCGAGCAGGTGGTTCATGGCCTGGGCGCCGTCCGGCCGGTTGAACCGCGGGGTGCTGATGATCAGTTCTTCGCGCGGGGTCAGCCCACGGGCCGCGTGTGCCTCCCGGAATCCCTGGGTGCGCCGCTGGGCAGCCTCGCCGGTGGCGTAGGGCTGGTCGCCGATCGCCGCGATCCGCCGCCGTCCGAGATCGATCAGGTGCTCGGTGGCCAGCCGGGACGCTGCCACGTCGTCGATGCCGACGTGGTCGAAGCTGCCGTCGCTCGACCGCTCGCCGAGGATGACCAACGGCAGGCTCGGGTCGCGGTCGGTGAGGGCCTGCTGGTCGAGGCCGAGCGGGCTGAAGATGACGCCGTCGAAGAGGAGCCGGCGGGAGCCGTGGGCGATGAACGCCCGCTCGTGTTCCGGGTCGCCGTCGGTCTGGTCGATCAAAACGTTATAGCCGCTGACCCGTGCCGCGCGGATCACGCTCTGCAACAACTCGGAGAAATACGGCGTGTCCAGGTAGGGAATCACCACGGCGATCTGGCCGGATCGGCCCTGTGCGAGGTTGCGCGCCAGGACGTTGGGTCGATAGCCGAGTTCGTCGACAGCGCGCTGAACCCGCTCACGGGTACGCTCCGTGACGTTGGCGTAGCCGTTGACCACGTTCGAGACGGTCCGGCTTGATACGCCGGCCAGCTCCGCGACGTCACGCAGAGTGACTTCTCGACGCATTCTGACTCCCTCTGCGCGCCCCAAGTTTCCGGCAGGTTACCCCTTGCCGACGGTAAGACGTCCGTGCATGCTGTGTTTTGCAGCGCTGCAAAAGCGTAGCAACATCGCTCGCCGGACTGAGGGAAACGTTGGGCGGGCGAGATTCGGTCTTACGGCCGACCCCCGGTGTGCCAGCACCGGAGGCCGGCTCTCTGAGCCCTGGACCGGCTCAGCCCTGATCAACTGGATACGCAACTACTTGAACTGTGAGGACCCAGTGAACCTCAGCAAACTTAGCGCACGAGGGGTCAGTCGGCGATCAGTTGTGGCGGCGGTCGCTGCGACGGCTCTGGCGCTGACCGGCTGCAGCAGCGGCGGCGACGAGCCCGCCGAGAAGCCGACCGGTCCGGTCACCATCAAGGTGTGGGCGTGGTACCCCGAGTTCCAGGGTGTCGTCGACCTGTTCAACAAGACCCACTCGGACATCAAGATCGAGTGGACCAACGCCGGTACCGGCCAGGACCAGTACACCAAGCTCCAGACCGCGCTGAAGGCCGGCAAGGGCGCTCCGGACGTGGCGATGCTCGAACTTCAGGAGATCCCCACCTTCCAGCTCACCAAGCACCTGGTCGACCTGGGCAAGTACGGGGCGAACGACGTCAAGGGCGACTACGTCGACTGGGCGTGGAAGCAGGTCAGCTCCGGTGACCAGGTCTACGCGATCCCGGTCGACGCGGGCCCGATGGCGATGATGTACCGCGAGGACATCTTCAAGAAGTACAACCTGACCGTCCCGACCACCTGGGACGAGTACAAGGCGCAGGCCGAGAAGCTGAAGACCGCGTCGGCCGGCAAGTCCTTCATCACCGACTTCGGCGCCAACGACGGCGGCTTCCTGAGCGGCCTGTTCTGGCAGGCCGGCGCCCAGCCGTACACGTACGACCTGGCGAATCCGGCGAACATCGGCGTGAACCTGAACAGCGCCGAGGCCAAGAAGGTCATCACGTACTGGGAGGGCCTGGTCAACGGGGGTCTCGCCGACACCACCGCGTTCCACACCACGGACTTCTACAACGGCCTCGGCTCGGAGAAGTACGCCACCTACATCGCGGCGGGCTGGGGCCCCGGCTACATCCAGGCCAACGCCGCCGCGTCGTCCGGCAAGTGGAAGGTCGCACCGCTGCCGCAGTGGGCCGCCGGCGAGAACAAGCAGGGTGACTGGGGCGGTTCCTCGTTCGCCGTGACCGACCAGGCGAAGTACCCGGACATCGCGGCCAAGGTCGCCATGGAGCTGTTCGGCGCGAAGAACACCGAGGCCTGGAAGATCGGCATCGACAAGGCGTTCCTGTTCCCGACCGCCACCCCGATCCTCGAGTCGGACACCTTCAAGAACAAGGAGTACGAGTTCTTCGGCGGCCAGAAGGTCAACGAGGTGTTCGTCCCGGCGTACAACGCGATCGGCCCGTTCGCCTGGAGCCCGTTCAACAGCTACAACTTCAACCAGCTGACGACCGGCCTGAACCAGGCGATCGAGAAGAAGTCGTCCTGGACGGCCTCGCTCGACGCGGCCCAGGAGAACGTCAAGAACTACGCCACCCAGCAGGGCTTCAAGGTCCAGTAATGACCGAGGTTCAGACTCCCCCTGTGGCCGCTCCGGCGGCCGCAGGGCCCTCGGCGAAGAGGCCCCGCTGGCGGGAGGCCGCCACCGGCTGGCTGTTCGTGCTGCCGTTCGTGGTGCTCCTGGTGGCGTTCCTGCTGCTGCCGATGGCGTACGCATTCAAGATCAGCATGTACCGCTCGACGCTGATCGAGGGTGAGGTCTTCGCCCTCTTCGACAACTACCAGCAGGCGATCGACGACCCGCTGGTCCGTGAGGGTGTGGTCCGGGTCCTGGTCTTCGGCCTGATCCAGACCCCGGTGATGATCGGGATCGCGCTCGTCGCGGCGCTGCTGATCGACGCCACCACCTCACGGTTCTCCCGGATCTTCCGGCTCGCGGCGTTCGTTCCGTACGCCGTCCCGGTGGTCATCGGCACGCTGATGTGGGGCTTCCTCTACAGCGACAGCATCGGCCCGTTCTCCGCTCTGGGCATCGACTTCGTCTCCAGCAGTACGGTGCTGGCGTCGCTGGGCAACATCGTGACCTGGCAGTGGGCCGGTTACAACATGATCGTCCTGTACGCGGCGCTGCAGGGCCTGCCTCGGGAGATCTACGAGTCGGCCCGCATCGACGGGGCTGGCGAGGTGCAGATCGCGCTCCGGATCAAGACCCCGATGATCTCCTCGGCCCTGATCCTGGCCACCCTCTTCACGATCATGGGCACGCTCCAGTTCTTCACCGAG
>DATMVU010000462.1:0-3996 GCA_035562875.1 Actinoplanes sp. | reverse complement strand
CGAACGGTGATAGGGGTGCCCGGGCCGTTTTGGACGCGCCAGCGGCCAGGCCCGGGCACCCCGGTCCGGCGGGAGCATACGGTCCGCACCCTCGCCCACATCCGCAAAAAATCTTGCAGCCGGATGACGGGTTCGCTGAGGGCACCCGTCATCCGGCCGGATCGTCAGTCGGCGACGATGCCCAGGTCGGGGGCGTCGAGCAGGTCGACCGTGTCGGAGGCGGCGGCCTGCAACTCCAGGACGACGATCTCGTTGACGCCCGTCTTCAGGACCGGGGCGGGGACGTACCAGGTGCGCTGTGGTCCGCGGGCTGCGAAACGGCCGAGCGGGAAGCCGTTGATCCAGGCCGCGCCGCGTTCCCAGCCGGGCAGCGACAGGTAGGTGTCGGCGACCGTGTCGAGGGTGAACTCGCCGCGGCGCAGGGTCGGGCCGATCGGCAGGCGCGTGGTGGCCGGGGCGAACGGGAGGCCGGTGACGTCGGCGAGCGGGACGGCCGTCTGGGTCCAGCCGGTGAGCTCGGCGCCGTCGGCGAGCACCGGGCCGAGCAGGCCCTTCGGGTCGAGCATGCCGGGGCCGTAGTTGACCCGGCCGGCGTTCTCCACGACCAGGGTGAGGGTGGCGCCGGGGCGGGGGACGACCACGGCCAGGGAGCGTTCGTGTCGTGAGCGTTCCAGCAGTCCCGAGGGCACCCCGTCGAGGAGGACCTGGACCCGGTCCGAGTACGCGGTGACGGTCAGCACTGTGGGACCGGCCTCCGGGACGGCGGTCTCGTAGATCACGAAACCGGAGTCCTGGCCGAGCGCCTCCATCGTGAGCGGCGCCGGTGACTCCACGGCCGGGGCGGTCGCCGCGTCCTGCAGGGTGACGGCCGAGTCCAGCACGATGCCGCGGTGTTCGATCGTCGCGGCCGGGCCGGGCAGCGGCTGGTCCGGGACCGGCAGGTGACGGGCGATGGCCTCGCGCATCAGCTCGTACTTGCGGGTGATGTCACCGTTCTCGGCCAGGGGCGCGTCGTAGTCGTACGACGTGATGGTCGGCTCGTAGGCGTGTTTGAGGTTGGCCCCGCTGGTGAACCCGAAGTTGGTGCCGCCGTGGAACATGTAGAGGCTGACCGACCCGCCGGCACCGAGCAGCGTGGACAGGTCGTCGGCGGCGCTCTGCGCGTCACGGGTGTGGTGCGGGCCGCCCCAGTGGTCGAACCAGCCGTTCCAGAACTCGGCGCACATCAGCGGCCCGGTCGGCTGGATCCGGCGCAGGGTGGCGAGGGCGGTCTCCACCTTGCCGCCGAACGTGCCGGTGCGCAGGATCCCGTCGAGGCCGCCGTTGCGGAGCATCTCCTCGGAGTGGGCCTGGTCGCAGGTGAACAGCAGTTCGGTGATGCCGCGGCGCCGGTAGCCGTCGACGATGTGCTGCAGGTACTGCTTGTCGTCACCGAACGCGCCGTACTCGTTCTCCACCTGCACGGCGATGATCGGGCCGCCGTTGTGCGCCAGGAAGGGCTCGATGACCGGGATGAGCTGGTCGAACCACTCGTCGACGGCTTTGAGGTAGGCCGGGTCGCTGGTGCGCAGCTTGATCGACGGGTCGGAGGTGAGCCAGGCGGGCAGGCCGCCGCCGTCCCATTCGGCGCAGATGTACGGGCCGGGGCGGAACAGCACCTTCAGCCCGGCCTCGGCGATCTGCGTCAGGTAGCGGGGCAGGTCGAGGATGCCGTCGAAGTTCAGTTCGCCGGGCCGGGGCTGGTGGGCGTTCCACGGCACGTACACGTCGATGGTGTTGAGGCCCAGCAGACGCGCCTTCTCGATGCGGTCGGCCCACTGCTCGGGGTGGATCCGGAAGTAGTGCATGGCACCGGCCACGACCCGGAACGGTCGCCCCTGCCAGAGGAACTCGTCGCCTGCTGTCTCGAGCACGTGCCGCCCTTTCGAAAGCCTGATGTTTACGTAAACATACCGGCTGCCGCCACGGAATTCCGCTCCATATCGCCGGATTCCGCGTACGGCAGGGTGAACGTGAAGCGCGAGCCGCCACCGGGGTTGTCGGCGGCGGTGATCATGCCGCCGTGCCGTTCCACGATCCGCTTGCAGATGGCCAGGCCGAGACCGGTGCCGGCATAACCGGAGTCGCGGTGGGCGCGGTGGAAGTTGCCGAAGATCGCGTCGTGCTGGCCGGGCGGGATGCCGATGCCCTTGTCGGCGACGGTCACCTCGGTGAAGCCGCCCCGGACGGTGCCGGTGACGGTCAGCCGGGGCACCACACCGGGCGCGGTGTACTTGACCGCGTTGCCGATCAGGTTGTCCAGCAACTGGCGGGTCAGCACCCGGTCGGCCAGCACGGTGCCGAGCGGTTCCACGGTGAACTCGGGCACCGGCGTGCCGGCGGCCACCGCGGCGTCGGTACGGGCGGCGACGATGTCACCGGTCAGCTCGGTGAGATCCACCGGCACCTCGACGATGCCGCCGTCCCGGCTGGTGGTGTAGGCGAGCAGGTCGTTGATCAGGCCCCGCATCCGGCCGGCCGCCCGGCTGACCCGGTTCAGGCCGTCCCGGGCCAGGTCGAGCCGGGGCTGCGGGTCGTCGAGGATGTCGGCGGCGGTGTCGGTCCAGCCCTCCACCGTGGTGAGCGGGTTGAGCAGGTCGTGGGCGACCACCCCGGCGAACGCGGCGAGTTCGTCACGCTGGCGGTGCTCGGCGGTGACGTCGTGGAAGACGATCACCGCGGCATCCCGGCCGTCGATCGACCGGGCCACCGAGGTCGCCGTCACGCTGACGATCCGCCCCTCCGGCACCCCGGGATTGCGGACCAGCAGATCCATCTTCGAGATCGGTTTTCCGGCCATCGCCCGGGCGTACGGCAGCTCGTCGTCCGGCACCGGCGTCCCGTCCAGGTGGAACAGGCCGTAGTGGGAGCCGTCGGTGATCTGGTCGCCGGGACTGGTCCGGCCGCCGAGCAGGTGGACGGCGGCCGGGTTGCGCAGCACCACCCGCCCGCTGGAGTCGACGACGGCCAGCCCTTCGGCCATCGCGTCGACGATCGCGGTCAGCAGAGTCTCGTGCTTCCTCCTCGACCGGGCCCGGTACGCGGCGGCGGCGTATCCGAGCGCCACCCCGGCCAGCAACGTCCTGACGATCATGCCGATGCCCCGGGGGCGAGACGGCGGACGGCGTGCCCGAGAACCGTGACGGTGAACGGTTTGGCCAGGTGATCGGCGCCGGTCGCCCGGATCCGGTGCATGTCGCCGGGGGTCCAGAGGGCGCTGACGAACATCGCGGCCAGCCCCGGATCGCGCCGCCGCAACTCGGTGAGCAGGGTGATGCCGTCCATGCCGGGCATCGCCACGTCCAGCAGTGCCACGTCGGGCATGCCGTGTTCCTCGACGGCGGCCAGGGCTGCCGCGCCGCTGCCACTGGCCAGCACGTCGTGACCGTCCCGGCGCAGCCAGCGCACGATCAGGTCACGCACGTCCGGCTCGTCGTCGACCACCAGCACTCGAATCACGCCGGGATCGTCGGCTGCCGGCGGGCCGACTTGAGGCTGCCGGGTACACCCGTCCGGGTGATCGACCGGGTCGACGTTCCCGCTGATTCACCTGGTCTGGCACCTCTTCACCCGCGGCGGGCCACTCGCCGCCTAGGTGATTTGGGTGCTATAGCGCGGTATGGTCCCGCTTGTCCATTTTCGCGAAAGACGTTCCCCCCGGAGTAACAGATGTCCGCGATCTTCCAACGCGTGGTGGCGGTCTGCGCCACCGTGGCGATGACCGCCACCGGCTGGGCCGCCCCGGCCACCGCCGTCGCCGTGTCCATCGCCCCCGCGCCCCTGCAGTACGTCGCCCTCGGTGACTCCTACGCCGCCGGCTTCGGCTCCGCACCCACCCGCGACGACTGCGGCCGCACCCCCGCCGCCTACCCGGCCCTGCTCGCCCGCGAAGCCGACGGCCGGATCGCCCTGCGCAACGCCGCCTGCACCGGCGCCACCACCGCCGACGTGATCCGC
>DATMVU010000461.1:0-3364 GCA_035562875.1 Actinoplanes sp. | reverse complement strand
CCGTGCTGCCGTCACCGAGCTGCCCGGGGGTGTTGGCACCCCAGCACCACAGGGCGCCACCGGTGCGCAGGCCGCAGTTGTACGAGGTACCGGCCTCGACGACGGTCCAGTCGGAGGCGGTGCCGACCCGGACCGGCGTGGTCCGCGCGGTGGTGGTGCCGTCGCCGACCTGGCCGCGGGCATTGGCACCCCAGCACCAGAGCGCCCCACCGGCCGGGACCGCGCAGGTGTGGGAATAGCCGGTCGCGACGGCCGCGGCCGAACCGGCGGCCGCCGACGCCGGGGCCGCCACGGTCAGCACGGCTCCGGCGATCATCGCCGCCAGGGCGATCCCGGTTCTCAACGCATGACGCATGTGTCACCTCTGAATCAGTGGGAGCGCTCCCAGAGCTGTTTCACAGTTAATACCATCGTTACGCGATATTGAACAGGGTCGTTACCTCAGCGGGTTCGGCACGACGGGTTCAGTGAATGCAGAATCGTGCCGGCGATCGCGCCCAACTGCTCCGACTGCCCCGGCCCCAACCGGCTGAACAGGTGCTCCCGGACCATCGCATAGTAGGCGGGGGCACAGTCGGCGACCTTCTGCCGGCCCGCGTCAGTGAGCGAGGCGAGCGTGAACCGGGCGTCCGCCGGATCCGGGCGGCGGACGATCCACCCCCGGGACTGCAGACGTGCGGCGATCCGGGACAGATGCGAGGGGGTGACACTCGCGGTTCCGGCAAGATCGCCCATCGTCCGGGTACCGGTCTCGCACAGGGACAGCCACCAGAGGATCTGGAACTCGTGATGACTGAGGCCCTGGGTTTTCAAAGCGCCGTCGAGGGCACCCGGAAGCCACAGGACCACACCGAGGAGGGCGGCCCAGGTCTCCATCTCCGCCTGGTCGAGCTCATGTTCCCCAGCCACCCCGACCCCCACTCTCCGCAACCACCGCAGGCGCACCGTAACACTCCGACAGTTTCCACGGAAAGTGATCCTCCAAACGCTTGCCGCGGAAAGTAATCAACCCTAAGTTAGTTTCCACAGCAAGCATTCCACCTTCCGCCCGCTTCCTCATCCGCCTTCCATGCCGCCCCTACCTGTCACCCCTCTTCACCGCCTCCCGGGTCAGCTCTCCCCACTCACCTCTCCACCCATCTGCACGTTTGCAAATAGTCTGTTTTTTCTTCTTTAGTCTTATTTTCGCAGCGAATCAGTAGAGACCCAGGAGTCACCATGCGTGCAGCCCGCTTCCACGAATACGGTCCCGCCGGCGTGCTGATCGTCGACGACGCCCCCGAACCGCACGCCGGCCCCGGCGAGATCCGGATCAAGGTCGCCGCCGCCAGCGTCAACCCGGTCGACTGGAAGATCCGCTCCGGCGCGGTCCGCGAATACTTCCCCGCCGACCTGCCCGCCATCCCCGGCCGGGACGCCGCCGGAACCGTCGACGAGATCGGCGAAGGAGTAACCGGCGTCACTGTCGGTGACACCGTCTTCGGCCTCGGTGGCCTCTTCGGTGGCAGCGCCGAACACTTCGTCCTGACCGCCTGGGCCCCCGTCCCCGCCACTTGGACCGTGGAACAGGCCGCCGCTGCCGGCCTGGCCATCGCCACCGCCGGCGGCGCCCTCGACGCCCTCGGCGACCTGACCGGCAGGACACTGCTCGTCGAAGGCGCCGCAGGCGGTGTCGGCAGCGCCGCGGTATCCATCGCGGTAGCCCGCGGCGCCACCGTCATCGGCACCGCCAGCACCGGGAAACACGACTACCTGCGCTCGATCGGCGCCACACCCACCACCTACGGCCCCGGCCTCGCCGACCGGGTGAAGGCCCTCGCCCCCGAAGGTGTCGACGCGATCATCGACGCCGTCGGCTCCGGTTCCCTGCCCGACCTGGTAGCCCTGGCCGGCACCCCGTCCCACGTCGTCACCGTCGCCGACCACCTGCTGGCCGGCGGCCTCGGCGTCCGCCACATCTCCGCCGAGAACAACCCGGCCCTCCTGTCCGAGGGCGCCACCCACGGCGCAACCGGCGCCTACACCCCGCACATCGCCGCGACATACCCGCTGGAGCAGATCGCCGAGGCGCACAAGCAGTCCGAAGAGGGCCGCACCCAGGGCAAGATCGTCATCACCCTGTAGCGGCAGTCCGGGCGGGGTGGGGGCTCCAGGCCGAGGAGCGGGTCAGTCGCGGTTAGCGCCGGCGCCGAGGAGCAGGTAGCCGGCGGCCCCGAGGAGGACGACGGAACCGGCTATGCCGGCCAGTAGGCCCTGGCCGGCGCGGGTGGAGCGTTGTGCGTCGGCCTGTTGCTGCCAGCTCCGCGCCTCCTGGACGGTTGAGGTCGCCACCACGCAGGTGCCGCCCCGGGGCATGGTCTGGCCCTGGCAGGTGACTGCGGAGTCGCCAGGGTGGAAGTGGATGAGGAAACCGCCGACGGCCACGATCCCGCTGACGATCAGTACGGCGACGATCCTGGTGGCGGGCATGTGGCCTCCGTTTCTGGACCCGTCCCAGGATAATGCGTTGTCGGCGAACGTCCAGGGCGTGCGTGGTAGCCGGTGGTGGCCCGCTTCAGCCCGGCGGTCGGGGGGTGACAGGGACGGGCCGCAGTGGTCGCGGTTAGTCACGGTTCTCTGCTGGAACGTACCGGCGAAGGGGTTGAAAAAGGGAGGACGGCCCGCACCGGAATGCGAGCCGTCCCCACCTGCCGTCCAGGTTTAGATGGTCAGGGTCCAGCTGTTGATGTAGCCGGTGTCCGCGGAGGCGGCGTCCTGGACCCGCAGGTTCCAGGTACCGTTCGGGGCGGTCTCCGACGACAGGTTGACCGTGTACGTGGTGTCGATGTTGTCGGTGCTACCACCGGTGCGGCTGCGCAGGGCGTACACCGAACCGTCCGGGGCGACCAGGGAGACGACCAGGTCACCGATGTACGTGTGGACGATGTGGATCTCCACGGTGCTGGACGCCGACGCGGCCCGCGAGCAACCACTGATCGTGATCGGCGAGTTGACCGTGGCGTTGTCCGAGATCGTCACGTCCGAGGCGTTCGTGCCCGAGCAGGATCCACCGGCACCGTTGACGGTCAGCGAGAACGTGGCCGTCTTGGTGGCCGCCGAACCCGTACCGGTGATCGTGATCGCATAGGTACCCGCGGCCGCCGCGGTCGTCGTGGCCAGGGTCAGCGTGGAGCTGGCACCCGCGGTCACCGACGACGGGCTGAAGCTGGCGGTCACACCCGACGGCAGGCCCGAGGCGGTGAGAGCCACCGTCTGGGCGCTACCGCTGGTGACGGCGGTGGCGATGGTGGCGGTAGCCGACGAACCCGGGTTGACCGACGCACTGGCGGGGCTGCTGGTCAGCGAGAAGTCGTTGCCGGTGGAG
>DATMVU010000460.1:0-2013 GCA_035562875.1 Actinoplanes sp. | reverse complement strand
CGCCTAGAGCGTCCTAGGATGAAGATGTGCGGCCTGGGCCGTCTGCGCCGACCACCGGCGCACCTGAGCCGTGACCGCCGAGCCGAGCAGGTGGTCGCCTGGCTGTCCAGCGCCGATCTTCGGTTGACGCTGTTCGCGGCGTTCGACGCTGCCGACAGCGAGGAGACCCTGCAAACTCTCGCTGACATCGACGACCTGGTGTGACCAAGGAACCCTCGAGCCGACCGGCACTCCTCAGGGCCAGCGTGGCGGCCGAACTCGCGACACTTCGATGCGCTACGCCGCCAGTACTTCCGCAGCCAGCGCAGATATCGGCTGGCTGAGTTCTGTCTCTGCCGTTCGTACGACCGTCACGGTGACGCCGATCCGAACGCCGAATCGGAGTGACCCCAGCTTGATCCGGTGCACGGATCTGCTGGTCTTCAGACGCTGATCACTCTGTTTCTGTGCGGCCGACCGGTAGAACGCTCACGGTCGGCCACTACGCTCGTTGCTCGTGAATATGTCAGCGAGAGCGCCGGACGGCGTTGCGGATGTCAGGATCACGAGGGATGACAGCGCAGAGAGCCAGCGCGCCGCGGCAAACATCTGGGCCGGTGCCACAGCCAAGCGAGACGGCCTGCTGGTTCCGGCCGCGGCCGAGGAGAAGCTGCCTGGCATCCAGCATCGGCTGTCGACCAGCACCGGCTCCTTGCACGTCGCCTACCTGAGGGGCGAGCCTGCCGGCTTTGCGCTCGTCGTCACTCATGAGTCGGCGCTCGAACTCGTCTATCTCGCCGTCGCCCCCGAGGCATGGGGTGCCGGAATCGGCGGCAGCCTGCTCACCTACGTAGACGATCTTGCACGGGTGGCCGGAGTCGGCTGTCTTGAACTCTGGGTCATCGATGACAACGAGCGGGCTGTCAGGGTCTATGAACGGTCTGGCTGGAAGCCGACCGAAGACCTCAAGGCCTCAGCGGGACGACTTGAGCGGCGGCTCGTAAAGGAGCTGAGCATCGAGCCTGCCGGTATCCGGTGAGCGTGTCCGAAGCCCGGGTGGACCGGGTGCTGGGTGCTGGCCCGTTCTGCGAGATCGGCCGGCCGCGCGTCACTGCGACCTCGCCCGATGGAGCGCTCATCGCGGTCGGCGGGGCGTTTTCCCGGCCACAATGGCACGGTCGTGATGTCTCTCGCCGTTCGCAGCCGGATCCGGGTTGGCATCGGTCGGCGGTCTACCGCACCGACGATCTCACCTGCCTGTTCCTGGTGACTACGCGCTGGCCGGCCAACGCGCTCGCCTTCCATCCCACCCTGCCGTTGTTGGCGATCGGCACCGGCGCGTACGACGGCGGATGGGCCTACGAAGGCGAACTGCTCCTGCTGGACCTCTCCACCGGCGCTACCGTGTCGCTGCTGGAACATCCCCGGGAGGTTCGCCGACTCACCTGGCAGGATCCGGAAACGCTCGCGCTGGTGCTGGCCATCCCCTGCGATGAGGACGAGAAGACGTTCGGCACCACGGCTCTGGCCTGCACCATCCGGCGCGACGACTGGGCCCGGGCCACCGCGGGCATGCTGCAGATGCCCTACGGCGAAGTGCCACACGCGGACGAATCTCCCACGGATCCGGCTGTCGCTGCCGCTGTCGTCGACCAGCTGTGTACACAACGAGGACTCGCGTGGACGCCCCGCCGCGAGGTTTGGGCGGTGCAGGCCCTCGCCGACGGTCGTGTTCTCGCCGCACTCGGCAGAGTCGCTCTGGAGTGCTGGACACCGACGTCCCACGACTGTGCCTGGCGGGTGCCCACCGACGGCACCGGCTGCCAGGTGATCGTGCTGCCGGGCGGACGAACGGCGCTGGCATTGACACAGACCGCAGGCAGCTACCACGCCGGCCGTTGGACATACGAACCGAGTGTCGTGGTGGAGATCGGCCTGAACGACGGTGCCGTCCGGGCGACCCGCCAGGCGGCCTCCCGCGCGATCATGGTGTCCCGGGCGGACGGCCGGTGGGCGCTGCGCGACACTTCGGCG